>NZ_FOHT01000009.1:0-137662 GCF_900111425.1 Draconibacterium orientale | reverse complement strand
CTGTCGCAGCCTTCAACCGTTTTCAGCGTTTCTTTATACTGTCCGGGCGCTGAAATTGACTGGCTTCCGAAAATATAAGGCAATTCGCTTTCGCAAACTGAATCTGTCAGGCTTATGCTGTACGATGGGTTAACAAGCAGGTTAATAGTAACAGTACTGTCACAACCATATTGGCTTTGGAAAGTTTCGGTGTAGATACCGCTTGTTGTTAATTGCTGTGTCCCGAAAATGTAAGGCGTTTCTGTAGAACAGATTTCTTTTTCTACTATCAAATCCGATTCCCGGAATAAGGCTGTTATTTCGGCATCGGTCAATTCTTTATTGTAGAACCTGACATCGTCGATAGCTCCCTGGAAATATTCTGCCCCCCGGCTTGCATAGCCAAATGTAAGTGGATTTGTAACACTGCCAAAAGGCCCGGAAGAGGTGGTTGTTTCGGCAATTAATTGCCCGTTGACATAAACCTTTCTGTGTGCTCCCGGATTATCGGCAGTTACCACAATGTGATACCAGTTGTTGGCTTGCAAAGGCTTGGTAGTGGTATTTAGAAAACCGTTGTATTCCCATTGAATATTGCCGTCAGACTGTACCCTCAACAAATAATTGGTTGCTGAAGTGTAATTGGATTTTCCAAATATCATTGCATTTTGAAGTACAGTTGGTTTAATCCAGCACGAAACGCTGAGTTCTCCTGTCCTATTTAGTCCATCTGAATGTGGTACATCGATTCCATCGTTGCCATCGAACAAATAAGCGCTGTTGGCATTCCCGTTCCGGTCTTCGACCAGGGTAGCTCCGTTGGCTATGCCGTTGTGCCCGTTTCCGCTTTCATCAAGAGCATTTCCATAAAAAGGGTAATAAGCAATAAGGTTCGTCGGATCAGGCATGTCCGACGATGCGTACACCGGGTGTATGGTTAAATTTAATTGAACGATACTGTCGCAACCGGTCACCGCAGGGAAGTTTGCGTAATAAGTTCCACTAGCGCTGAGTAATTGTGAGCCAAAATTATAAGGTATTTCATTAGCACAAATTTCGGCTTCAACCGGCGGAAGATTACTGCCCTCTGTTCCCTCGTAATCAAGTTGGATTTCTTCAGCAGAAAGCGCTTTGTTGTAAATTTTCAGTTCGTCGATTGCACCTTTAAAATAACCATCTGCTGAAAAATTACTTTTCCCGATGTATTGTGCGGTTCGGGTCAAAATATTGGGAACATTTGCATTGGTTTTATTGCCAATAAATGCACCGTTTTTATACACTTTTATTTCACCCTGGTCGTCAATGGTTGCTGCAAAATAATCCCACTGCCCCAAAGTAAGGGCCGGGGTATAATATTTAATTTCAGTACTGTTGTTATAGGTTGAAAAGAAAATGTTGCTTCCGGTTTGATAATTGGCAACAATGATGTTGTTGCTCGATGAGCCGTTACCCAGGTCAATAATGCGTGAATAATTATTAAACGCATCCCACCGTGCCCAGAAGGTGAAAGACATGGCACCACCGTTCTCCCAATCGCCTAAATCGATATAATCGTTTATACCATCGAAATAAAAGGCCTGGTTGGCATTCCCGTTGCGGTCGGAAGTTGGCAGGGCTTCGAAAACAGTTCCATCGTGCCCAAAAGTCCCGGCGTCAACAGCATCTCCATCAAGTGGATAATACGCAATTAAATTCTTCGGCGCTACTACTGAAACCCCGTAGCTCTGATTTACGGTAATGCTGGTATAAATGGTGCTGGAATTTCCACTACTGTTTTGTTTCAGTATGGCAGAAATTGAATAGTCACCTGCATTTGAGTAAGTATGATAAGCCTCTTCGGCAGTGGTATGCCCAATAACTGCCGTAGCATCTCCAAAATCCCAGTAAATGCTGTCTACGTCTATGGTTTCAGCTGTAAATGTTACCAGGCTTTGGGTACAGGCCGGATCGGTGCCGACTGTTATTGTACCGCGTGGATTATAATCCTGGGTGTACGGTTCGGTATAAGCGCTGCTCCATTGCCCGCTTGAGTCGCGGAACTGGAAAGAAATATCGTGTGTGCCGCCCGGCAACGACGAAACATCGATTAATTTGTCTATATCCAGTAATTTTACCGGTGTTGCCAAGGTAGTTTCAATGGCTGAACCAATCTGGTTGTCTGCCCAGTAACGGTAGCCCGTAATTTTATTTCCGGTAGCAATTACTTCATCTTTGTATTTACTGAAAAGCTCTGAATAAGCGGGGCTCCAAACGCCGGTTTCATCCTGAAAACGATAGGTTATAAGATGCAAGCCATCGGCCAGCGCCGAAACATTGAGTTGGGTGTTCAGCACATATTCTGCACCCGGTGTTATGGATGTTCTTTCTGCGCCTGAATTATCGCCGTCAATCCAGTATTCCACGGCCACCAGGTTGTGCATATTGGCTGCTGATTCAATCGGGTATTTAGCAAAGAACCGGCTGAATGCAGGGCTCCATTTTCCGCTTTCATCTTTAAAACGGATACTTACCTGGTGTAGCCCATCGTTTAAAGCTGTAGCATTCAGCAAAGTATTCAAATTAAGTTGAGAAGCTGAAGGTGCCGTGCCGGTATAAACAGTGGAATAATCGCCGTTGTACCAATATTGAAGTTCGGTAATTTCATGCAAATCAACTCCGTTCTCATCCGGGTATTTGGCAAAGAATTTTGAGTAGGCAGGGCTCCAGTTTCCGGCTTCGTCGCGAAAACGGGTACTAACATAATGCAATCCGTCTGTTAAACCGGAAACATCGAAATCGGTATCTAATGTCATTATAGAAGTTGTCGGAACCGAGCTGGTTTGAAGGTTTGAATAATCGCCGTCGTACCAATATTCCAGGCTTGTTATTTGGTGCAGTTGGGGCAATGTTTCGTGGTTTTCTTTGGTGAAGAACCATGAAGCAACCGGCCCCCATTTTCCACTTTTGTCTTTCATCCGGAAATTCACAAAATGAAAACCAATTCCCAATGAGGAAACATCGAGCATTTCGTTAATATTGAGCAAAGCTGTTGCAGCAAAACTATCCGACTTTTTGTTGGCATAATCGTTGTTAAACCAGTATTCCAACGCCACAATTTGTTGCAGCCCAGTTGAGGCTTCTTTTTTAAAGAAACGGATAAGCGGTGAGCCCCAAATCCCACGGTTGTCTTTAAAACGGAAGCTTACCGTGTGCAAACCGTTATTCAGGGAAGTTACATCGAGCAAAGTATTCCAATCGGCAGAAGCTCCCGAAGTTAATGATGTTTCAATTGTGGTGGAGTAATTACCATCAAACCAGTATTCCACATCAGTAACCAGGTTGATACCGGGCGATGTGTTAGGGTAATAAGTAAAGAACTTTGTGAGTACCGAGCCCCACACACCTCTGTCGTCCTGAAAGCGAAAGGTAACAGTGTGCAAACCCGGCTCAAAGGAACTAACATCTAACAAATCGGTATAATTCACAGATGAACCCGATACCGTTTGCCGGTTGGCTGTGGCGTAGTCGCTGTCGTACCAATACTCAACTTGTGTAATATTGGTTTGTGCCGACAACCACGCAGGCAGCAACAGCCAAATGAGTAAATATATTAATCGTCTCATGTTTATTTCTTTTTAGTTTAAACCGGGCGATTAGCGGCTTTGTGCCTCCGCATTAATATCTATTCCCAGTTCGTTGTTCACGGCCTGGGTGGCAATGTTTGCGGTGTTGATGTGCGGGTAGTACGGGATGGTTTTGTAAGGTGTTGCAGTTCCGTAAATTCCGGCGTTGGTGCCATCGGTAGCAGTGCCCGAAATACTTATACCGGAGGCTCCGCTTTGATCTGTGCCTGTTGAACCACCCTTCAGAGTGTAATCGTTTTCGTAAGCGAAAGTGTAAGGATTTACACTCTGCGAAACATCACTGTAAACATTCGCGGAGCCAACATTATAAATGTTGTTAAAACCATCGTTCCCATTTATATCCGTTACTGGCGTAAAGGGTAAACTTCCGGCAAATACATTGTTGTTTATTACACAACTAAATGAATTGTACAGGCCTCCTTCATATCCAAATACATTATCAACAAAAATACAACTTGTACACAAATAGATAACTCGATTTGATGAGCTAACATTTATACTGTTGTGTGAAAATTGGGATTGCACAAAATAATGGATACGGTTGAAGATTAGGGATTTTTCGATGAGACAGTTAATACCATAGTTCCCAAATAGTGTGTAAAGAACACATTCGCTAATTTGAAAATTGAGGTCGGGATTACCGGTTGTAACCGTTCTTAAAGATAGATTACTTAATACCCGGCATCGCTTCATCAGAATATTTTCGGCTTCATTGTCAGCACTGCCAAACGAAACTTCGGAAGTGAAAAATATTCCTTCAAATGAACTGTTATCGCAATTTCCGGTGAAATTGAGTGCTGAATTTATTCGGGTTTGCATAGTTGCCCCGGTTTCGGAAGGATAATGGCCATGACCCACCCAGTGCAGGGTTTTATCGATGGTAGTGTTTGTTATGGTAAAGCCTCCTCCTGGAATATATAGCGTATCTCCGGCCACTGCATTTGTAATAGCAGTATTAATGTTGTTGTATACCTCGGTTTTGGTTCCGTTCTGTACCACAAATTGCGCTTGTCCCCAACTTAAAGTTGCAAGGAATAAGAACGGAAGTATAATTATTTTTTTCATGATTTTCTGTATTTAAATTATTTCATATGAATAAGCCCCCTCTGCCTTCGTCATTTCCCCCTTGGGGGAGAAAACAGCCTTCTTTTTCCACTTTGGGCTTCTTTCTGTTTTAGCGTTCCTGTGCGACTACTTTAATTTGTACGCCCAGTTCGCCATTAACTGCATCGTTAACGATATTGGCCGATTGAATGTGCGGCGCATAAGGAACAGCGCCTTCTTTATAAGGAAGCGAAGTTCCGTAAACGCCCGGATCGGTTCCGTCGATTCCTGAGTTTTTGATGCTTACACCGGTTGTTCCGTCTTCGGCAGTGCCGGTTATATCATTTAAGTTATAATCATTTGCATAATCAAAGGTGTAGTTGTTTCCAACTATGCTTACATATAACCCTAATCCTGTGTTATATATATTACCTGAACTAGTAAAAGTTGATGTGGTAGAATTGAAGGGCATGCCGGACTGTTGAAAGATATTATTCTCAAAATTACAATTAGTTGTGCCACCATCAAAAGTAGCGTGATAAGAGAAAACATTATTAGTAAACTGGCAATTCTTACAGTTTCTAACCATACTACTGTGATTTACATTAAACGAGTTGTGATTAAAGGAAGACTGATAAAAATCGTACATCAGGCCAAATATTAGATTCTTCTCAAAACGAATATTCATTCCATTATTGGCATCAATATGAGCCAAAACCGATTCAAAAACCTGGACATTTAAATTCGGATAGCCACTGCTTACATCAGTAGTAGTTCTTAAAGTCAGGGTACTATTTACTCGGCAGCGTTTTATTATTACTCCAGTGCATTCATTGTCGTTAGAACCAAAGGTTACACTCGATTGGAAGAAGATACCCTCAAAAGTGCTGTTGTCGCAGTTTCCGCTAAAAGTTGGCGAACCCAGAATTTGGGTAAAGCCGGTGGCGCTTGTTGAATCAGGATAGTGTCCAACTCCGCGCCAGTGCAGGGTTTTATCAACCTGTGCTGAAATAGAAAAACCACCTCCCGGCAGGTAGATGGTATCTCCTGCAGAAGCGGCTTCAATGGCTGCGTTAATTTCGTCGAAAGTTTGTGCAGTACCATTTTGTACTACAAATTGTTTTTGGGCAAATGTTGTTATTGCCAAAAACAGGAACGGTAAAAAGTAAAGCTTTTTCATTTTTATAATTTTTAATTTTTGGTTTGTTTTTATTTCGGTATTTATTATGCCAGTTTACCCGGTTTGTTAAATTGTTTTCGCCCCGAAAGAATTACCATACAGGTATTAATCCCGGTATTTGGGGATAATCTTTGTGTTTTGTTTAAGCTGAGGATAAAAAATAATTGGCAGAACCTGGTGGCGGCACTTTCGATACAAGTATTTATCATTTCTTAAACAGGTTTTAAACAAAGTTATATTCAGGATAAAAACATTAATACCTATATTGTAAAAGCATTACCCATAAGGTACAATTAAGCGGGATTAGGAAAACAGATTGAATGAAGAATGAAGATTTAAGGTTGCAGAATGGTGAAGAAAGGAAAGGGAAAAGTTCTCCGGAAACAAGCCGGGGCGGGAGTTCAAAAAAACTTTGTCAACCAATGGCCAGTGACCAATAATGAAAGATACAATAATCAATAACCAATAATCAATAACCAATGGCCAGTGACCAATGACCAATAGTTTGAAAACTAATTGTTAAAGTTACAATTTGAACATGGCTTAAATATTTATTTTTGTAAAAAAACTGAAACAGATGCTTAGAGATTTGGTAGTTTATACTCCTATGTATGTTACTTTTTTCTGGTGTATCGTATTGCTTATCCCCAATAGTAAAAACAACCGGGCCAAGCATTTTCTTGGCTTTTTTATGTTGGCAGCTTTTTTATTGTATTTATGCCATGCCATTTTTTTTAAAGGGTTGTTTAAGGCCTATTTGTGGATGGATCCTGTTTACACTTTTGTTTCTTTGTCGGTTTACCCCCTTTACTATTGGTATATAAAACTCCTTTCAATAGAAACAGCTTACAAGTGGTATAACCTGCGCATGCTTCTTCCTGCTGCCATTTTATTTTGTTGTTCTGTTGGCGCTTATTTGCTTATGACTTCTGCCGAACAAGATTATTACCTAACTTCTTTTCTTCTAAAAAAGCAGGGTTTTCAATCCGGTTCTTTTGCGGTATTGCTTCAGGAGATTTTTTATGTAAGCGGACGAATAATTTTTATTATCCAGGTTTTTTTCTTCCTTATCCATGGGCGAAATCTTATACTACGTTACAATTCAAAAATTGCAAACTTTTATTCTAACCTTAACAACAGAACCATTCTTTGGGTAAAAACACTATTGTACTCGCTGGTATTAACCTCGGGCATGAGTATTATCTTTACGATTATTGGAAGAACGCAATTTATGGATTCGACTGTTATACTGTTTATCCCTTCCAGTATTTTTAGTATTTTATTATTTTTTATAGGCTTGCAGGGCTATATGCAAAACCATACAGTAGTTGATTTTCTGGTAGAAGAAAACATGGATGCAGAAATAAGCAGCAATAAAGTATTTAACCAGGATAAGTTAAAAAGAAAGTTGCTGGAACTTTTTGCTGAACAAAAACCTTACCGGAACATGGAGCTTAAAATTACACAGGTATCGAAAGAATTATCAACAAACCGTACATATGTATCCAACCTTATCAACAATGAGTTTTTATGCTCTTTTAGCGATTTTGTAAATAATTACCGGGTTGATGAGGCGAAAGAATTGCTTGCTGACCCAGCTTACGATTGCCGTTCTCTCGAATCAGTTGCCGAGTTGGTTGGCTTTGGGTCGTTAAATACCTTCATCAGGGTATTTAAGCAAACTGTGGGAGTGACCCCCGGACGCTACAGGAGCAAAATAGTGCAGGCGAAAAAGTCCTCTCCGACTCCCCCGAAGGGGAAGGTTTTGTAAATTATAATACCAATTGTCAAATAAAAAACAGGAACCGCCCGGCTCCTGTTTTTATTTATAAGTGTTATGTTGTTTTTATTTTTCCAGCTCTTTCCAGGCCAGTGCGCTAGCTCCAACAATGGCAGCGTCGCCAGGTTTCAACTCCGATGGAAGAATCTTGATCTTTTCTTTAAAAATAGGAAGCAAGTGTTTTTCCATGTGTTTTTTAGTTGGTTTAAAAATGTAATCGCCGGCAGCAGTTGGTCCGCCAAACAGGAATACTGCTTCAGGGCTCAGGTGGTGAACCGTGTCGGCCAAACCTTGTCCTAACCATGCACCGGTTTTTTCAAATACTTCCAACGCAATTTTATCGCCTTTTTCAGCAGCGTCGTAAATCATTTTCGAGTCCAACTCGTTAAACGATTTGTCGGCCAAAATACTGTCGGTAGCATTGTACTGAACCATCAATTCAAAAGCAGTACGTTTCATTCCGGGAGCCGAACAATAAGCTTCTAAGTGGCCCAGTGCAGTACATCCGCACAAACGTCCGCCGGGAATTAATGTAGTGTGGCCACATTCGCCTGCAAAACCATCGTGACCATAAACCAGGTCGCCGTTTACAACAATACCACTACCCACGCCGGTACCAAGTGTGAACATTACAAAGTTTTTCATGTCTTTGGCACCACCGTAAATCATTTCACCAATGGCTGCCGCATTTGCGTCGTTTGTAAGCGCAAGTGCTTCCATGTCAGGGAAATGTGCACGAAGTAGTTCTACCAAACGAACCACTCCTTTAAACGAAAGGTTTGGAGCATATTCAATTGTTCCGCTGTAGTAATTACCGTTTGGAGCGCCAATTCCTATACCGAAAACTTCTAAATTTTCATTCAATAACTTAACTGATTTGATCAGTTCTTTAATGGCCGCTGCCAAATCTGAGATGTATTGGTCGATATCGCCATGTGAAGGTGTCGAAATATTGTCTTTTACCATCACATTTCCGTCAGCGTCAACAACGCCAATGGCAGTATTTGTTCCGCCAATATCAACTCCAATTGCTACTTTCTTCATTTTATTATGTTTATTAATTTAGATTTTGTCTGTTTTTTCTGTGTGTTAGCAAAATTAAAAATATTATGCAATTGGCGGGGGTGTGGGCATAGGTTTATAGCTATTTATTTTGAATTCAGTTAAGCTTTAACGTTTTTTAAGATGAATCTGAAATTCAGATCACAAAACAACGATGAATTTTAATCGTACCTTTGTCCGCTGTGCAGATTATGAGAACAGTTGGTAAAGCAATTTTGAAGTTTTTGGGGTGGATACTATTGATTCCGATTTATATTTACCGATACGGAATATCGCCACTTACTCCGGCATCGTGCCGGCATATTCCTACGTGTTCGGAATATGCGGTAAAGGCCATAAAGATTCATGGTCCGTTTAAGGGATTTGTATTAACAGTCAGGCGACTTTCAAAATGTCATCCGTGGGGAACGCATGGTTACGACCCCGTTCCGCCTAAAGAACCGGGGGCGAAAAAGTTTTAGAACGATTCCGTTTATTTATTCCAAAACATAAAACTAAATTTGTGGAACATTGTTAAAATGAGACACTAAAAAATACATTAATGAAAAGAACCATCCTTTTATTGGTTTTGGCTACTTTGTTTGCATCGTGCGGGAACCAAAAGAAAGCAGATAAAAGTGCCGCGGCCGACGTTGTAACAGTGAGTATTTTACCCCAAAAAACCTTTGTAGAGAAAATTGCAGGCGATGATTTTGAAGTAAACCTGCTTATTCCGCCCGGATCGAGCCCGGCAGCCTATACGCTTTTACCCTCGCAGTTGAAAGATATTTCGCGTTCGGCCATTTGGTTTCGTATTGGTTACATTGGTTTCGAACATTCATGGGCCGATAAAATTGAGCAGGCCAACACCAAAATGAAGGTGGTAAATATTTCGGAAGGACTGGATTTAATTGCCGACAAAATGGAGCAACACGGCGACCATGTTCATATTGATGGTGTTGATCCGCATGTGTGGCTTTCGCCAACAATGGTAAAACAAATGGCAAAGGTAATCCTCGACGAACTTTCGGCGCTAAAACCTGAAAAGGCTGCTGATTATCAGCGCAATTATATGCGTTTTGCAGAGGAATGCGACCAGTTGAATAGCGATCTTAAAAATCAACTGAAAGATTACGCCGGGCGAAAATTTATCGTTTTTCACCCGAGCCTTTCGTACTTTGCCCGCGAATATGGTTTGGAGCAGTACTCGCTCGAAAGCGGAGGAAAAGAACCTACGCCGCAACATCTGCGCGAAGTGGTTGATATTGCCAAAGCAGAAGGCATAAAAGTGGTTTACATTCAAAGTGAATTTGATCGGGAGCACGCACGTGTTTTTGCCGATGAAATTGGTGGCCAAATTGTTCAGGTGTGGCCGCTTAATCCCGAGTGGGAAGAAAACCTGAGAAGCATGACTCAAACTCTGATTGATAATTTTTAATGGATCCGTTAATTAAAATAGAAAATCTGTCGGTGGCTTACGATAAGGTGCCGGTGCTGGAAAATGTCAATCTCGAAATTCATGAGAATGATTTTCTGGGCGTTATCGGGCCCAACGGAGGAGGTAAAACAACTTTGCTAAAAGCCATTTTGGGATTGAAGAAACCGGAATCAGGGAAAATACATTTCTCGAAAGAAATGAGTGGCCGTAAAAAACCAATTGGCTACTTGCCACAGGTACGGCACATCGACCGGAAATTCCCGATTACTGTTTTCGATGTGGTACTTTCGGGAGGCATTATGCAAAATCGCCAAAACGCGAAGAGTATAGCAAAAGATAAAGCCGAAGCATTGCTCGAAGAAATGGGTGTTATCGGTATTCGTAACAAAGCCATTGGCGAACTGTCGGGCGGGCAAATGCAACGGGTGTTTTTATGTCGGGCCTTGCTGAGCGATCCGAAACTGCTTATCCTCGACGAGCCGGATACTTTTGTGGATAATCGTTTTGAAGGCGAACTTTACGAAAAGTTGGAGAAGCTGAATGAAGAGCTTGCCATTCTTTTGGTTTCGCACGATGTGGGAACTATTACCAGCTGCGTAAAATCTATCGCCTGTGTAAATAAGTACCTGCATTATCACCCGAGCAACGTAATTTCGCAGGAGCAGCTGGCCAACTATAACTGCCCGATTCAGATTATTTCGCATGGCGAAATCCCGCATACCGTTTTAAAGCACCATCATCAGTAATATGAGCGCAATACTAGAACTATTTTCATACGATTTTTTTCAGAAAGCATTTTTGGCCGCCGTGTTTGCCAGTATCTCGTGCGGAATTATCGGCGCATACATTGTTTCGCGTCGCATTGTGTTTATTAGTGGCGGAATAACGCATGCTTCGTTTGGCGGAATCGGCCTGGCTTTTTTCCTGGGATTTAACCCTTTGCTGGGAGCAGTTCTTTTTGCTGTTTTGTCGGCTTTAGGCATTCAGTTTTTTACCAAAGTGGCCGAAATTCGCGAAGATTCTTCCATTGCTATATGGTGGTCGCTGGGAATGGCGCTGGGCATTATTTTTGTTTTCCTCACACCCGGCTACACGCCAAACCTGATGAGTTACCTGTTTGGCAATATTCTTACAGTAACTACTTCCGAGCTTTGGTGGATGTTTATGCTGAACACGGTAATTGTACTATTCTTTGCCGTATTTTTGCGTAAAATTCTTTACATCGCTTTCGACGAAGAGTTTGCGCGTACTGCTGGTTTGCCGGTGGCTTTGTTCAACTACCTCATAATGGTGTTAATTGCACTAACTGTTGTGTTGAATATCAGGGTAGTGGGCATCATTCTTATTTTGTCGTTACTGACCATACCGCAGGCCACAGCCAATTTATTCACCAACGATTTTAAACGCCTGCTGGTGTATTCGTCGTTGTTTGCTTTTGTGGGTACAATTGCCGGTTTGTTTATTTCTTACTTTCTGAATATTCCTTCGGGAGCTGCTATTATTTTTACGCTGGTTGTTATTTTCGGACTACTTCGTTTGGTTAAGTCATTTGTGTAATGTTTGCGCCGAAAAAGGAGAAAATATACACCTGCCCAAACTGCAATTTTCAGTTTTCGAATCTCGATGTTCCGCGCATGTGCAGCAATTGTTTTGCCTGCACCGGATGCGAAATTTATATTTGCCCGCAGTGCGAACAGGAAGTGGTGATAAAGGCGGTGAAGAAAAGATCTGCAGGGACGTAGATAGTGAATTTCGTAGCAATCTACAGAAAAGCATATAAAAACAACTGCCCGCTCTGAATCATCAGGCGGGCAGTTTTATTTTATCGAGATCCGGTTGTTTAAACTGATTCCTTAAAATACTTTACCGTTCCAACTTTTAGTTCCATT
The DNA here is from genome assembly GCF_900111425.1 of Draconibacterium orientale. NCBI lineage: Bacteria > Pseudomonadati > Bacteroidota > Bacteroidia > Marinilabiliales > Prolixibacteraceae > Draconibacterium > Draconibacterium orientale. The sequence continues at coordinate 125,688 of NZ_FOHT01000009.1, read as the reverse complement.
GTGGCATCTTCGTCGCAAACAATAATGCCATTTGGGTGCATTTGCAGTGCCGACAAAGTCCACATGTGGTTAATACCATTTTCCACTACATTTTGCAGTGCGCGGGCTTTTTTGTATCCGTTTACCAAAACCAACACTTCTTTCGAGTCGAGCACAGTTTGCACACCAACTGTTAAAGCCTGTTTTGGCACCTGATTTAAGTCGTTATCGAAGAAACGCGAGTTGGCCATAATGGTGTCGTAGTTCAGATCGACCAAACGGGTGCGCGATTGAATCGACGATCCCGGAATATTAAATGCCAGGTGACCATCAGCGCCCATTCCGCCCATAAACAACTCAATGCCTCCGTACGATTCAATTTTAGCTTCGTAACGCTCGCATTCAGCGTTGAGGTCGGCTGCGTTTCCGTCAAGAATATTGATGTTCTCTTTTGGAATATCGATGTGATTAAAAAAGTTCTCGAACATAAAACTGTGGTAGCTTTCCGGATGGTCTTCGGAAATGCCCACGTATTCGTCCATGTTAAAAGTAACCACGTTTTTAAACGATACTTTTCCTTGCTGGTACAAGTCGATCAAAGCGTTGTAGGTTCCCAGCGGTGTTGATCCGGTTGGTAAACCCAGCACAAATGGTTTTTCTGCCGTTGGCGCAAAATCACTAATTCTTTCGGCAATATGGTTGGCAGCCCAAATGCTTAATTCGTCGTAGTTATTATGAATTACTAGTTTCATTATATTCTGGTTTTTAAAGTATATTTTCCATTGCTTTTCCCAGTTTCTGGGCTTCTTCAAGGAATTGCTCAACGGTTAATTCGCGGTGGTAAATTACACCGTGTGTAGCACGTAACAGTGGCGATTCGTTTTGGTAAAAGAAGTTTTTACCCAACAACAACTGTATTTGTTTGTGCTGATCGAACCAAACGCGTTGTGTAAGGTCGCTGAATTTACCATCCAACTGGTAACTTGGGAACGATGCATTAACCTGTGTTATGTAACACTCCGAGAATGATTTGTCGAGTGTTGCCAGCGAGTTCAACGAAACCGGAACGATTACTTCAACATCCCACGGGTTGTATTTGAACCACACATTGCGGTAACCCACAATTCGCAGTTTGCTCAGGTCTTCTTCCTTGCTCCAGTCTTCAACTGCCTTTGCAATGGCCATCAGCACTTTGTAGTGCGTATCGGGACCGCTTCCCTGCGGATCCATGGCCAAACTAATAACTGTTGGCTTATATTTTCTAAAGTCCTCCAGAATTGGAAGAATGTCTTTGTCGTAGTTCGATTCGCCCGAGTAAAAGCCCAAACGCAGGTGGTGAACGTTTTTCACCATAATACCATAGTGTGCCCAAACCAGTTCCTCTTCAAACTCGCGGATCATTCCTTTCAGCTTCTGAATTTTTGGTGGATTTTTTCCACCGTCGTAAGTATTTCTCAGGCTGGTAAGGATCTCAAAAATCGTCTCACGAAGTTCTTCCTCGTTTTTAATTTTCCAAATAGAAACAAGGGCACGAATTACGCGGTGGCAAACACCACGGCGTTTTTCTTCTTCATCCTGCGCTGCAATGTTGTCGAGGTAGTGGTAAATGTCTTTGTCCCACTTGTATTTATAACCGTCTTTAAAGAAGTCGGGGAAGTTGATCATTTCAATTTTCCCCTGATTCATCAGGTCTTTTGTTTCTACAAGCAGGTCGTACAAAAAGGTATTGGTAACCGCAGTAAAACCCGATGTAGCTACCGAAAAATGCAGTTCGTTGCTGGCATCGCGCGATTGGCGGTTGGTTGCTGGCATAATGCCAAGCATAATATCGTCGTGGTGAGGACCGGTGTGGTAGTAGGTCTGGTTCACCTCTTTTTGCATTCCTTTTTGCAGTTTCGCTAAAATGGAATCGATTACCGACTGAACGGTGTTTTCATTCAGATCAGGAATCATACTACAGTATTTGTCGGCTTTCAGGTCTTCCAAATCCAGTTTCGAGCCGAACTTGTTTATTTTTTTACAGAGTTCAATGACCGCTCTTTCTGTTTTCTGATGGTTCCACGGAGAGCCGGTGTAGTAAGCTTCAATACTGTCTTTCAGTGTAACTGCTGCTCCTTCGGTAAGGTAAAAGCGGGCATTCTTCAATTTTTGCAGTGCCGTTGCCGGATACGTAACACTCGGTTCGTTTTCCAGCGAAGCTTTTATGGTGTCGGCAATCGCTTCGCCGGCAGCATAAACAATGGCTTTGTTATCCGGATTAAAAGTAAGTGTACCCAAGCCAATGGTAATAACCAGGCGGTTTTTCGATACCTCAATTCCACCCAAATCGGCAGCTGTTATGGCTTGTGTTTCAAAGTTTGTTTCGGTTAAGCGTGTTGATGAGAAATGATCAGATCCGCGTGTGTTGAAAGCGATCAGCCCATCGGGGCCAATGCCGCTGAGGAAAAAGCCGATCCCGCCTTTTTTGCGAATTTTACTTTCGTAGGCTGTACACCAGTTATCGATTTTAAAAATCGATTCTTGTTGCAACTGTTCCTGGTGTGTTTTTGCTTCGCGATAACGCAACGACAGATCGATTTTAAAATCCGGAAATATCTCGGAATAATGTTTGCCTTCTGCCAGTTTAATTTCTTCTGAATTAATAAGCAGGGCATTTTCTTTTTTAAAGCCTAAACCTTCAATGTATTGTTTTTGTGCGTAATTGTAAAGGCTGTTGTGTTGCTCGGGATTAATAGGGAAAAATTCGCCCATTTGTACAAAGGAGAGTTCGCCCAGCTCGGGCTTTTTTACATCGGCCAAACCATATTTCTCCAAAAAGTCTTTTCCTTTCTTGTTATTCCAGTTATCAAGCAAAAGATGGGTAAAATCCAGAAAATACTGCGCCGTTTTCCCTGTTGGTAAACTAACTACACCATTGGGGTTTTTACTCGCCCACTCTAAAAAACTTAATGCCGAAAGCAGCCCCAGTTTTGGGAAACTTTCAGTGGTGATATACGGAATTCTGGTCGAAACTTTCTTTGACTTTGTTTCTTCGAAAAATGCTTCTTCAACCTTTGTAAAACTGACTTTCATACTCTTAAAATTGTTTGTTTTTAGCGGTATAGTATGAAACTCGCACGTATTTTAATATTCCTCTTGGATGTAATATTTTACATGCTCGTTTCATCGTTTATTTTTTTGAGATTCTTTCCAGCGCATAGGCTGCTGCTCCCATAGTTCCTGCTTTGGTTCCCAGTTCCGAAAACAGAATTTGGGTTTCGTTGCTTATATCGCGGTTACTAAATGTATGAATGGCTTGTTGTATAGGCGCCAGGATAAACTGACTGGCCACGGCAACTTGTCCACCAATAATGATCAATTCAGGGTTAAAAATCTGAATCAGATAAGCCATTCCTCGTCCCAGCCATTTCCCCACTTCAGAGAATAGCGAAATGGCAAACTGATCGCCGGAGTTGGCAGCCTGAATAACGGTAGAAATATCTATTTTGTTTAAATCGTCTTTTACCAGTTCTTTTATCAGCGAAGAATGGCCTTGCTCAATTCCCTCGCGCGCTTGCCGGGCAATGGCGTTGGCCGATACTATGGTTTCTAAACACCCTTGTTTCCCGCACACACAAAGTACGCCGTTATCGGCCAGTGGGAGGTGTCCGAATTCGCCCGAGTAACCCGATTTTCCGGTGTACAATCTCCCGTTAATAATAATACCCAGTCCTAAACCCCAGTCGGCTTGCAGCATCAATACGTTTTTCTTGCCTTTTGCCAACCCAAAATACTGTTCGGCAAAAGTGCGCAGTTTGGCATCGTGGCTAATAAAAACCGGTATTCCGAATATCTTCTGCAGTTTCGAAAACAGGTCTTTTTCTTCCGGGAAATACGTTTGGTTAATCCCTTCTTTTTGATTGATTAAACCCGGTAATTCAAGTCCGGCCACCAGTATCTTTTCACGATCGATATTGCTGTCTTTTATAACCTTCTCAAGCTCTGCATTTACCTGGTTAAAAATGTTAATGTCCGACGACATTTTTATGGGGAAATAATGCGGGCCGCTAACCTCCTGGTTGCAGCTGTTAAAAATGGAAATAATGGTACGGGCTACATTTATGGTTATTCCAACTACATAAAAACCGTTTTCAATCAATCCGTAAATATTCGGGCGCCGGCCACCACTCGAATCGCCGCGTCCCAACTCAGTTACTAGTTGATCTTCAATTAGCTCGAGTAGTAAGCTGTTTATTTTTGGTGTGCTTAATTTAATTTGGCGGGCAAGGTCGGAATTTGATAGCGGGCCGTTAAAATAGATTGAACGCAGAATCTGCTTTTTCTGGGCAATCTTTTTGAGCTCAACTGCCTGACTTTGATTTCCTGTAGTTTTAAATAGTTTTTCCATAACTGTGAATGCAAAAATCAGAATATTTTAAATATGAAACAAGCTTCTTTTTAAAAATATTAAAAAGAGTGTGTTAATTTTCCTAAATTTAACCATTCATTTACAATTCATAAAAAATTAATATGATAATATTTGAATGTTAATTACTTTCGGTGATATTTATAATCAGATATATTGACCTAAAATCTTCCGGCATGATGAAAAAATTTGGATTTATAATTGTATTGCTCGTTGTTAGCAGTGGGTTACTTTATGCACAGTCACGACGAATTATTAATATTCCGAATATTAGTGGTTACCAAACACTAAAGTGCGATTTACACATGCACACCGTATTTTCTGACGGAACGGTTTGGCCAACGGTTCGTATTGAAGAGGCCTGGAACGAGGGTTTGGATGCCATTTCAATTACCGATCATATCGAATATCGTCCGCATTCGATTGATGTGGTGGCCGACCATAACCGCTCGTACGATTTGGCAAAACCATTGGCCGATCAATCAGATATACTACTGATTAAAGGCGCGGAGATTACACGCAGCATGCCGCCGGGGCACTTTAATGCCTTGTTTATAACAAATGCCAATTTGCTGGAACTGGATGATGTGCAGGACGCTGTAAAAGAGGCGCGCGATCAGGGTGCATTTCTTATGTGGAATCACCCGTGCTGGGATGCCCAGCAACCCGACTCTGTATTGTGGTGGGACGAACATTCCTATTTTTTCGAGAATGATATGTTACACGGAATTGAAGTTTATAACTGGGAGTTTTGCCCGGAGGCTTTGGATTGGGCCAACGAAAAAATGCTAACCATGCTGGGAAATTCCGATGTGCACGGGCCAATGGATGTGAACGACGGACACCGGCCATTAACCCTTGTTTTTGCCAAAAGCCGTACCATTGGTGGAATTAAAGAAGCCCTGTTCGATGGGCGTACTGCTGTTTATTTTGACAATACGATTGTGGGGCGTTCTGAATTCCTGGAGCCGCTTTTTTTCCAGTCGTTGGAATTTAAGAAAACGCCACTAAAACTAAAAAACAAGGAATCGAAGGTGGTAAAAATCACCAATAATTCGGATGTAGATTACGAGTTGGAGCTGGTTCAGCCGGGTGTGGGTTTCGATGCGCCTGAAACGATTACGCTTAAAGCGCATCATGTTTCGGCGCTGAGTTTGAGCGGTAATTCGGATGAGGTGGCAAATAGCGGAAGTCTGGATGTGTATTACCGGGTAAATAATTTGCTTACCGGTGTTGATGATCCGCTTGTAGTAACATTCACTTTCCGAAACAATTAGTTGTAAGGTTTGTTACGATGCTGTAATTTTCTATTTGGATTTAAATGTCAGCAAAAACAAAAAAAGAACCTCAATTAGTTAAACAGTTAATAACCAATAACGAAGAGATTTCACCTGGCGTACATGTAATTTCGTTTCAGCGGAATGCTGAATTTTTGCCCGGACAAGTGGTGAAAATAGGTGTGGATACCGAACATGCGCCGCGTATTTACAGCATTTGCAGCGGTAATCAGGAAGACGAGATCCGGATCCTGTTTAACATTAAAGACGATGGTTTTTTAACCCCTAAAATGGCAGCCATGATTCCGGGAGATACCTTATACGTGTCGGAACCGTACGGAAGTTTTTTAGGAACCAATGAGCCGGCCTGGTGGATTGCCACCGGAACCGGAATTGCGCCTTTCTATGCCATGTACCGGTCGGGAATTTCAGCGAATAAAACCCTAATTCACGGGGTGCGGCAGTTAAACCAGTTTTATTTCGAGGATGAACTGGAATGGTCGCTGGGGGAAAAATATATACGTTGCTGTTCGCAGGAACAATCGTGCGATGTTTTTCCCGGAAGGGTTACCGATTACCTGGAGAGCCTGACTGAATTGCCGGATGTAAAATATTACCTCTGCGGAAAGGCGCTGATGGTTGTAGAAGTGCGCGATATGCTGATTGAAAAAGGTGTGGATTATGCCAATATTATTGCCGAAATTTATTTTTAATACCCCTATTTGAATCCGAATGTAATATTTGTATTTTAGTAGTATTAATTCTTGGCACTTAATTTTATACAAATAGATTCAAAATGAAACGAGCATACGAAATACTTCTTTTTTAAGAGTGAGTAGTTTAATGCGAGTTCCATGGATTACCTTTAAAAACTTAAAAACACAAACGAATGAAACGTACCTTTTTATTAGCCGCCGTAATGCTTTTTGCATTAATCAGCACACAAGCACAATCGCTCGACAAAGTATTGGATAATTACTACAAAGCCAATGGTATGGATAAAATGGCCGATGTAAAAACATTCAATGTTAAAGCCAAAGTGATTATGATGGGAATGGAAATCCCCATGGAAATTAAAGTGAAAAAACCGAATAAATTCAGGGTAGATGTGGAAATGATGGGGCAAAAAACCACCAGCGCTTTTAATGGCGAAAACGGATGGATGGTTAACCCAATGATGGGAGCCGGTGTTCAGGAGCTGGAAGGCGACCAGTTAAAACAAGCAATGAATCAGGCCGATATGGAAGGCGCCCTTTACAACTACAAAGAAAAAGGCAGTAACATCGAATTGCTGGGTAAAGTTGATGTTGATGGCACCGAAGCCTATAAGCTGAAACTAACCGACAAGGATGGAGCGGTTCAATCCTACTATATTAATGCCGACGATTATATGGTTTCGAAAGTAGAAACGACAGCTGAAGCCATGGGGCAATCGATAGATATTGTAACTAAAATGGTAGAGTACAAAGACGTACAAGGCATTAAAATGGCTCATAAAATTGAGATTGAAATGCCAATGGGTAAACAGTCGTTGGTTATGGATGAAATTAAAATAGATGAACCACTTGACGATGCTCTTTTTGAAAAGCCAGCGAATTAATATTGAACTACATAAAGAAATGTTGAAGGGCGGTTTTCCGCCCTTTTTTCTGAAAGTCCCCATCTTTTTAGGTGTATTGCCTTTTGTATTTCGTCCGGAAGCACCGTCTGGCTTCGATCTGCTTTCTTCGCCGGACGATTTCGCTTTGGTCATTTCATCCCAGCGCTACGCACCGGGTTAATAACATTAGACGCTTTTAGCGTCATGAAGAATTTGCAATTCCGACATAGCTGGCCAATAAAGTCGTCTTAACTTGGTATTCCAATTCAATATCCCGAAGGGATAAAATGTAACTAACCTCGGGTGAAACCCGGGGTTGATGAGAAGTAAATCAAAGGCGCAAATAATCAGTTATTCAACGCACAATTGCTGTATGCGCCTTGTAATCTGATTTTTTTATGAAATGCTGTCGTTAGGCCTCACTTTCATCCCTGTTGGTGATTCCATAAATCATGAATGTTTTTTGTGTAAAAATTTTAAGAATAGAAACATAATTTAAGAATCGGCTCCAACTCTTTTGGTTTGTTAACGAATAAGCCAAACAGGTTTAACTTCTTTTAGCTGTATTGGGGCAATAATTCAATCATCTTTGCTCAAAATCTTAAATTATAGACTATGAAAATAAAATTTCTGTTGTCTGCCGTTGTAATCCTCTTCATTGCTACGGTTGCAAACGCCCAAAGTACATTAAAAATCGGGCATGTAAATATTCAGGAGCTGGTACAAAAACACCCGATGCTCGATAGTCTTCAATCGATTATAGAGCAGGAATCAAAAGATATGCAGGAGATTTACGAGGAAATGATTGCCGAGCATGAAGCTGCCATTGAAAAGTTTGAAGCCGAAAGTGATGGGTATTCCGATTTTGTAAAGCAAACCCGGCAAAATGAAATTTTAGAGCAATCGCAAAAAATACAAGCATACAACCAAACTGCACAACAGCAGTTGCAAAACCGCAACATGGAACTCATTCAGCCCCTGTACAAGCAAATTAACCAGGAAATCAGCAACATTGCCGGTGCACAAAACTTTACCTATGTGCTCGATGTAAGTGCCGGGAACGTGGCCTATATCTCGCCCGAAAGCGAGGATTTAACACCAGCGGTTTTGAAGGCGATAAAAGGAGAATAAATTTAATTTGTTCACGCAAAGATTGGGAGAAGCGTGAAGATCGCAATCAAATCATTTAGCGTGCTTTGCGAAACCTTTGCGCCTTTGCGTGAAATTAACTTTTCATCAATCATCCTTTATCCTTTTTCCTTCCGTTAAATAAACCAAACTAACCGTTCGATAAGTTGCCCTTTTAAATTTCAATAATAGCAGCCAAATTTGAGTAACATAATCTTTAAATTTATGGCTATGAAAACAATCCCGTTTATAAGCTTATTTCTCCTTCTTATTTGTTTTTCCTCTTTCGCCCAAAACGAAGTTATTCTTTTACGGCCTGAAACCGGGAAGGAATACATCTATCAGTTCAATAAATCGATCTACCATCAATCAGAAGATGGAGAAAAATTGAATGAATTTCTATGGACAAAGATTTTGGAAATAGAATATAGAACGACCGAGCCAGATAACAAAAAATTGCTATTTGTAACTGTTAGCAAAAACACTCTCCAAAAGCCTGGTGAAATTCCATTTGCATACAGGGATTACGAATATCCGGAGTTTCAAAATGAGTATTACGGAGGAGCTAGAACTGATGCGTACGAGAATTTGGTTTGTAATATACTTTTTAAATATGAGTTTAATGAAGAAACCAGTGAGCTTAAGCTTTACAACCGCGATGAAGTTTTATTGGCTGCAAAAAAGAGGTTAGACAAAAAAGCATTTGATCAAGTCTCAAAGAACCGGCAAATAGAAGCTTTTAACACCAAAGCGATACCTCAAATAACCAAATCTGTTCAGTTGCTCTTTCAGGTAAAGAGTGAGATGCTGGATCCACAGAAGTATGATGTTGATATTGCAACAAAGGATCATGTTCTGTCGGTAACGAATCAAAGATGGGACGAAAAGCCCGGCCTTTACACTCTAAATTATTCCATCAATGATCAGGAAAAATTTCTTCGGGAATACCAAAGCATTTCATTGGATTCAACCAAACATTCAAGATTTATTAATGGTAATTATTACAGTTTGTTTTATAACGAGGAAAGTATAAAACTGTTAAATCTTAAAGAGAAGACAGGCACTCGTTTAATTGTTTCAGGAACTGTGAGTGGAGTGATCAATAAGAAGGTTACGCTGGCAATATTGCGAAATCCCTATGGGACTGAACTTTATCAGGAGACAGTATTTTTGGACGAGAGCAATACTTTTCACATTGAAACAGAACTAGAAAATCCGGGATTGGTTTTTTTGTTATTTGGTCAATCTAATTCCTCGGCTGAATTACCTACCATTTCTTTATATGCCGAGCCGGGGAGCAACATTCATTTAATTGCAAACGGTGAATTCCCTTGGGATGTCGAGTTCTCGGGTGATTTTGCAGCCGCTCAGGAACTGCTTTATAATTTTAACAAAGAGTATGAATGGCTTGAGCAAAGAATGAATTTTAATAGCATTTACTGGTGGTGGAGCTCCAATATGAAATTCGTTAATTTAAGAGATGCCATTGATAATTTTGATGTAAAATCGATGGCATATAAGGAAGCTATCCCGGCATATGTTTTCGATTTCGTACGAAATGAGCTAAAAGCCAATTTGATGTGTGGTGTTCTTGAATTTCTTTCAACGTGGGAATATAAGCAGCGGGTGAACTGGGGACAAGTATATTTTCCTGATGAAGACATTGTGGACCTGGACTATTTAAACAAGGTTTTAAATGAAATTGAAATTCATGAAATATACAATGCAAATGGTGTTTTCTCCAGACAGTTTGCCAACAGTTATTTGTCCTATTATTTACAAACCGTAAAAAAGGTACGCAGTGTAAATTATTTCGGGTTCGAAATCGTAAGTACACCTTCAAATGAGCTGCGATTTTATGGTGACTTACCCAATAAAATTGAAATAGCAAAAGCGCTACTGGCAGGCCCTGCGCTTTACGGACAAATTGCAGAAATGTTGCTTCAGGAAAAAACAACTATTTATAATCAGGAATCAGAAGCTCAAATATATCGTAAAAATGAAGTTGAAAAATACCTTGATTTGATGCTGCGCTTATGCAATGATCCAGGATTTAGTCAATCGCTTGAAGGCATTATAAGCACGCAATCTGAATGGGACAAAAAGGATTATGTGCCCAATACCAAATTCTTTAATGAAAAAGGAGAGGCGAAATATTTAAAAGACTTTTTGGGTAACAAGCCCGCTTTGTTCTATGTAACTAAAAATTGGTCGAAAGAGCGCTATTACTTTGATGAGCTTGCCAAAGAAAATCCGGAGATAAATTTTGTTCTGGTAACCGAAGGAAGCAACATTCAGGAGTGGATGGACTATACCAAACGGGCCAATCCTGTTGCATATCAGCTATTTTTAATTAACCACAAAGTTCAGTTAGGCTCCATTTTTAAATCCGGTAAAGGACATTTTATTGCTTACGATAAGGATGGTGTTCGAATAGGATTTGACCGAAATATGGTAAGTGGTATGAATTTATGCAAACAAAACCTGCAGCCTAAAAAAAAAGAACTGAATAAATCGCAGTTGCAAATTATAATAGTAGTATTACTCAGCATCCTAACCATTTTAATAATAGGTTTACTACTATGGAAATGGCGGGTTCGGCGGCAATTCCGAAAGGAGGAGCAAAAAAGGCGACTCCGGGAGTTGGAACTCACGGCTATCCGGAGTCAGATGAACCCCCATTTTCTTTTTAACAGTTTGAACTCGGTGCAAAACCTGGTTCAGCAAAACAAGGGCCGCGAGGCCCATTTGTATTTAAGCGATTTTGCCGGATTGATTCGAAAAGTGCTGAATAATTCAGAAAAGGAAGAGGTGTCGCTGGCCGAAGAGCTGGAACTGATTAGGCAGTATTTAAACCTTGAAAAACTGCGTTTTGATTTTGAATTTGAGGTTCTTGTTGACGAAACAATTGATGCGCACAATACGCAGGTGCCATCGCTACTTTTGCAGCCTTTTGTTGAAAATGCCATCGTTCATGGTCTTCAGAATAAAAGAGGTGAGAAACATTTAAAAATAGATGTTATGAAGAAAGACGCATTTGTATTAATCACAATCACCGACAACGGAATTGGCCGTAAAGCCGCAAAAGAAATACAGCAACAAAAGAACGGGAAAGGCACAAAACTGATGAAAGAACGCCTCAATATCCTTCAGCAAAAACAGGGCGAGAAATATAAACTCACAACCACTGATTTGGAAGAAGGAACACTTGTGGAAATTGTTTTGCCCGAAGAAAAGTAAAGAAGAGTTCACGCAAAGTAAAGAAGGAACGCAGAGTTCGCAAAAAACTTCTTTGTTTCCTTTGCGAAATCTTAGTGTTCTTTGCGTGAACCTGCATTTTTACATAAATTGTTCATCATAAATTGTAAACTCGCAAATAATGAATGAAAACGACCTTTCTTACAAAACAATCGGAGCCGCAATCGAAATACATAAAATTATTGGCCCGGGGCTTTTAGAGTCGGCTTATGATAATGCATTAGCTTTTGAATTGAGGGAAATAGGTCTTGAAGTAAAACAGCAGGTACCAATGCCATTTGTGTACAAAGAAGTAAAACAAGATGTTGGTTACAGAATTGATTTGGTTATTAATGATAAGATTCTGGTAGAAGTGAAATCGGTTGCAACACTAGCTCCGGTTCATTATGCTCAAACTTTAACCTATTTGAAGTTGTCGGGTTTGAAACTTGGACTTTTGATTAATTTTAACACCAGTGTCCTAAAAGATGGGATCCATCGGATTGTAAATAATTTGTAATACTGTTTCACGCAAAAAAAAGAAGAAACGCAAAGTTCGCAGATGTACTTGGCGAATTCTGCGAAACCTTTGTGACTTTGCAAGAACTTTTTAAAATGCAGATAAAATCAATTATAGTTGACGACGAAAAACACGGCCGCGAAAATTTGGCTGGACTGCTTGAATCACACTGCCCGGAAGTAATCTTGGTGGGACTGGCAAATTCAGTGAAGTCTGCTATCCAGCTTATTAAAAATGAAAAGCCGCAATTGGTTTTTCTCGATATTGAAATGCCCGGGGAAAATGGATTTCAGTTGCTTGAGCATTTTGCGGATATTAACTTCGAGGTGATTTTTGTAACCGCCTATGACAATTATGCCATAAAGGCCATTCGCTTTTCGGCTGCCGATTATATTCTTAAACCCATCAACTTTAACGAACTAAAAACCGCGGTTGAAAAGGTTACGAAGCGCATTCAGAAGAAAGAAGAGAACAGACAAATTCGCGAATTGAATCGTAATATTTTGCAACCCGATAATCCACGAATTGGGCTGCCAACCAACGATCGTATTGAATTTGTAGAAGTGAAAAAGATCGTCCACTGTAAGGGCGAAAGCAATTACACGCATATTTATCTGCATGAAAAAAAGCATTTATTAGTAGCAAAAACACTGGTTGAATTTGAAGATCTTTTAAAGGAATATTCTTTCGTGCGCACGCATAAATCCCATCTGGTAAACTTAAAGCATGTGGTGGCGTATTCAAAAACCGACGGAGGAACGCTCGAACTTTCAAATAGCGATAAAATTTTCATATCGAGGCGACGAAAGGATGAGGTTCTACAAATGTTAAAAACCTCAATTGCTTAGCTATTTTTAGTGCTCTTTTTTAACTTGCTGAAACAAAATTAAAGTTATGAAGACAATAGTGTTTTTGATATTTGTTTGTTGTTTGAACTTTACTTCATTTAGTCAAAATGAGTATGCTATAAAACCGCTTCCGCGTATTGAATTTGACGATTTTCAGAAACAGCAACAACACGATTATCTAACAATCTCACCTCAATTGAAATTGGATGACGAACTACCCCAATCATTTTTTGATGATAACACAGAAAACTTGATTGATAATTTATATTTAAAATTAACAACAGATGTATTTATGGCTTTGGGTGATAATATGCCGGTGGTAAAACCTTCAGATAACTTCTGGAATATGCCGGTTGCGGTACCCGATTCCACAAATATGTATTTTATAAAGGAAAAACGTTTTGGAGGTGATCCCGGAAAATAGTGATACCCTCACTCCAAGTGAGAGCATCACTATTTTCAATATTTTTCTCAGCGTACTTTGCGAAACCTTTGTGTCTTTGCGTGAACTCCTTTTTTAGATGGAATTCTCCTTAATAAAATCAATCAATTCCTGCTGGTAAGCAAATGCCATTCCCACAACCGTGTCGGCTGCACCGTAATACACCGCTATTTTTTCACCATCGCTAAGTGCGGCACAAGGGAAAACCACATTCGGCACATCGCCGGCCAGTTCGTATGTCGCTGCAGGAGCCAGCAAGTATGGTTGTGTACGGTACAATACTTTCGACGGATCTTCCAGATCGAGAATAGCAGCACCCATTGAATAGCGGAAACCATTACAAGTGTTAATTACACCGTGGTAGAACTCCAGCCACCCTTCTTCCGTTTTAATCGGTACCGATCCGGCACCAATTTTTGTACACTGCCAGGCGCTCAGCTCAAACGGAGTAACTTTCATTACACAGCGGTGTTCGCCCCAGTATTTCATATCGGGGCTGTAACTAATGTAAATGTCGCCAAACGGAGTATGTCCATTGTCGCTCGGGCGACTCAGCATGGCATATTTCCCGTTAATTTTTTCGGGAAAAAGAACGCCATTCCGGTTAAAAGGCAAAAAGGCGTTTTCGCACTGGTGAAAAGTTTTGAAATCGAATGTGTATGCAATCCCGATTGTTGGTCCGTGATAACCGTTACACCAGGTTACCCAGTAGCGGTCTTCAATCCAGGTAACACGCGGATCATACTTGTAGTCCGACTCGATCATCTCGGTGTTTCCGGCAACCATTTCAATGGGTTCATGATTGATCTCCCAATTGATACCGTCTTTACTAAAACCGGCAAAAATATTCATTTGCACAGCTTTGTTGTCGCAGCGAAATACGCCGGCAAAACCGTCTTCAAAAGAAACAACAGCACTGTTGAAAATACTGTTTGAAGTTGGAATTGCATACCGGCCAATTACCGGATTCTGCGAGTAGCGCCACATTACATCGGTGCAACCTTGCGGGCGTTCTTCAAAAGGTATGTTTACTTTTTTAGTCATTTTTATTTGTTTCTATTGTTTCTTCATCAACATTGTCGGGGTGTCCGAAAGGAACGAACCGTGCAGCAATAAAAATCGGAATGGTAGCCACCAGCACCCAGGCAAAAAACAATTTGTAGCCCAGCCAGTCGCTGAAATAACCACTCAGCATCGATGGCACCATAAAACCAAGATTCATAATTCCGGTGGCAAAAGCGTAGTGCGCCATTTTGTATTTTCCGGGTGCTACCTGCTGCATCATAAACAGCATCAGTCCCACAAAACCAAAGCCATAGCCAAAATACTCAAAAACCACAGCGCCCCCTATCAGGTATAGGCTCGAAGGTTGATAATGGGCCAGTAAGGCATACACCAAAAATGGGATATTAAAAGTGCTGACTAAAATAAGTAAAGCCCTTTTCAGGCCGCGGCGTGCAATAAAATAACCGGCCAGTAACGATCCGGCAACAAAGGCTGCGGTTCCGAAAGTTCCGTAAACAACGCCAATTTCGGTGGTGGTTAACCCCAATCCGCCATCGGCAACGGCAGCTTTAAAAAATAGCGGCGCAATTTTTATGGCAAATCCTTCGGCAAAACGGAACAATACGATAAAAGCAATGTACCAGTAAATGTATTTTTTCTGAAAGAATGTTTTTAACACATCCCAAAGTGTGTCAAATCCTTCCTTCAGACTTTTTACTTCTGATTTTGATGCTTCTCCTCCGGGTAACATTCGCGAGTGATAAAGGCCCACCAGCGCCATCACGCCACCAATTCCAAGCATTACGGCAACCCAGGCATTTACTACACCCAATTGTTTTTCAAGAATTCCGGCAATGGTAACAAAACCGCCGTAAGCCAAAAATTTACCCACATTGTATGCAGCGCCCTGCCATCCAATGTATCGGGCCTGATCTTTTGATGAAAGAACGCTAAGGTAAACACCGTCGGTAGCAATATCGTTGGTGGCACCGCTAAACCCAATAACAGCAAGCAGTGCGATGGTGTAAGCAAAAAAGTTGGGTAGCGGAAGCGCAAATGCAATCAACGCAAAAGTAATTGCGGTAACAAACTGGCTGGTAACCACAAAGAATTTTTTTGATTTGAACATCTCTAAAACCGGGCTCCATAAGGGTTTTAAGGTCCACGGCAGCATAATCAGCGAGGTCCAGAATGCAATTTTGGAATCGGAGATCCCCATATTTTTATACATGATAGCCGTTGACTGTGCAAGCACCATAAAAGGTAAACCCATTGCAAAATAGGCCGTTGGAACCCACATTGCCGGACTGGTAGCTTTCTTTATTGCTTTTATCATCGATGGTTTAGTCGTTTAAGATTGAAGCCGGAAAAATAGTGTTTTTCTTTTTTGCACACTTGTTTAGACTGTTTAAAAGTTCGGATGAACAATTCGAATTTCACCATTGATAGGGAGGCTTTGGCGGGACCTTCAATAAAAAAGGCCTCCGTCAACCGACAGAAGCCTTAAAACTGAAAAATTGTATTAAGTAGAATTATTTATAAAATGGTAGTACGATATAAGTGAAATTTTTTTCATCCACCACATCTTTCGATATGGGGCAAACCAATTGTCTCATAGCTGTCGTGTTAATAGCTGATATAAATAAAATACAAATAACTCTTTTAAGTCAAAAAAGGATGAGGTGCTCTTTAATTCCTTACAAATAATTAACAAAGTCTGTCATTCATCATCATATAAAAGTTGAGTGTGGTTATATTTAGCTATTCAAATAAAATAGGCTGGTTACCTCTGTTTTGAGGAGATAAATCATAAAAAAAACTGTAATAAAAGCAATCCGGGGCCGATTTTTTGTATCGCTGTTTAAGGGCTGCATAAAATTTTTTTAACGAATGAAGATTAGAAAAAACCTGAGTTTAAGTGTTGCCTGTTTGATGCTTATTCAGTTGTGGGCTGTTAGTAGCCGTGCACAACAAAACGAGCCGATAAAACCTGTTTTTAAAGATGGAGAGGCACAAATTGTAAAAGCGTTTGAAGATCCGGCCTACTGGATTCGCGAAGACCTGTGGGTGGAAACCGAATTTGATTCGGATGGCGATGGCCTTTTAGATCGCATGCACGTTGATGTTACACGTCAGCGGCAAACCGAAAGCGAAGGATTAAAACTTCCGGTTATTTATAACTCAAGCCCTTATTTTGCAGGAGTGGCCGGTAATAATCCCGAATTTTTCTGGGATGTTCATCAGGAGCTTGGTGAGCAACCCAAACAACATGTACATCCACCCGAAATTCAGCGCCTCGGCGAACGGCCAATCATTTCAAAAGGGCATGTCGATACCTGGCTGCCTCGTGGTTATATTGTTGTGCATTCATCATCGCCCGGAACAGGATTGTCGGATGGCTCGCCAACTGTTGGCGGCGACAATGAATCGCTGGCTCCAAAAGCGGTAATCGACTGGCTTTGCGGACGCGCCAAAGGCTACAAAACCCGCCGCGGAAACGAAGAAGTTGAGGCTTACTGGTGTGCCGGAAAAGTGGGGATGACCGGAACTTCGTATAACGGAACATTGCCGCTGGCAGCCGCCACTACAGGGGTTGAAGGCCTGGAAGCGATTATTCCCGTAGCACCAAATACATCGTATTACCATTATTACCGATCCAATGGTTTGGTTCGTTCTCCGGGAGGTTATTTGGGTGAGGATGTTGGTGTGCTTTTCGATTTTATTCACAGTGGCGATCTGGATAAAAGAGCTTATGCACGTGAGCATGTTCGCGATGATGAAATGAAAAACGGACAAGACCGCGTTACCGGCGATTACAACGACTTTTGGGCCGGCCGCGATTACCTGAACGATATGGAGCCCATGAAAGCGGCACTTTTGATGTCGCACGGATTTAACGACTGGAATGTAATGCCCGAGCACAGTTTCCGTATTTACGAAGCTGCAAAAGCAAAGGGAATCCCCACTCAAATTTACTATCACCAGAACGGACACGGCGGACCGCCACCAGTTCGTATGATGAACCGTTGGTTTACCCGTTATTTGTTCGGAATAGAAAATGGTGTGGAAAACGATGCAAAAGCCTGGATTGTTCGCGAAGATGACGAGCGCGATAAGCCAACACCATACAAAGATTATCCAAACCCGGATGCCCGTGATGTGAAATTATACCTTACCGCCGGTGCTCCTGAAAAGGGAGATTTGCTTACCGAAAAACCGCCGAAGCAGGCAACTGAAATCCTGGTGGATAATTACTCATTTTCGGCAGAGGCATTGGCACAAGCCGAAATTACTGAGCACCGGTTAATTTATGTAAGCCCGGTGTTGAAAGAAGACCTGCATATCTCAGGAAAAGCAAAAATTACCATCAGGGCAGCCAGTAGCAAACCGGCAGTGAATCTTTCGGTTTACCTGGTTTCATTACCCTGGAGCAATTCGCAATGGCGAAAAGCAAAAATTACCGATAATCTGATAACCCGTGGTTGGGCCGATTTGCAGAATTATAAAACGTTACGCGAGAGTGAACCGCTGGAACCGGGTAAGTTTTACGAAATGACTTTCGAACTGCAACCCGATGACCAGGTGATTAAAGCCGGACAACAAATCGGGCTCATGATCTTGTCGAGCGACCGCGATTTTACACTTCGGCCAAAACCCGGAACAGAATTAACAGTCGATTTGAACGGAACAAGCATCGAAATCCCGGTTGTTGGCGGAATAGAAGCTTACAAAAATGCCATTCAATAATGCGGTATTTTGTGGTCAATTTGGTATAACCTGAAGGAATAAATTTATTAGCGTTTTGCATATAAAAGCAAAAGAGCCTTACATTGATCTTTTCAGACAAGTAAGGCTCTTTTTATATTCGAATTGGTTAGGAAACCGCAACTGATTCTACCCTATTTATAAAACAAAAGCCGGCAAAAACAAGCTAAGCAGGAAAAAGTACTGAACTCTTATTTTCTTTTGTTTAGTTAACAGATGGACAATGTGCGCTAAAGGTTGCGTGGCTTATTAATTTTGTTGCTGCAACACCTGTTTCTTACAAAAAATACCTTAGGTCTCGCCCAAAATACTTTTCGCGCTGAACCTTGTAAAAGCATTACGAACATTTGTCATAGTGCGAATTTGAGAATTTATTACATTCACGTTCTCATAAAAAAATTGCATAAATGTTTCAGAAAGAGATTTACATCGAACGAAGAAAAGTTCTTAAAGAGAAGGTTGGGGAAGGATTGATTTTGTTGTTTGGTAACGACGAATCATCGATGAATTATGCGGATAACACCTACCATTTCAGGCAAGACAGCACCTTTTTGTACTACTTTGGAATTCAGCATCCGGGGCTGGCTGCGGTAATCGATATTGATAACAACAAGGAGATTATTTTCGGAAATGATTACACCATCGACGATATTGTGTGGATGGGGCCACAGCCAACGATTGCTGAACGTGCTGCTAAATGTGGCGTTTCAGCGGTTTTTCCGACGAAAAAACTGGCTTCGGTGGTGGAGAAAAGCAGAAAGATTCATTTCCTGCCGCTTTACCGCCCCGAGAACAAAATTAAGTTGATGGAGCTGATTGATGTAGCGCCCAAAGATGTAGCGAATACTTACTCGCTTGATTTGGTAAAAGCTGTTGTTAGTCAGCGCGAGATCAAATCAAAAGAAGAGATTGAACAGCTGCATCAGGCGGTGAATGTGTCGGTTGATATGCATGTTGCAGCCATGAAATTTGCACGTCCGGGAATGACGGAAGCACAGGTAACCGCCGAAATTCATAAAGTGGCACTGGCTGCCGGTGGTAATATTGCTTTCCCGATAATTGCTACGAAAAACGGGCAAACATTGCACAATCATTTTCATGGAAATACCATAAAAGAAGGTGACCTGTTTTTGGTAGATGCCGGTTACGAAAATGAATTATGCTACTCGGGCGATTTGTCGAGTACTTTTCCGGTAAGCAAAAAATTCACGCCTGAGCAAAAAGAGATCTATGAAATTTCATTGGCTGCACACGAAGCTGCCATCAGCGCGCTTGAGTTGAACAAGCCCTATAAAAATGCGCACATTGCCGCGGCTACCACCATTTTCGACGGGCTAAAAGCTATGGGCTTTACAAAAGGAAATGCCATGGATGCATTTGAGGCGGGGGCACACGCTTTGTTTTTCCCATGCGGAACCGGCCACATGATGGGCATGGATGTGCACGATATGGAAGATTTGGGTGAAGTTTGGGTGGGTTACGACGGCCAGCCAAAAAGTACACAGTTCGGATTAAAATCGCTACGCCTGGCAAAATCGCTAAAAGCCGGTCATGTATTTACCATCGAGCCGGGAGTTTATTTTATTCCTGAATTGATCGATCTGTGGCGCGGACAAGGCAAATTCAACGATTTTATTAACTGGGAAAAAGTTGACAGCTACCGTAACTTCGGCGGAATACGCAACGAAGAAGATTTTGTAATGACCGAAAACGGTGTGCAGTTACTCGGCAAACCAAAGCCAAAAACCATTAAGGATGTAGAAGCACTTAGAGGATAAGGTGTTGATGCTTACCGGTTTCATGTTAAGGATGAAACGTATTCTCGTGAAACCAGTAAGCATCATCGATCTTAAATCAATAAAAACTTTACTTTTGCCTCAAATTAGCAACAATGAAGAAGGGAAGTATTCTTGCGGTTTTATTATTGAATTCGTTGTGGCTTTTTGCCCAAAACGAGGTAGGCCCCGAAGGACATAAACTGTTGTGGGTATTTCTGTTTCTGGCTGCTGTTACCGCGGTTTTTATTATTAGCGGCCGTTCTTTTAACAAGAAATCGAAGAAGGAGCGCCAGCCGTTTTTAAAACTGAGGAAGCTAAGTATTAAACTCGAGAAGGATACAAAATTCTATCCCGGTGAATTAGTTCTTACGGTAAAAAATACCGGCTCAACGGCTATCGATCTTGATCAGCCGCTTTTAGTATTCGATAATTTTTGGATGAAGCGAAAGTTCAAGCTCAAAGGAATGGATAATTACAGTTTTTATCCCTTGTTTCTCGAGGGCGGGAAATCGCATCAGTTAACGATTGATCTGAATCGGTTTTATTCGCACGATAAATCGTTGAAGAAATATCCAAAAACAAAAATTTATCTGAAAGATGTGACAGGTAAAAAGCTAGGAAGCAAAGCTGTTTTTTTACGCAAAACATTAGTTAAATTTTAATGCGAAACTGGAAATTTAACCATATCGATTTTTCAACTTATCCCGGTTATTCGGGTAAGGATTTAGGTGTTTTTTGGTCGCCCGAAAAAACGACCTTCAAAATTTGGGCACCTACAGCTCAGATGGTTGAACTGCGCCTGTACAAAGATGGTGTGCATGGTGAATCCTATTATAAAACGAATCTGCAGAAAAAAGAGAACGGCACCTGGGGAACAATTCTTACCGGTGATTACGAAGGTAAATTCTATACTTTCAGAGTGAACGATGGTGAATGGCTGGATGAGGTTGCCGGAATTTATGCCCGCTGTGTTGGCGCCAACGGTCTGCGCGGAATGATTTATAATCCGAACACCACTAATCCGGAAGAGTGGGTTTTCGATAATGGCCCGCGCTACAACAGTTTTACTTATGCGGTGATTTACGAAACCCATGTGCGCGATTTTTCCATCGCCGAAAATTCAGGCATTGAAAACAAAGGAAAGTTCCTGGGATTTACCGAAGAAGGAACACGCCCGCCGGAGGGAGTAAAAACGGGTATCGATCATTTAAAAGAGTTGGGAGTTACGCATGTGCATTTGCTGCCGGTGAACGATTTTGTAACCGTTGACGAAGAAAAGCCACTTGAAAAATACAACTGGGGTTACGATCCCATGCATTATAATGCGCTGGAAGGTTCGTATGCAACCGATCCTTACGACGGACGCAAACGAATTGTAGAATTTAAAAAGTTGGTAAAAGCCCTGCATGCCAACGGAATTGGAGTAATTCTGGATGTGGTTTTCAACCATACTTATTACGCCAAAGAGTCGGTTTTTAACCAAATCGTGCCCGGGTACTTCTACCGTCAGAAAGAAGATGGCTCGTTCTCAAATGCATCGGGATGTGGCAACGAGGTGGCTTCGGAGCGCGAGATGGTGCGTAAATACATTATCGACACGCTTAACTACTGGGTGGAGGAATTTCATGTTGATGGTTTTCGTTTTGATTTGATGGGAATTCACGATTTGAAAACCATGCAGGAAATCCGGAAGTCGCTGGATAAGATCGACCGCGGATTGTTCCTTTATGGCGAAGGCTGGGCTGCCGATCAAAGTCCGATGCCGGAATCGAAACGGGCCGTTAAAAAGAATACTTCGGCAATGCGAAGAATAGCCAGCTTTAACGACGATTTTCGCGATGCCCTGAAAGGGAACCATGGCGATAAAAAATCGAAAGGTTTTATAAGCGGGCTAAACCTGCGCGAGGAGGCTATAAAGTTTGGAATTACTGCAGCCGTTTATCATCCGCAGGTAAATTACGGATATATCGATACCGTTGAAACTGCCTGGGCTGCCGAACCCGATCAGTGTATCAACTACGTGTCGTGCCACGATAATTACACGCTTTGGGACAAACTGAAACAAAGTTTGCCAAAAGCGACGGATGAGGACTTGCGCAAACGTGTAAAATTAGCCGGAGCATTGGTTTTAACCTCGCAGGGAGTGCCGCTGTTACATGCCGGTGTTGATTTTTGCCGTACAAAAGGAGGAAACGGAAATTCCTATAAATCGCCCGACTCGGTAAATCAGATCGACTGGAGCCGCAAAAATGAATACCTCGATGTTTTTGAATACTTTCAGAAACTGATTCAGCTGAGGAAAAATCATCCGGCTTTTCGTATGACTTCGGCCGATGCAATAAGGCGGGATTTGAATTTTTGTGCCGAGTATAAAATAGGGGTGGTTTCCTATTGTCTGGATGGAAAGGCGGCTGGCGACAGTTGGTCGAAAGTATTCCTCATTTTTAATGGGAACGAAGAGGAAGTTGAATTGCCCTTACCCGAAGGCCGCTACAAAGTTGTAGCCGATGCCAACAGTATTAATGAGGAGGGGGTAAAAGTTGTTGAAGACACGGTTGTGGTGGAACCTATCTCGTTAAAAATCCTTGTTCACGCCGAAAACGGGTGAATGTTTCGCGATAAGTAATCTGAAAATCCCAACAATGAATACGCGGTTTTGCGTAATTTCTCTTTCCGGTAGTCAGCGTTGTAAATGCGTTGAGTAGTATTGTCTTCCATATCCCGTACAAACGGATCAAATGTCGCCTGGTTCAGAATCAGGTGATCTACATTTTCAAAGTCGGCCGGTTGAGAATCAAACAATGCTCCTTCAGCTATTATCTTTTTCCCTGCACTTTTGCATTTTTCAATAAGTTTTACCGTTGAAGTGCGCTGTTTTGGTTCTGCTTTGATTATGACATAATCTGCCCATTCCAGATCTTTGGAGTTTAATGTTTTTTGGTTCAGGTCGCGCAGCTTTCTTTCCCAGGTAATTGGCAGCTGAATAGAAATTTCAATCAGCTCCAATGGATCTTCGGTTGTCTTGTTAAAAAGCTTTTGAAAGAAGGCCTCAAATCCTTTCGAATTGTTCTCTTTTTCCGGATAAATCAGTAGTATATTCATGGCAATAAAATTTACATTGTTTTCAGTTTTTCAAATAAACGGCCATTTTATTCGAAAAAAAAGCTTTTGGGATTTTCTGCTTTTAAAAGTGATAATTTACGAGTTTTTGGGATTTCTGTCATTTATCAGGGATAAGCGGCAGTAATCCCAAATTGCCTTATTAATAGGCAATCCGGAAGGTTTTTATACGTTTGTAAGGGGTTGTTTATTCGTATCAGGATGCTTTTAATGCTTCTTTTAAACGAAGCACATATTGCCTGGAAACGTGAATTTCCTGCGGGTAATCGAAAAGATTCAGCACCAAACCATCGGAGCCCCGCGACACTTTTTTGATGTAGTTTTTATTTACCATGCACGAGCGATGACAACGAATGATCTCGGGGTATTTTTGTAACAGGTTCTCGGTGGTTTTCATTGTATTCCGGATCAGTTTTTTCTTAATCTCATCGTTGTGTTTGTAAATCACTTCAATGTAATTGTTGGCCGACTTTATAAGAATAAGCTGTTCGAGAAAAAGCGTGAAATATTCTGTTTTATTCTCCGATTCAAACTCAATTTCTTTCGGAGTTTCCATCAACTCATTATTAATCACTTCTTCCGCGGCAGGCTCCAGCTTTTGTACTTTCTTTTTCAACAAGTAAAACTGGTTGGTAATTACCACAACTACTGACGCCGTTATTGAAATGATGACGATATTGATTGCAATGGGGAAAGTAATGGGGAGGCGCCCAACATAACGTGCAAAAAATGCAAAGGCTACCGAGTTGCAAATTACAAAAAGAAAATCGATGATGATTTCTTTTAGTATGGTCCAGCGGCTTTCGGAAAATGCGGTGATGAAAATGGAAGGGATAACCACCCTGAAAATAGTGAGCAGCACCAGGGTTATTGCGCCAAATGTTGCAAGAATGATGAGGCGGTTGTTGAAATCGGGATTTTGAATTTCGAAGGGCTGAAAGAACAAAAGAAACAAAAAAATGCCCAGGCTCACGGATGATATGGAGCGCGTATTTACCTTTAAATTGTCGTTAAACGGATATTTTTTGTTTAGCGAGTATAGCATAATATATTTTTCTTGTTTAAAAAACTGCCAATAGGAGATCGATATCTTTCGACGGGATGTTGAACATGCGGCCAACATCGTGGTTGGTGAGAATGCCGTGGTAGATGTACACGCCTTTCCGGAATCCCTTCGACACTTTTATGTAGTTTTCAACTCCGCCGTTGTTGCCAATGGCAAGCAAAATTGGAATTAAAATATTACTCAACGAAATGGAAGCAGTTCGGGCTACCATAGCCGGAGTATTCGGAACACAGTAGTGTACAACGCCATGTTTGGTGTAAGTTGGGTTGTTGAAATCGGTACATTTTGAGGTTTCGAAACAGCCTCCCTGGCTCACGTTCAGATCGATAATTACCGAACCCTCTTTCATCTGTTTTACCAAATCTTCCGACACTTTAAATTTGGGCGGCGTGTTAAAGGAGGTGGCTCCAATAACCGCATCGGCCGAAATAAGTGCTTTGCGCAAAACCTTGGGGTAGAATACCGACGTAAAAATGCGCCGGCCCAATTTCTCTTCCAGTTTGCTGAGTTCGTAAACCGAAGTATCAAAAACCTTCACGAAAATCCCCAGTCCGAGTGCTGCGCGTGCTGCATATTCAGCCGCTGTACTGGTGCCAATTATTACCAGTTCGGCAGGTGTAACACCGGTAACTTCGCCAAACAGAACACCTTTTCCGTTGCGCGAATTACTCAGGTATTCGCTGGCAATGGTAATGGAAGTAACGCCTGCAATCTGGCTCATTTGATGCACAAAAGGAAGAAAACCATCTTCGTTTTCGAGGTATTCAAAGGCAATGGTGGTTACCTTTTTTTGCATCATTTTCTGAATCGATTCAGTGCAATGAGCCTGAATCTGCATGTTTGAAATAATAAATTGGTTGCCACGCAAAGCATCTATTTCGTCGCAATCAAATGGCGCAATGCGTAAAATGATATCGCACTGAAAAGTTTCTTCTTTGGTTTCAACAATGGTAGCGCCGGCTTTTTGGTAATCTTCGTTGCTGTAACTGGCCGCTTTGCCGGCATTGCGTTCGATCAGTATTTCGTGCCCGTACGAAACCAGTAAATCAACGGCTTGCGGCGATAAAGGTACCCGGTATTCAACTTTCGACAGATCAGAAGGAACGCCAATTTTTATTTTCTGGCCCTTCTTTTTTACCTCCAACATCTCCTCTTTGGGCAGAAGCATGGTTTTTGGTATCGATACCTTTTCTTTTGCTTTTTCCATAGTTGAACTTAATGAATTTACCTGACGAAATCAACAGCAGCAATTTACAAGCAAAAGGGGAGTTTTCAAAGAAAATTAAGCGGGAAGTAGAAAGCGATATTGGCTGGCTATATTTCCTGTGCGGTAATCAGGCGGGTATTATCTTCCAGGACTTCGATTTTTACCTCCACCATTTTTTCGGGCAGCAGCGATTCGATCATTTCCGGCCACTCAATCAAACAGTAACTTCCGCTGTAAATGTAGTCTTCGTAGCCCAGGTCGTAAGCTTCCTCGATGTCTTTTATCCGGTAAAAATCGAAATGAAAAATTGAATCAAGATCGGCAGTATTGTATTCGTTTATCAGCGCAAAAGTGGGGCTTGTAACATTATCGTCTGATCCTAATGCACGGCAAACCGACTGGATAAAAGTTGTTTTTCCTGCACCCATTTTGCCGTAAAATGCAAAAACGCGGTCGTTGCTAAATGCTGTAATTAGCTCCTTTGCAGCAATTTCGAGATCGTTGGGCGAATTGATCTTTTTTGAATACATTTCTTTCTACAATTTTTGCAATTATACAAAAAGCACCACATATTTTGTACCCCGTGAGATAAAATGCGATAAAAATCAGAGAAATGCATGGGTGTAAGGGGGTTGTTTTTCATTAAAATGTTTTAATTTTGGCAAATATCTTTAATGAAAATGCACCCGGCGAATTTGTAAAACGATAGATTTAGAAGGTGGTTTTCAATCGATTTGATTTAAATAATTTAAAACTAAAAATATGAATATTCCAGCTGATTTGAAATATACGCAAGACCACGAATGGGTACGCGTTGAGGGAGATGTAGCTGTTGTAGGTGTTACCGATTTTGCCCAGGGAGAACTGGGTGATGTTGTGTTTGTTGAAATTGAAACTGAAGGTGAAACACTTGATAAAGGTGAAACTTTTGGTACAGTTGAGGCAGTGAAAACCGTTTCTGACCTGTTTATGCCAGTTGGAGGTGAAGTTGCCGAGTTTAACGAAGACCTGGCTGACGATCCTGAATTGGTAAACAAAGATCCTTACGGAAAAGGATGGATGATTAAAGTGAATATTGCCGATGCTGCAGAGTTGGACGACCTGATGGACGCTGACGCTTACAAAGCAATGATTGAAGCTTAAAAGATTTACAGCATAAAATAAATGCCTCATCGTTTTTCGATGGGGCATTTTTTTGTGCCATTGTTTGATAAGCTCCTCCTGTCATTTTCAGGTATTAACAAATGTTTAAGTCACTAAAAAATACTTTTTGCTCCCTCAAACAAATGTTTAAGCCTTGAAAAAACATTTTTTCGGTCCTTAAACATTTGTTCAAGGCTTGTTTTACTCGTAATTCATGTGTTAAACATTTGTTTGCGACATCAAAAAATAAAAATTGGGGGCTTGAACATTTGTTTATGCCATTCCCGATAACAAATTAAGGGCATAAACAAATGTTTGCGTTATCAGCAAGCAAAAAGTGGGCTATTAACAAATGTTTGTGCGCTATTGGTTTGTTGTTTTGCACAAAAAAGCCGGAATCAAAATTGATCGCTTTTGCGTTACGATTCTGCAAATTTACAAGCGCTAAGCGGTTTCAACCCGCTAAGCGCATTTACGACACATCAAAAACTATTTATGGCGCTGAAAGCGTTGAATGTGAACCTGTCTGATGACAGGCAGGTAGCCTGGTACGTAGCGCCGGGGCGAAATGACCAAAGCGAAATCGTCCGGTTAAGAAAGCAGATCGAAGCCAGATGGTTTTCCCGGACGAAACTCAGAAGGCAATACACATAAAAAGATGGAGACTTTCATTAAAAAAGCCGGAATCAAAATTGATCCCGGCTCTTTTAGTATAGTCGAATTAATAATTATCCGCATTTCGAGCATCCGCATGAGAGGCAGGTTAAACAGCCTTCCTGATAAACTACATCGTCCGATCCGCATTCGCCACACTTGGCATCATCGGCAATCGTTCCGTCCGGAATGTATTTCTTCAGTGCGCGTGCCACACCCGCTTTCCACGAGTTAATGGTATCATTATCCAGTTGCAGACTGGTTACCAGCTCAACAATTTTATGAATTGGCATACCGTGGCGCAATGTTCCCGAAATTAACTTGGCGTAGTTCCAGTATACCGGGTTGAACTTGTGCGACAATCCTTCAATAGTGGTTTTGTAGCCACGTTTGTTGGCGTATTGGAAATCGTAACGCGACTCTTCGCCTTCCCAGCTTTTAATGATATTACCTTTTGTTATCGAGCGAGGCAGCAGAATTCCGTCTTCATCGTCGTGCAAACCAGTGAAAATCTCGTAAGGTTTGCCATCCATTAAACCGATAAATGCAATCCATTTTTCCTTGTTGTTTTGGAAACGTACAACGTCGGCTTCCAGTTTTTCAGGGCGTTTCAGCGGGAATGCACCGTCTTCGGTTTTTTTCTTGTTGTCGTCGTTCGAAATCAGCACGCCCGAGCGCGATCCGTCGCGATAAACGGTAACACCTTTACAACCGCTTTTCCAGGCTTCGAAATACAAGTCGCCAACCAACTCTTCTTTAACATCGGCAGGCAGGTTAATGGTTACCGAAATCGAGTGGTCAACCCATTTCTGTATTCTGCCTTGCATACGCACTTTATTCAGCCAGTCAACATCGTTTGATGTAGCTTTGAAATAAGGCGAGTCTTTTACCATTTTGTCCAGATCTTCCTGCGAATATTCAACAGAGGTATCGTAACCATTTGTTTTCATCCATGTTTTAAAATGGTGATGGAAAACGGTGTACTCTTCCCACGAGTCGCCAACTTCGTCAATAAAATCAACACGAACATCTTTGTCGTTCGGATTTACTTTGCGGCGGCGTTTGTAAACCGGCAGGAAAACCGGTTCGATACCTGATGTTGTTTGTGTCATCAGGCTGGTTGTTCCGGTTGGAGCAATGGTTAACAGCGCAATATTTCTACGGCCGTATTTTACCATTTTTTCGTAAAGGCCATTATCGGCATCTTTAATACGGTTGATAAGCGGATTGTTTTTTTCGCGCTCGGCATCGTAAATGGTAAATGCACCACGGTCTTTTGCCAGGTGTACCGACGAGCGGTATGCTTCAACGGCAATTGTTTTATGAATTTCTTCCGAGAAATCAGTTGCATTGTCGCTTCCGTAGCGTAATCCTAATGCAGCCAGCATGTCGCCTTCGGCAGTAATACCAATTCCGGTACGACGGCCTTCTTTTGCTTTCCGGCGAATGCTTTCCCAAAGGTTTCTTTCGGTGAATTTAATTTCTTCAGCTTCCGGATCTTCCTTAACTTTCTCTAAAATGGCATCAATTTTTTCCAGCTCAAGATCGATAATGTCGTCCATAATGCGTTGCGCGTAGTGGATGTGCTCTTTAAACAATTCGAAATTGAACTTTGCGTCTTTGGTAAACGGGTTTTCTACGTACGAGTATAAGTTAATGGCTAACAGGCGGCAGCTATCGTAAGGGCACAACGGAATTTCTCCGCAAGGGTTGGTAGAAACCGTGCGGTAACCCAGGTCGGCATAACAATCGGGTACCGATTCTTTAATAATGGTATCCCAGAACAGAATGCCCGGCTCGGCTGATTTCCATGCATTTTTTACAATCTTTTTCCAGATTTTACCGGCGTCGGTATTTTTGGTGTACAGGGCTTTTCCGTTAATCGGGTATTGCTGCGTGTAAGGCGTTCCCGATTCAACAGCCTGCATAAAATCATCTTGTATTTTTACCGATACGTTGGCTCCGGTTACTTTGCCTTGCTCCATTTTTGCGTCGATAAAACTTTCCGAGTCGGGGTGTTTAATCGATACCGAAAGCATCAATGCACCGCGGCGTCCGTCTTGCGCAACTTCGCGTGTTGAGTTGGAGTAGCGTTCCATAAACGGCACAATACCGGTTGATGTTAATGCCGAGTTTTTTACCGGAGAGCCTTTTGGGCGGATGTGCGACAGGTCGTGTCCCACGCCTCCGCGGCGTTTCATTAATTGCACCTGTTCCTGGTCAATTTTCATAATTCCGCCATACGAATCGGAGTCGCCATCGTTGCCAACTACAAAACAGTTGGATAGTGACGCGATTTGATAGTCGTTTCCAATACCGGTCATTGGTCCTCCCTGCGGAACTATGTACTTGAAATCTTTAAGGACGCTGTAGATTTCCTCTTCGGTTAATGGATTTGGGTAACGTTCTTCAATGCGTGCGATTTCTTTTGCAAGGCGTTTGTGCATGTCGTCCGGTGTTCGCTCAAAGATATTTCCGTACGAATCTTTAAGGGCGTACTTGTTCACCCAAACTCTTGCTGCCAAATCGTCTCCTTTGAAGTACTCGAGCGAGGCATTTACTGCTTCTTCCTGAGCGTAAATTTTTTTGCCCGCCGGGGCCTTTACAGATACTTCGTTTACTGCCATTTTTTTCTGTAAGTGTATTAAAAGTTATAAGAATGTATATTCGATTTTCTTAGATGTCAATCACAACAAATTGTGTAATGCAAGATAGAATAGAAAACAAATATTTGGAATTTTTTCGGGAGCTAATTAATTAAAAGTTATCAACTTTAAATTGTTATATAGCAGAGGTATAGATAGTTATGTGTTTGATAGTTGAGAAAAGTTTACCAAAACTGAAAATTTATATTAGCTGATGAAGATTTTTGTTAACGGAATATTACTTGTAAAAATTCAATTTTTCGAATAATTATTTGCTAACAAAAAGCGTGCAGTTTTTTATTTTTTGTTAAAAACTTTATTGATGATAAGTGTTGTTGAGCCCACGTTTTTTTCTATATATTTTTTGCAAATTCCGGAGGCATTTTGCAGGCTTGTTTTATCGTTGATGAGCTTGTTAAGTGTAGCTTTCAGACCGGTAGAATTTTGTATGGGGAAGGCTCCTTTTTCGTTTACCAGGTCAACCGCTTCTTTAAATTTTAAATAGTTTGGTCCGAACAAAACGGGCAGTTTAAAAGTGGCTGCTTCCAAAATATTGTGAATGCCAACACCAAAGCCACCGCCTATATATGCTATGTTTCCGTATTGGTACAGTGATGATAAAATTCCGATGGAGTCAATTATTAACACATTGTAGTTGTCGATATCGGAAATATCGGCTTTGCTGAAACAAATGGCCGGTTTTTTAAACAATTCCTGAATTCTGTTAATATTTGCGGGTGCAACCTCGTGTGGCGCGATTATGACTTTTACATCGCTGCTGTTGTTAATAAACGCTGCAAGCAGCTCCTCATCAGGCTTCCAGGTGCTTCCGGCAATCAGGGTTACATTATTACCTCTAAACTTTTCCACAATTTCAAACTTTTTTGCACCACGGGCAATTTCGGCCACCCGATCGAAGCGTGTGTCGCCTGAAATCGTATAGTCTTTGATGCCAATCTGCTCAAGCAGTTGGGCTGAAGTTTCGTTCTGTATAAAAATATGCTCGAAGCTGTGAAGCATTTTTCTATACCATTTGCCCCAGGGCGTTGATTTGAAAAACTGCTGGTTCTCGCGGAAAATAGCTGAGATAATATAAAGCGGAATTTGTTGGCGTTTGAGTTCGGTAATGTAGTTGTACCAGAATTCGTATTTCACAAAGAATACTTTTTCGGGGTGAATCAGGCGAATAAACTCCTGCGCATTCTTTTTGGTGTCGATGGGTAAATAGGCCACGATATCGGCAACTTCATAATTCTTTCGGATTTCGTAACCCGAAGGCGAATAGAAAGTGAGTGCGATTTTGCATTGCGGATACTGTTTTTTTATTTCCTCCAGTACCGGCCGGCCCTGCTCAAACTCGCCCAGCGATGCACAATGAAACCAAATGTACGAGGCGTTTTTATCAACAGCCGAACCGAGCTTCTTTTTCCAGTTTTTACGTCCGTCAACAAACAGTTTTGCTTTCTCATTAAATAAAGCTGCAACACGGATAAAGAATCCGTAAAACAAAATTCCAAGGTTGTAAAGTAAGCTCATCGTTTTCTGAATTATTGTTGCTTTCGGTTGCTCAAATATTCGTAGATGGTTACGTTAATGAGTAGTAGTAAAAACAGGTAACCAATCTTTTCAACGGGAACGCCGAATACGGCTAATCCCATGGTGTGGGCCGAATCGTAAACAATTGCCGGCAACGAATTTAACAGTGCCGAGACAATTAAAAAGGGTATTAATGAGATGGCCAGCGCCAGGTAAAATTTGGTGTAATATTTTCTGAAACGGTTGCGAAAAACGGTGTACCCCAGGTATATTGCCGACAGGAAGAAGGTAAAGAAGCTAAAAATGCGGGTGCGGAAAACATAGGCTAAAACTCCTGTTGCAAGCAAAAGCACAAGGCTGATAATCACAAAAACATTGGGCTTTTCAAAATCCTCGAAACGAATTTTCAGCCACTCGTAAATGTAAATGGATGACAGCGGAATGATTAAAAATGCCAGCCATTCCTCGATGGGTAGCCGGAGCAGTTCAATTCCGGTAAGGTAATCCGGGTTAAAGGTCCAGATTCTCATTTGGGTAAACCGGAGATCCCACATAATAAAAATAGCCCCGGCAAAAATTATGGCAGGCAAAATATACCTTAGCCTGAAAACAAACCGCACCTTTTTTTGAAAGCAGAGTGCCACCGGAATTACCAGGTAGATCAGCAGTAGCAACAGGTACGACAGGTTTTGAATTTCCATTTTTCTGAATTTTGAGCAAAGGTATTGGATTTGTCGTAAAAATAAAGACGCAACGATCATTTTGTCGCTGCGCCTTTTATTCTGGTAAAACTATACTTTTCTAGAATTTAGCCTTTGCTTTTTTTGCCGGATCTTCTTCGGGCGAAATGAAGCTAATTTTAAATGCATAACTGTATTCTTTGCCGGTAAGGCGGTACTGGTCGTGTGTCCAGGCACCCCAGCTGTCGTCGCCACCAACACCCATTTGTTTGTAATCGATGT
The DNA here is from genome assembly GCF_900111425.1 of Draconibacterium orientale. Taxonomy (NCBI): domain Bacteria; kingdom Pseudomonadati; phylum Bacteroidota; class Bacteroidia; order Marinilabiliales; family Prolixibacteraceae; genus Draconibacterium; species Draconibacterium orientale. Next base: position 93,371 of record NZ_FOHT01000009.1, on the reverse strand, counting down.
TAATCGAAGTCAGGTCACGCGGTTTAACATCGTTAATGTGGCGGTTGATTACTTCAACGCCTTCTACCTGGCGGCCATCGGTACGCTCAACACTTTCGAAGTCTTCCATAATGTTGTGGTGTGCGCTAACTTCAAGCAATGGCATACCTGCGAATAACAGTCCGTTTCCGGCTTCGTCGGTAATGGTTGCCCAGCGAACATCGGTTTTGTTTCCGTTTTCCTGCGGACGAAGATAGGCCCAGTACTGATCGGCAACACTGCCACTGTACAAGCCAACGAAAGCACCGGTTTTTCTGTCCCAGTACGATTCCTGCGGGCCGCGTCCGAACCAGCTCATCTGGTCGAATTTGCGTGGCATTACCAGGTTCATTCCCATGCGTACGATTTCAGGCAATTCGTCTTTTGTCATTTTAAAGTTGTTTTCAACCACAATGTCTCCTGTGCCGTAAACGGTGTAAATCGATTTGTACGAAGCAATTTTTTCTTTGGCCTCGTTTACCAAATCAAAATCGAAAACTACTTCAACAGTATTTATATTTAATTTTTTTACCGAAACGTTGGCAACTTCGCGGTTTTCGCCGGCTTTTCGCCAAACGCGGCTTCGGTTGTACAGGTTGTTTCCAAAATCGTTGTCGATTGGTGCACGCCAGAAATTTGGAATCGGGCCGCTAATCAACATCTCCGATTCGCCTTTTTTGAGACTGGAAATAATACCTGCTTTTTTATCGAAAGTTACCGCGAATCCTTCGCCCGAAACGGTTGCAGTTTCATCTGTTTCTTCCAGGCTTACATCGGGCATTTCCGGCATTTTGTACTCCAGTGTCACAGGAACAACGAACGGAATTTCAAATTGCTCTTCAGCCAAAATCCAACCCGCTTCAACCAGGCTCCAGTCTTCTTTCAGTTTTGCATGAACATTCAGGAAATATTCAACACCGGCCTCCGGTTTTACGTCAAAATCAATAGTTACTTTTTTGCTTTCACCCGGAGCCAGGTCGATGCTTCCCAGATCGCCGCTGTCAACTATTTTTCCATCGGCAGTAACTTCCCAAACAAAGTCGAAAGCCGACAGATTTATAAATGCATATTTGTTCTCGATCGAGATCACTCCTTTTTTCAAATCAACCGCATCGAAACCAATGTGCTGATAAACTTTTTTCACCTCCAACAGATGTGGTTTTACAGCACGGTCGGGATCAACCAGGCCGTTGTTGCAGAAGTTGCCATCAGAAGGAACCGTGTCGGGGCCAAAGTCGCCACCGTACGCCCAAAATCCTTCGCCGTCTTCGTTGGTGGTCCACAAGCCCTGGTCAACCCAGTCCCAGATAAATCCACCTTGCAGCACGTCGTATTTTTCAATCAAATCCCAATAGTCTTGCAGGTTTCCAACGCTGTTACCCATGGCGTGCGCATATTCACATTGGATCATAGGTTTGTCGGCCTTTTCTTTGGCAAAGCGTTCCATACCGTCCATGCGCATATACATCGGGCAGTTGATGTCGGTGTTTGCTCCGCCGTGAGCCTGCTCGTATTGTACCGGGCGTGTGCTGTCAACCGATTTAAGGTAATCGTAAGTGGCCATGAAGTTTACACCGTTTCCGGCTTCGTTACCCAAACTCCAGATAACCACGCAAGGTTGGTTTTTGTCGCGCTCAAACATATTTTTTGTACGATACAAATGCGCTGCTTTCCAGTCTTCGTTTTTAGCCAGCGATTCGTCGCCGTAACCCATTCCATGCGATTCGATGTTGGCTTCGTCAACAATGTACAAACCGTATTTATTACACAGTTCGTACCACAACTCCGGTTGAGGATAGTGCGATGTACGAACAGCATTCAGGTTGTTTTCCTTCATGGTTTTAATGTCCAGCAACATGGTTTCTTTATCCTGAACGTGGCCGGTTTTGTCGTTGTGCTCATGCAGGTTGGCACCTTTAATGTAAACGTATTTTCCGTTCACGCGAAGGGTTGCATCGATGATTTCAATGCGACGGAAACCAACATCCTGGCGGATTACTTCAACAACCTCTTCTCCGTTTTTTAAGGTAATTACCAGTTCGTAAAGATTTGGAATTTCAGCCGACCATTGTTTTACATTTGGAATTTCAGCTGCAAAATTCACTGCTGTTCCATCGGTAGTTTCCGAGAATTCCTTCACAATGTTTCCGTTATCCGAAAGAACAGCTTCAACAGTTAGGTTGTCGTTATTGGCCAGTTCAACATCAAGCGAAAACAAACCGTTGGTATAGGTATCGTCAAGCGATGAACCAACGCGGAAATCTTTTAAAGCCTGTGGTCCACGTGCAATAAGGTAAGCGTCGCGGGTGATGCCGCTTAAGCGCCAGAAATCCTGATCTTCCAGATACGAAGCATCGCTCCAGCGGAAAACCTCAACAGCCATGGTATTCTCTCCGGGCACCAAATATTTGGTGATGTTGAACTCGGCAGGTGTTTTGCTGTCTTCGCTGTAACCCACGTATTGTTCGTTTACCCAAAGGTTCATATTGGACGAAACTGCGCCAAAATGTGCAATGATTTCGCTGCCGTCCCATTCGGCAGGAACTTCGAAAGTACGTTTGTACGATCCCACCGGGTTGTAGTGCTCCTGAATTAACGGAGGTGTTTTTTCGTGCGGGTATTTTACGTTGGTGTAAATCGGGTAATCAAAACCTACCACTTCCCAGTTGGCGGGCACCTGAATTTCGTCCCACTTGCGGGTGTCGAAATCGTTTTTGAAAAACCAAAACGGGCGTTCCGACGGATTTTGGGCCAGGTGAAACTGCCATGTTCCGTTTAGCGATTTTAGCATTGGCGATTGCCATTTGTCTTCGGTGCGGGCTTGTTCGGCCGAGGCAAAAGGAATAAAGTGAGCATGTGGCTCGGATTTGTTTATCTGGTAAATTCCCGGATCTTCCCAGGGTTTCGGACTGGGTTCGTCGTGCGGTACATTGGAGTAGTCGGTGTAATTGTTACACGAAACCAATGCGATTAGTGCGATTGAAAATAATGTTAGTGTTAAATACGATTTTTTTATCATGATAGTGGAATTAGTGTTTACTACTTTCTACTTAATGTGACAGCAAATATAGCTTTTGTACCTACTTTCTATTGTAACAAAACATGCAAAAATGTATAACAAAACGGTCAAAATCAGAGTCGGGAAGGATTAAAACGAAAATATAATTTTGATTGTTGTGGGGTGGGGATAAAAAAAAAGCTGTCCGATTTTTTCGGACAGCCTTTTCTTTTTTTTAGAAATTCTATTTTATTCAACCGGTTCGATTACCATCAGTATATCGCCTTTGGCAACCGAATCGCCCTGTTCGAACTTAACTTCTTTAACAACGCCGTTTACTGTTGAGTCGAGATTGTTCATCATTTTCATCGCCTCAAGTATAACTACGGTTTCTCCAACAGTTACTTTATCGCCGGGTTTCTTTTTGTATTCCAAAATCATTCCCGGAATAGGAGCAGGGATGCTTCCTTCTGCGGCTACTTCTTTAGCTCCATTATTTTTCACACGGCGCAAACGAGGTGCAGCAGCGGCGGCATTCGGATCGTTGATTTCAACAGTAAATACCTCTCCATCAACTTTTACTTCTAATTCGCGTGTGGCACCGCCTTTGCCTTTCGAGGTGAGCTCTCCTGAAAGGGCTTTACGAATCAATTCTTGTTCTTTTTCTACCTGCTCCATTGTTTTTGCCTTGAACTCGGCAGGCACTTCTTCTTGTCCGTACTTCCACTTCAGGAAGCGTTTTCCGGTAACCGGGTAAAGCGCACACAATACTTCATCATCAATATCTTTTGCAAGATCGGAGAATTGTGTTTTAACTTCTTCCATTTCCGGCTGAAGGATTGAACCGGGGCGAACTGTAATTGGCTCTTCGCCACGCGGATAATCTTTTAACGCTTTTTTCTGAACTTCAGGGTTAATTGGCTCAGTAGTTTTGCCATATAGCCCGAAGCAAAGGTCTTTTACTTCTTTGGTAATTTGCGCGTATTCGCCTTCGTACGAGTCGAACAATACATTGTTTACTGTTTGTACACCAACAATTTGCGAAGTTGGTGTTACCAAAGGAATGTTCCCAAGATCTTTACGAACTTTAGGTAGCAGGCGGAAAACTTCAGGAAGTTTATCCAGTGCATCCATTGCCTTTAACTGGTTCACCAGGTTCGACAACATTCCACCCGGAGTTTGGTGAAGCAATACATTGATATCGGTAGTAGAATATTTCGGACTGTTATCCAGGTGCTTGTACTTCGGAATGTATTTTTCCATTTCTTCGGCAATAGCTGTAATCTGGTTGATGTCCATTCCCGAGTCGCGGTTAGTACCCAGCAGCGACATGATAATTGGCTCAACTGCAGCATGAGAAGTGCGGTATGCGTATGGACCGATACAGGTATCTACAATGTCAACACCGGCTTCAATTGCTTTGAAGATTGACAAGTCGCCCATTCCCGAAGTAAAGTGGGTATGCAGATTGATTGGCGTATCGGTAATTTTTTTGATTTCGCGTACCAGGTTGTAAATATCGTAAGGCGCAATTAATCCGGCCATGTCTTTAATACAAATCGAATCAACGCCAAATTTCTCCAGTTCTTTTACCTTGTTCAGGTAGTATTCCATGTTGTACACATCGCCACCCAAACGCGGTTGGTTCAAGGTGTAACACACTACGCCCTGAAAATGCTTTCCGTTGTCTTTAATAACCTGTGCAGCCGTTTCAAAGTTGCGGTAGTCGTTCAGTGCATCAAAACAGCGGAAAATATCCATTCCGTTATCGATGGCACGCTGAACGAATGCTTTAACCACATCGTCGGCATAGTTTCTGTAACCTACCACATTCTGGCCGCGAAGCAGCATTGAAAATGGCGTTTTAGGCATATGTTTTTTTAGCGTGCGTAAACGTTCCCACGGATCTTCTGCAAGGAAACGGTGCATGGTATCGAACGTTGCACCACCCCAGGTTTCAACAGCGTTATAACCGGCGTTGTCGATCATTTCTGCAACCGGCAACATGTCTTCGGTACGACCGCGTGTTGCAAAAAGCGACTGGTGTCCGTCGCGCAAACTTACGTCGTTAATTTTAATCGGATTGGATGCTTTTGTTCTGTCGGGCCCAAACTCAAGCGGCGACATTTCCAACACACCATGTTTATCGTAATTCATCTCTGTTTTTCTTTTCTGTTGTAAGTAGTAATCAAAAAAAATTATGCACGTTTTCTGAGGCGGCCATGGCGTTGAACCATTTGGCGGTTATCCATAATCAGCTCTTTTCCGGCCGCTGCCCATGCTTTGTGCTCGTTTTCTTCAATGTTGTTTTTAGCTGCTTCCTGTTCCAGGTAATAGGCAACTGCAATCATAGCAGCTTTTCTCTTTTTTTCTCTGGCTGTCATAATCAATTGTTTTATAATGGTATGTTTCCGTGTTTTTTCGGTGGAAGAACTTCTGTTTTTGTCGACATAATTTCCATGGCATCAATTAAACGAAGCCTTGTTTCGTTTGGTAAAATTACATCGTCGATATAGCCTCGTTTTGCGGCCAGGTAAGGCACATTAAAGGCATTTTCGTATTCCTGAATTTTAGCTTCGGTCATTGCCTTTCTGTCTTCTGCTTCAGCAATTTGTTTGCGGTAGGTAGAAATTACTTCAACCGCACCTTTGGCACCCATCACTGCAATTTCGGCCGATGGCCAGGCAAATACCATGTCGGCACCCAATGGTTTCGAACACATAGCAAGGTACGCACCGCCATAGTCTTTACGTGTTACAACGGTAAATTTCGGAACAGTTGCTTCGGCATAAGCCCAAAGTAGTTTTGCACCGTGGCGGATAATTCCATCCCATTCCTGCTGAACACCAGGCAGATATCCGGGAACGTCAACAAAGGTTATCATTGGAATATTAAACGCATCGCAGGTACGAACAAAGCGGCTGATTTTATCCGAAGCATCAATGTCGAGGCATCCGGCCTGAATCATTGGCTGGTTGGCAATAATACCTACCGAGCGGTTATTCAGGTGGCCGAAACCAACAATGGCATTCTCGGCATAATGTTCGTGTACCTGCATAAACTCGCCATTATCGAGAACCGATTCAATAATGTCAACCATGTTATAAGGTACTTTCGAATCGTCGGGAATAATAGTGTCCAGCTCTTCGCATAAACGTGCCGGATCGTCGCCCATCGGAATTTTAGGAGCTTCCTCTAGGTTGTTATTGGGTAAGAACTCCAATAATTCCTTAATCGCTTCAATAGTGTCTTCGTCGCTTTCGCATGCAAAATGTGCATTGCCACTTTTTGTATTGTGAACCATTGCACCACCAAGCTCTTCGAAAGAGGTTTCTTCTCCGGTAACGGTTTTAATTACATAAGGGCTGGTAATAAACATGTGGCTTTGTTTTTTTACCATAAAAACGAAGTCGGTCATTGCTGGTGAATAAACAGCACCACCGGCACAAGGCCCCATAATTGCCGAAATTTGCGGCACCACACCCGAAGCACGCGAGTTACGCATAAAAATTTCGCCATAGCCTTTTAATGCGTCAACGCCTTCTTCAACACGAGCACCGCCCGAGTCGTTTAATCCAACAACCGGCGCTCCTGCTTTAACGGCAAGGTCCATAATCTTACAGATTTTTGCCGCGTGCATTTCGCCTAACGATCCTCCACGCGAAGTAAAATCCTGCGAATAGGCAAATACCGGTCTTCCGTTTACCAGTCCATGTCCAACAATAACACCATCAGAAGGTACTTCAACTTTATCAAGTCCGAAGTTTACTGAACGGTGTTCAACAAACATATCTACCTCTCTGAAGCTGTTTTCATCAAAAAGTAGATCCAATCGCTCACGAGCGCTAAGTTTTCCTTTCTCGTGTTGTTTCGCAACGCGATTTTCTCCACCCATTTTGCGGACTTCTTCGCGTTTTTTCTTTAACAACTCAATCTTTTCTGACACTTTCATCACACTGTTTTATCTATAAATTGCTTCTCAAATATTTTTTTCAGGGGCAAAATTAAATCCTTTCAGATATTAATTGCATGATTTTCGTTAGAAACGGTGTTTAATAGCGAAAAATTTCTTTATTCAAATCTTTAAACCGAATATTCTAATCGGAAAAATGTTGTAAAATGCAGAAAATGAGTATGTAGAAATATTTATTAAATATTTATTAAATGTTTTAATAGAGAAAAAAATCCTTAAATAAAACAAGTAGGAATTAATATAGTCTCGTAATTAGTTGTTGGTCAGGGGGTTGTGTTTCTGAAAAGAAAGACTTAAATATCTTGTACTCTGTATTGTTGCTTTTTGGGAGGGAAGCAATGGGTTTATAGCCAGAAGTTTACTCCTGTTTTTACTGCGTCGTTATACCTTTTTTTATCGATACGATACAGGAATGGACGTTTATGTGAAATTACTGATAAATATCCATATAAGAATAGAAAACCCGTATACTGATCATATACGGGTTTGTTTTTTATAGCTTATTTATGTTTTTGGATTTATTTCGAAAACAGCTTTGCCACTTTTTCTTTTACCTCTTCTTCGTTCGGATTAATATCAAAAACGATTTCAGGTTTTAAGTAGAACAGCTCATTTTCTGCTTTGAATTTTTCTTCGCCGCCACCTGTAATATTCAGCATAATCAGGTCATCTTTTTTTACTGTTCCGTTTTTGGCTGCTTCAATTAATGTAGCAGTTGCAATGGCCGATGCCGGGTGAATATCGTTTCCTTCGGTTTTCAGGAACAATTCGCCAGCCAGTGCGGCTTGTTCGTTTGAGGCCAGCAATACATCGCCGCCGGCATCTTTCATGGCGTCGTACAATCCTCCGGCAATTGGGTACGGTGGCTTGCGGTTCGATAATACTTTTGCCACAATCGCTTCTACCTGCTCGCGGGCCAGGTTATCATCTAACGACAGCATGGCACGCGAATCGGCTTTCCATGCATCGTGAATGGGTGTAAACGGAGCATTCTGCGAAACCATCAGTTTCATTTTTTTGTTGCCAAATCGTCCGTCTTCTATCAAACGCAGGTTAGCTTCCCAGGCTGCAATGGCTCCGGTTCCGCTACCGATTGCCTGGAAATAGTAATCAGGGATTTCGCCAATGGTTGTAGTCGCCGAAAGCATTGTAGTTGCCATTCCATCGCGGCGGGCAACATTTTTGGCACCACCTTCAGCAACAAAACCTTCCATACCGGCTACGATATTCGACAGGTGGATGGCATCAAAATAATCGCTGCCCGATTTGCTGCAAATCAGTTTTACGCAGTCGTTAATCGGTGAGTCGAACCAAAGTGCATCTATATTATCTTCAGGGACACAGATTAATAACGGAATATTATTTTCAGAGCAAACTCTGGCAAAAGCACGCGAAGTATTTCCGGCTGAAGCAACAACCAAGGTGTGTTTCATATCTTCGGTCATACGCCCGCAAACCGAGTAAGCTTCGGTTTCTTTAAACGAAGCTGTTTTCATGTTGGTGCCTTTTTCGGGCCAGTAGCCACTAAAGGTAATCCAAAGATTTTTGAGCCCCAATTCTTTTGCTAAACCTTCGCTTTTGTAGGTCACCGGTGCCGACGATCCTTCCAGCATTCGTCCAATGGGTAACCAGTCGGCAAATTTGTACAAGCCCCACGAATCGTCTTTTACGTCAATTTGTTTTTTATCGTAAATAGCACGAATTAATGTTGGCTCGGCCTCTCCCGGAGCGTCAAGCATCCAGCCTTCATCATTAAATTCCTTACCTGTTTTAAACGATTTCAGGATGTATTTTGTGGGCGAAAAATCTTTGCTCATTACACGTCTGTTTTATTTTGCGAAGGACAAATGTAGAAAATGCAGACATAAAACAAGCGAAATTTTTTAAATCTTAAAATTAGGATTATAAACAAATTGATAACTTTAAGCGATTTCAACAAAACCTAAAACTATGAAAAAACTATTGCTGTGTCTATGCTTTTTAGCAATTGGCTTTCTATCTAATGCTAAAATCAAACCAACACAACTTACTTGCGAATACCTTAAAAATCCTTCTGTAGTCGACGTGCTGCAGCCTCGTTTGGCCTGGATAAATGTAGCCGATGCGGGCGAGCGGGGGCAGGAGCAAACCGCCTATCAGATTCGGGTAGCCAGTTTAAAAGAAAAGCTTGAGAATGCCGATTTGTGGGATAGTGGCAAAGTGAAAGATGATGCATCTATACGCGTTAAATACGATGGTGAAAAGCTGGTTTCGCGCCAGGATTGCTGGTGGCAGGTGCGCGTGTGGGATAAAAACAACGAAGTTTCGGAATGGAGCGAGCCGGCATACTGGCATATGGGTTTGCTCAACGAGAATGACTGGACGGCAAATTGGATAGGTGTACCCTGGCAGGGTGAGGAAACCTTGCCAAAACCAGCTTCGCCGGCAGCAACTTTACCAGGCGAATTACCGCCGCCGGCGCCGCTGTTCCGTAAAGAATTTAATGCCACAAAGCAGGTTGAAAAAGCTGTAGCTTATGTCACCGGACTGGGGTACTTCGAGCTTTATCTGAACGGTGAAAAAGTTGGCGATGATGTGCTGGTTCCCAATCAAACCAACTATGGGAAGCGACCGGCTCTCACGCAACAATACATTCCACTTGACGATAATTTCAAAGAATACAAAGTGATGTACCTGGCTTATGATATTTCGGATCAACTGGTTTCCGGTGCAAACACTTTTGGGGCGATACTCGGTAACGGATTTTATAATCCTTCCAAACATTGGGCATTGGGTTATGGAACACCTCGTTTGTTGGTGCAGGTTCATGTAGCCTACACCGACGGTACCGAGGAGCTAATCGTAAGCGATGAAAGCTGGAAAGTTTCTAAGAGCCCGATTTTAATGGACATGGTGTATTACGGCGAGCATTACGATGCACGTTTGGAACAAGATGGCTGGTGTTCTGCAGGTTTCGACGACTCGGCCTGGGAAAATGCCATTTTAAGAAAAGCGCCCGAAGGAAAGCTGGTGGCACACACTGCACACCCCGACAAAGTGTATGAAACGCTTCAGCCCGTGCGGATTGAGAAAATGTACAACGGCAACTATAAAGTCGATTTTGGCGAAGAAATCTCGGGCTGGGTACGGCTGAAAAATGTGGAAGGCCCCGAGGGCCATAAAGTTAAAATCAATTATTTATCGAATAATTATTCGGGCGATAATTCCTACATTTTTAAAGGCGAAGGCAAAGAGAATTATGCGGCCCGCTTTAACTGGTTTGTTTTTCGTGAAGTGGAAATAGAAAACTGGCCGGGTGTGCTGGCGCCCGAGAATATTTGCGCCGAAGCAATCAACACCTACATCGAGGAATCGGCTCATTTCGAAACATCAAATCCGCTTTTTAACCAGGTGAACAAGATTTGGAAACGTAGCCAAACCGATAACATGCACGGAGGCATTGCCAGCGATTGCCCGCACCGCGAACGTTCGCCCTACACCGGCGACGGGCAGGTGGCTTGTGTTACGGTAATGCATAATTTCGATGCACAAAACTTCTACTACAAGTGGATTCACGACATGATTGGGGCGCAGAATGTGAAAACCGGTTATGTGCCCAACGGAGCGCCGTGGCAGCCTGGATGTGGCGGCGGAGTAGCCTGGGGCGCAGCAATAAATATTATCCCCTGGGAATTTTACGTGCATTACGGTGCGGTTGATATGCTGGAGGAGGCTTACGAGCCGATGAAAGAATACGTTCGTTACATGCAAACCTGGGTGAACAACGAGGGGATAATGAACTCGCAACGTGTGGGGCTCGACGGCAACGTTTTACAATGGTTTAATTTGGGCGAATGGGTTACTCCCGGCGATCTTCCGCCTGATAGCCTGGTACATACTTTCTATTTCTGGCGCTGCGCTGACATTACTGCAAAAACGGCTGAAATCCTGGGAAAAAGGAAGGAGGCTAAAAGGAATCGCGAATTGGCCGAAACAACCCAAAGCGCTTTTCATAAATGTTTTTTCGATGCGGAAAAAGGAACGTACGGAAACGCCGGAGCCAATATTTTTGCATTGAAAATGGGCGTGCCCGAAAATGAATATCAACGCGTGATAAATGCGCTGAAAGCAAATATTAAAAAGAACAAAGGGCATTTGGATACCGGAATATTTGGTACGCAGTTTTTCTTTGAAGTGCTTAGTGAAAACGGCTTGCACGAGTTGGCTTACGAAGCGATGAACAAAAAAGAGGAGCCGGGCTATGGCCGCTGGTTAACGTTGGGGGCTACCACCAGCTGGGAGAACTGGAACACCGATGGTTCGCATAATCACCCGATGTTTGGTGGCGGACTGGTTTGGCTATATCGTAAGTTGGCAGGAATGCAGGCCGATGAGAAAAATCCGGGATACCGGCATATCATTTTTCATCCGCAGCCGATTAAGGAGCTGGAGTTTGCTGAGTATTTTAATAAAACGCCATACGGTAAAGCCGGAATAAAATGGCAGCAGACTGAAGGGAAACTATCTGTTGGTGTTACTGTGCCGGTGGGCTGTACCGCAACAGTGATTTTGCCAGGTGGCCATTTTTTGGCTGACGGAAAAGCCATGGAAAAGGTTGCTGAGGTGCAGCTTGTTTCACAAAAAGAAGACGAATTGATTATTAAGGTAGGGGCCGGCAACTATCAGTTTAGCAATTAAGTGCAAAGTGTTTAAGCGTTGCAGAAAGAGTGATTGAGCAGTAGTATCAATCACTCTTTCTTTTTCTTAGAATGTATTTTTAATTCCTGAATCCGCTTTGTGGAACTTTGTTGAAGCGCCGGTTCATTTTGTGTTCGCCATCAACATATATTTCCATCACATAACGCCCTTCCTCCAAATGCCGCAGGTCGAGCCCCGTTTGCGCATCTTTAATGTTGGTGTACTCGTGTGTTTCAATGTATTCGCCATCTTTTGTAATGCGTACTTTTAGCGTCGATGGTTTATTGGTAGTGGTATAAATGGTGGCATAATCTTTTACCATGCGCGGGTAAATATTTACCGAAAGGTGCGCGATGCTAGTGTCCACTTTAAAATCGTCATCGGTTCTGAAGGCATAGAACTGCCCGTTTCCGCAATCGCTCTCAAATAAATGAATGAGGTTGCCTTCAGTGTCTTTCAGGCGTAAACGCCCGTAGCCGGCATCGGCCAAAAACCAGAATTCCAGTCCTTCGCCGGCAGTATCCACCAAATTCAGAAAATAATTGCCTTCTTCCAGTTCAAGTGTGTCGATGTAAGTTGTTGCCGAATCGAGCGTTTCGGGTGTTTGGGTGTACAGTGTGTCGTAGCTGCTGTTAACAATATGTACCCAGTTGTCTTCGGGTTTGTTGTTGGTCATAAATTCTACCACAAATTTCGACGGGATGGTTGGAATACTTTCAAATTCAACGTTCATATTGTTATCCCCATCCCATTCGTCTTCTTTTCCGTTGGGTTCTTCCAAAATCACCGAAAAAGTATTTATGCCTTCGTTCATGTCAATTTCTCCCGGAAGCGAAATAATGGCAGCTTCGTAAAAACCGAGGTTGCCTTTCCATTGAAATGTTTTCTCTTCAAACCCTTTGGTTGAATAGATGATTTTCAGCTTTTTTAAATCGCGGCTGCCCAGGTTCCGTATTTTGATGAGCGGACTGAAACCGCGAGGATTAAAACGGTTGTAGTTGTCTTTCAGGTTGGGTGCAATAATTTCTTCAATAATTACATCGTTTTCGTTGTTTGGTGCGGCATATTGGAACAGGTACGACGTGATCTGCTCGTGTGGCTGATCTTTGTTGGTTGCTGTAAACGGTTCCATGTCGAGGTCGATTTCGTGACTTCCTTTTTTTACTGGAATATCAACTACATCGGGCACTTGCAAATCGCCGGGGCACCAGTAGGCACGGTCGAAAATCCAGGTTCCGCCCTGCGGATACAGCGGATTATTGCCGCAGTCTTTCCACATGTCGCGATGATCAACAACTTCTCCGTCGAATTTTAACTCGCGCCAACGGCTGCAAAATTCGCTACAACCGCTGGGTTCATCCATTCCGTGCCCGGTATGTTGAATGCGAAATCGTGCAAAGCTGGCATGCTCCGCAGTCGTAACCGATTTTGGCGAAAGCTGTTCTTCAATGGGATCAGCCGGATCGCCGTAACGAAAATTGCCATCCCACATTTTTTCAACCGAAATAAAATCGGCTACCTGCGGGCCAAAAGTAATATCGAAATCAAGTGTGAGATCCCAGCCCAAATCGGGCGATTCGTACCCCGAGTGAATGTATTCAATCTCGACACTGTCGCGCAAAAAAGCCTGAAAATCGGTAACATCAATGCTCCAGGTGTAACTCCAGCCTTCTTTAAAATTACTTCCGTACGGAGTCAGCATGCGGCCAATCTCGTAATTAATCATTTCGCCGTTAACTCCGCCTTTTCGCAAAATCTTTACGCGGTCCATATAATCCCAGTGGGCAATGGCACGATCTTCCGGATAGGCAAGTGTCAGGTTCATAACAATTCTTCTGATCTCTTTGTCGGCTGAAGGAAAATCGCCCCACTTTACAAAGCTTTTAACGCCTTGTGCCGGATCGGTATTGATGAGGACTTTATTGTGTGTAACCACGTTTGTGGTTTGTGCCGGCAATTGCTGAGCTGCTATGAGTAGCGTTAGAAATACAATTAGTTTTTTCATGAATTAATTGTTTAACTGGTTCGTTAAAATAAGTTGAATATCTTGTGTGGGCTTGTTTTCTGTAGCCAACGTAAATTCTTGTTTGATCTGTTTTTCCGGATTCGAAACAACAAACCGGTAGTTGGATTCCTTTTTCAGCTTTAACTGAAGAAACTGATTCATATCGTCGGTTTTTCGCGGCGAATAACCGAAGTTAATGTTTTTATCGCCTTCAAAAACATCAACCCGACAACTCAAACGTGATTCACTGACAGCTGTATTCTCATCAGCAAAAACAACGATGTTGGCCATCATTTCATCCTCATTCAATTTACTGTTTTTTATAGATTCCTGGTAAATGTCGATGTAGCGCTGCGTTACGTTATGGCCCCAAATGTAAGGCTCTGCGTTTGTTGCTTCATTTTTCATTTCTTCAAAACGAGGCCGCATTTGTTCGGGGAGTTTATTGGTATCAACCACCTGCATAATGTACGGAGCATCAACTGCGGCATAGTAAGGCAGTCCGGTTGGTTTGTATGATGCTGCGTAAATCCAGTGCAACATATTATCAGGATCGGCTTTTCCGGCGTCGGCAACAAACCACGACTGGTTTAAGGTGTCAGGGTAATATTCAATAAACTGCCATTCGCCATCTATCCAAACTTCGCTCCAGGTGTGATTGCCTTTGTAGTTGGTCCACATGGCAGTGCCGGCAAGGCGCGAAGGGATTCCAACAGCGCGGTAGGCATCGGTAAGCAAAATCGACAATCCTGTGCATGTGGCCATGTGTTCTTTCATGGCTTGCAAAGGGCTGATATCTACCTTCGAGCGTTTGGTATTGTATTCCACATTCACTTCGTCTTTTATATTGCGGGCAATCGACATGATCGCCTCAATCACATTGTCCGAGTTGTCGGTGTAGGCAGCAAAACGCTCGTAAAAGTCTTTCCGCCACGCATCACGATCTTCAGAGATGTTGGCGTACGGAAGTACCTCGTTAAAAAACACAGAATCCGGGAGGTGGGCGCACCAGCTGAATTTCTCGCGAGCCTTGTAGGCGTAATCAACATTTTCGAGCAGAAAGTCGGCGTTTAGTGTTGTAAGGTCACGTTCCGGCATATAACTGATCAAAAATGCCATCCCTTCTTTTTGGTTTTTAGCCGATTCTGCCAGCGCTTTTTCCAGTTCCGGAGCATTGGCGCCGGCTTTTATCAGCGCTGAGTCTAAAAGCGAATGATACTGTTTTGGAATGTCGGGGTAATTGGTTTTACATGACCAGGCAAAAAGCAGTAGTAGACCAATGAGATAAAGTTTGTTCATTTTATAGTTATTAAAATATTTTAATAATATAGCAAAGCTAGTAAAAAAAATTATCTACCTGTTGCTGTTGAAACAAACGACTTCTGCATTTGCCATAACAAAAGACATTTACTCAGAATGAATGAAAAATGAGCTGATTTTTATTATTCAGCCAGTTGAATAATGTCTTTGGGTTTTATAATTGCAGAGTTGTAGCCGTACAACGCCGCATTGATCATTGCTTTGCCAAGTTGCGTGGTGTTTACTACAGCGTTAGGCGCTACGGCTTTAAACAAGCGTACCAGCCACATAAAATAGTCGTAAACAAACTGGTAGGCTTTGGTTCGTGACTTTATTCCGCGCAAAGGAATGATCAATCCCGGGCGGAACATAAAAGCCTGTTTAAAACCGAGTTTGATCAGGTCGTTTTCGGTTTTTCCTTTTACCCGTGCCCACATCACTCTGCCTTTTTCCGAAGAATCCGTTCCTTCGCCCGAAACATAAGTAATGGTCATCTTCGGATTTAGCGGAAGTAATTCGCGGGCAAGCGCAAGCGTATAATCGTAGGTGACCCTTTTAAAATCGTTTTCTTTCATACCAACCGAACTGATGCCCATGCACTGGAAACAAGCGTCGTAACCGGCGAGTTGCTCTTTAACAGTTGAAAAATCGGAGAAATCGTTGTGAATAAGTTCTTCCAGTTTCGGATGTGAAATATGAACCGGATTTCTTCCAATTACCAATACTTTTTCAACCGACTCATGATCGAGACATTCGAGTAAAACGCCTTTTCCCACCATTCCGGTGGCACCTGTAATAATAACGTTCATATTATTCGGGTTTTAGTTTCAAAATCACAATTTCGCTTTTTGTTCCTACACGCATTGGCGGGCCAAAAGTGCCCACTCCCTGCGAGGTATAAATGCGGGTTCCCTTATAATCGCCCAGTCCTTTATTGTATTTGTAAACCATTCCCACTACAAAGTTGAACGGAAATAACTGGCCGTTGTGCGTGTGCCCGGCAAGGTAAAGGTCAACTCCGTGTTGATTGGCAAACTCAATACCATCGGGGCTGTGATGCAGCAAAACCGTTGGTTTTCCGGGGAAGAGGTTTAGCTCATCAAGAACCGAACGGACGCTTGGCCGTTTTCTTCTTTCGGGATTTTCGTGCTGGCTGTTGTCGGCTCGCATGTGGTCGAGCCCGATAATTTGTATCTGGTTAAAATGCGTGACCTCGTTTTCCAGCACGGTAACGCCAATTTCGCGCAGGTTTTCCTTTATTTCTTCGGCGCCCGAGTAACCATCATGGTTTCCTTCCACAAAATAAACCGGGGCATTTAGTTGTTTCAGTGGCTCCAGGCTTTTACTATTCAAACGGATTTTCCCATCAAAAAGGTCGCCGGTGATAAATACCACATCCGGGTGTTGGGCATTGGTTTTGTCTACTATTCTCTGCAGGGTTTTTGGCCCCCAGAAATGCCCGATATGAACATCCGAAAGGTGGGCAATCTTAATTTCGCTCGTTAGCCCTTTCATCGGAATTTCTACTTCACTAATCCTTCGGTACTGTGCGTTTATAATTCCGGCTGCGGTAACAAAAACAGCCAGCGAAAGAGCTGAAATTCCCAATAAGCGGGGAACTGATTTTGTAAAAACATTCACCAGATCGACAACTGCCACCGAAAGCAAAAGGTAGAGTAAAAAGCCCATAATTATCGACGCCGCAATGTAAACCATATTGCCAAAAGCCGCCTGTGCATTGGTGGTTGTAGCGATGCCGGCAATCATAAAAGCAGTTAAGGCGCCAAAAGTTATATACAAGTAGCGGGCTTTTCGAATGTCGAAATAAAAGGTGAATCGTTTGGCGAGGTACATATTTGCCCCAACCAGAAATGCGAGAAATGCGATTAAAATTAACCAGGGAATAATCTGTCTCATAGTTTTCGTGCTGATACTATTGGGTTTGTTGCATGCTTTTTACCGTTTTCAAAAGAAGCTTTTTGGGTATAAAAGGAATAAATGAAGTCATTATTTTTTGCGCCGTTGTTAATCCTGAAACCACGTCGATTTTTCCTTTTTGCATGGCGTTGTAACCGGCTTCGGCAACTTTGCGCGCGCTTGCGGTTTTCTTAAACATCGCTGTTTTGTCCATTCCCGATGAGGCGCCAAATTCGGTTTCGGTGGCACCGGGCATCAGGTTGGTAACGGTAACGTTGGTATGGGCAAGCTCCTCCGAAAGCGCATTGCTGAAAGAAGTTACGTAAGCCTTTGTGGCAAAATAAACGGCTTGCAAAGGGCCGGGCATTAAACTGGCGGTTGATGAGGTGTTTAGTATTTTACCGGAATTGCGCGCTACAAAATCGGGCAGGAACAGGCGGGTCATCGCGGTTAGCGAAGTAACATTCAGGTTAATCATGGCCATGTGTTGTTCGTAATCCAGTTCGTGGAAAATACCGACTCCACCAAAGCCGGCATTGTTAATCAGAATCTCAATTTCGATACCTGCCTGTTTAATTTCACTGTAAATCTCTTTTGGCGATTCGGGCAAACCCAAATCTTTGGCAATTACATAAACCTTTATGCCGTGTTTTTTTTCCAGCTCCGTTTTTAGTGCTTCCAGCTTGTCTTTACTACGGGCAACAATCGCGAGGTCGCCTCCTTTTTCAGCATGAATGTGGGCCAGCTCGCGGCCAATTCCGGTAGATGCACCGGTTATTAATGCAACATTTTTCATCTTTTAGTAACTATTTTTCTGTTTAATGAATGTTTAAAGTTATTCTGTATAACAAAGCTAAAGGTCTGAAAATTCCTGTTTATATGCAGAAATATCTTAATAAATGTTAAATGAGCTTACTGAATCTGAATGAACAAAATCGGTAAATTTTCCTTATCTTTTCATGTGTAATAAAATGTAAATCAACAACAATGAATCGGATAATTTTAACTTTTACCTGTTTATTTCTCTTTCATACATTTTCAGCAAATGCACAGGATGGTGCGCTACTGTACGGGCAAAATTGTGCTTCGTGCCACGGTGCCAATTTAGGTGGCGGAAATGCAGCAAGTTTGGTTGACGGAATCTGGCAGTTTGGAGCCGAAGATGGTTATGTTTTCCGGAATATAAAATTTGGAATTGCACATTTGGGAATGCCTTCGTACGAAGCTACACTTAGCGACGGAGAGATTAACGCCATCATTTCTTATATCCGTGAATCGGAGAATAAAGTAGGGGCGAAGAAGCCACCGATTGCCAAAGAAATTGAGACGCTGGATTATAAAATAGATGTAGAGATTTTTGCCGAAGGACTGGAAGTTCCGTGGGCAATCGATTTTATTGACGAAAATACGGCATTGATTACCGAGCGTCCGGGAAGGTTGCGGGTTGTGCAGAACGGGAAATTGCTGGATGAGCCGGTGAAAAACACGCCAAAAGTTTTAAACGAAGGGCAGGGCGGTTTGCTGGATGTTGCAATTGATCCGGATTATGATAAAAATGGCTGGGTTTACCTCGCCTACAGTCATGTGTTAGCAAGCGAATACGATGGAAACCGGCCACCGGCGATGACACGAATTGTGCGTGGCAAAATTGAAAATAACAGCTGGACAAGTGAAGAGGTATTGTTTGAAGCCTCGCACGATAGCTATCGAACCACGCGCCACCACTATGGTTGCCGAATTGTTTTCGATCCGTGGGGACACCTGTTTTTTGCCATTGGCGATCGTGGTGCCGGATACCAGGCACAGGATTTTACGCTGCCAAACGGGAAAGTGCACCGCATTTATAAAGACGGAAGTATTCCCGCCGATAATCCGTTTGTTCATGAAGAAGGTGCAGTGAAGTCGCTGTTTTCGCTGGGTAATCGAAATATTCAGGGAATGGCCGTTCATCCGCAAACCGGAGAACTTTGGGTAACCGAGCATGGCCCAATGGGAGGCGATGAATTGAACCGGATTGAGTGGGGTAAAAACTATGGTTGGGAAACCATTACCTACGGAAAAAACTACAACGGAACCGTTATAACCGAAGAAACGCATAAACCGGGAATGGAACAACCTAATTTGTACTGGCGGCCATCGATAGCTGTTTGCGGCCTCGATTTTTATCGCGGAGATCTTTTCAGCAAGTGGAAAAATAAACTGCTGGTTGGTGCTTTAAAATACGAAGAAGTGCGTTTGTTGCAAATTGAAGGCGATAAGGTTGTTCACCAGGAGGTAATTGTAAAAAATCAGGGACGTGTACGCGATGTGTCAACCGGGCCGGAAGGCGCTATTTATGTAGTGTTGAATAATCCGGGAACGGTAATAAAATTAACGCCGCAGTAAGAAGGTAGCAAACCGTTTGCTTCAGCCTACAACATCATCGAGTTTTGCCTGGTTGTTTATCAGGTCGGCAATTGTGGTCGATTTCAGGTAAGCAATGATTTGGTTGTTCAGTTCGCCCCAAAATCCGCGCGATGCACAAATACCTTTTCGTTTGCAGGTGTAGTTGTGCGACAAACAGTCAACAACACAAATACCGGGCTCAAATGCATTATGAATATCGTAAATCGTAATGTCTTCGGGTTTGCGGGTTAAAATGTAGCCACTGCGTCTTCCGCCGGCTTTGCTTACTAAACCGGCAACTTTTAGCGAATTTATAATGTGATCGAGATACTTGTACGAAATGTTTTGGTTAGCAGAAATATCTTTCTGGTAGATTCCGATTTCAGGATCGCTCTGAGCTATTTCAAGAATAGCCCGCACACCATATCTCGTTTTAGTGCTAAATTTCAAGGTTTTTGGTTTTTATCTTACGAACTCATGTTTAAAAGCAAATGTAATAAAAACTTCATCATTCACTTTGATGGTTCCTAATACTTTTTTAGGCGGCTCAATATTAAAATCGGTTAGGTTGACTTTTAGCGATCCATTTATCAGGATTTCGGAAGAATCGCATGCACTTATTTTGCACGGAACAACATATTTATGGGTATGCCCGGCCAGTGTAATTGTTGCATTCAGATCCCTTTTTTTCAGCAGGGCTGGAAATTGCTTCTGTGTTTTTGGGTTCAATGTCAATTTGTATAACAGGATATTCGGTGGCCTTTAACAATTCCAGAAAATCTTTGCGCATATGTTGGTTTCCGCCTGTAAATTCTTTTACCGGAACAATAACTTCCTGCTGCCAGTTAAAGCGGTTGGATTGTTGTTTGTTGCTTATCAGCCGGGGTGTTTCGTGTATAAATTCGAAACGGTTGATGTTTGATGAGCCCTGAATAAGAACGAAATTGCTGCAATTTTCAGGTGTCTTTCCATTCGGGTTGTCCGAGGCTGAAACCCCGGCAATGGAGAAAATCAGGAAAAGCGAAAAAAGATAATATGTAAGTGACGTTTTATTCATGTAAGGAGTTTAGGAATGCCCGCAACAATACGGGCATTCCAATTTTTTCTCAAACGGTTCAGTTTAAAATGAAATGGCTGCTTCTAATACAAGGCCATTAAATTTCCCTCCATCAATCTCTCCGTGAGCAGGTCCATCATATTTTTGATTCACATAGTCGAGTTTTACAACTACGTTGGGAGTCATAAACCAGCCACCACCAATGTTGGTGCGGTTAACTTCCGAGTCAAGACCATCAGAAACGTGGTTGTAGCGTGTTCCAACGTAAAAGCTTCCTATGCGGTATAAGGCCTGAATAGCTGTTTGTGTAAAATCCTGGTCGGCATTTTGTTTTACGCCGTTCATGGTTTCGTAAATACCAAATACCTCAAGTCCTTTGTATTGTACGAATACGTTGGCCATGTAGCTGTTCAGTTCCGTTTGGCCACTGCCCGGGCTCCATCGTCCTGAACGGAAATTGTCGCCTTCGGCTGCAGCTGTTTGCATTACGTTGTAGTAACGTGCACCGGCACGGTCGCCATCCCATAGGTAAGCGCCACTGTGTCCGTCTGGAGCGTGGAATCCTGAAAGTGAGGCACGAACGCGTAAATCGTCGTTAATGTTTTTGTCGTACGCCAGTTTCCAGTTAAAGGCAAGATCTTCGCCAATGTCGTTAGCACGTCCGTAGTTCATACGTCCGTTGTTTACGCCTGCAACGGCAATAAAACCGTCTTTTCTGAACATGAATTCCATTCCCGGATTGCTGGTAAAAGCATCCATAATCCAGTTACCCACAAAAGGGTTGTTAATTACATTACCGTTGTTACTGCGGAAATAGTGTGCATCGCCATAATCCGGCATCATAACACCTGCTTTAATGGTCAGGTATTGCATCAGTTTCTCACTGCCTTTCAGGAAAGGCATGTAATCAATAATCAGGTATCCACCTTCAACCCAGGCCTCGTTGTGGTGGCGAGACGACATGTAGTTGTTAATGTACAGCTGAATACCAGGAGCCAAATCGGTAGTGATGCTCAGGTTTGCAGTTGGTAAATTGAAGTTATGTTTCAGGTCGATCAATTCCACATCGGCTTCATGATCGAGCATCTGCAACTGAATAGCAAAATCGCCTCCAACTTTAACTTTCACTTCTTCGAAAGTCGTAGGATCAAGTTTGGCTTTTTCAAATTGTCCGTAAGCCACAGATCCAATCAGGAAGACTGTTAATAATAATGCTAACTTTTTCATTTTCTAATTAAATTTTAAATGGTTATATATCAATAAAATATGTGGTGTGGTGTTACTTTGCGTTACCGGTTGGCATGTTTTGTAAAACAATGTCGAAATGGATAACTACTTCGTCGCCGGTTTTAAGGGTTCCCATCATCGCGGTTGGCGGTTCAATGCCAAAATCCCTCATTTTTACCGGGATTTTTCCGCTAACTTTAAACTGGTCGGCTTGTGCTTCAGCTAAGGTAAACTCCAACTCAACTTCTTTTTCTTTACCCGCAATCTGAAGTTTTCCTTTTGTTTTGGTAACCGAGTTGGCTGTTGCCGAAACAGTTCCGCCAGCACTAAAACTGATCTTCGGATGGTTGTCAGAATCGAGTGCTTTGTGCGCTTTGTTGTCCATAATTTTGTTATGGGCTATAATACTCTCGGCTAAGCACGAAAATTTGATGGATTCGATCGAAATTTCCTGATTTTCATTTGCCGAAGCCGATACTAAACAGTCGTAATCTTCAACCGCCATTTCCCAGTCGTGGATCGATGAAGTTCCGGTAACCATTAGTTTACTGTTGCTCTCATTTTCCTGGTAGCTTACTTGAGCTACCGATAAGTTACTTGCTAAAAGGATAGCAAATAGGCTTATAATCAATTTGTGGTACGTTTTCATTTTTTTTCGTGACTACTAAAACTATAAGTCCTATAGAAAAGATAGGACA
The DNA here is from genome assembly GCF_900111425.1 of Draconibacterium orientale. Taxonomy (NCBI): domain Bacteria; kingdom Pseudomonadati; phylum Bacteroidota; class Bacteroidia; order Marinilabiliales; family Prolixibacteraceae; genus Draconibacterium; species Draconibacterium orientale. The sequence continues at coordinate 71,117 of NZ_FOHT01000009.1, read as the reverse complement.
AGGATAAATAAAGAAAAAATTCACGAATCATGACTAATGTCAGATTTGTTAATTTTTGCTAAAAAAACAACTTCTGATTAACGATTAGTTTACATTGAAAAATGACAGGAATAGTCATTCAGCAGTAACCTTCATAAAACCGCTTTCGTTAATAATTTGAGGCTGTGACAGATAGTTTATACGATGAGGTTACTGGTTTTAATTGTAGGCTTAATAACAGCAGTGGAATGTAGTGCGCAAAACGATGCATTTTTTTACGAGCGGCAAAAAATGGTGGAAGTGCAGCTTAAAAACCGGGGAATTAGCAACGATATGGTTTTAAGTGCATTTCAACTGGTTCCGCGGCACGAATTTGTTTTGCCCGAGTATAAGAAATGGTCCTACGCCGATGGGCCTTTGCCAATAAACGAAGGGCAAACCATTTCGCAGCCCTATGTTGTTGCCTACATGACAGAGATTTTAGAACTTAAACGGTCAGACCAGGTTTTGGAAATTGGAACCGGCTCGGGCTACCAGGCAGCTATTTTGGCGCAATTGTGCGATTCGGTGTTTACCATCGAACTTTTTGAAGAGTTAAGCAAATCGGCAACAAAGGTTTTCCGTAAACTGGAATACAACAATATATATAGTAGGGTTGGCGATGGCTATTTGGGCTGGCCCGAAAAAGCGCCTTTCGATGCCATAATTGTAACTTGTTCGCCCTCGCACGTGCCCGAACCTTTGCAGGAGCAACTGGCTGAAGGAGGGAGTATGATTATTCCGGTGGGAGCCGGCAACATCCAAAAGCTGGTTCTGCTGCAGAAAAAGAAAGGAAAGATAAGGAAGAAAGATGTGTTACCTGTGCGTTTTGTGCCGATGCTTGATGAGCGGGGGGCAAAGTATTAGTGGAATAATTAATCCTTAATTAAAATGACAAAGACCATTTTGACCCTTGTTATGCTGCTGCCGGCTGTTTGTTTCTTGCAGGCACAGCATTCGTATAAGCACCAACTTCCGACAGTAAGTTCTGAAAAACTGATTAAAGCGCCGGCCTGTGTAAACGAAAAGCCAGACTTGCCCTCGCCGGTTGTTTCGGATGGCAGCCGAGAGTTTATACTATTTAAAACAGCTGCAAACAAATACACTTGCATGGATGTGACGGTTGAAAACGGAGAGCCTTTCGATTATAAACAAGGATTATCTGGAAAGGGTAACCAGTTAAAAGCGGATGGCGAAGACTTTCCTCATTTTGCCGAAACAGGAATTCATACTACTGAAGAGTTGGCCAATGCAAAAACGATTACCGGATTATCGGTGGCAAAGATAACCGTTGATGCGCGGCCCTGGGGATCGTCGGGTGTTGGTTTTGTTGCAGACGATGAAACCATAATGTCGGTGATATGGGCGGATAATCAAACGGTGGAAAAACTTGGGCTTACACATCCCGATATGGCCCGACCATTGTTTCATTTCTGGAATGCCATGCACTATCAGGAGCAATACAACGCGGAACAAGAACCAGATTCCTGCTTGCAGTTGGCATCGTTTTTTTACAACGGAAAAGAGTTGGAATTTAAGGTTCAGGGAAGCAGGGGCTGGCAGGAATCGATTTTTAACGATGAGATTCTTGGAACAGGACACTTGGAAATATGGCGTGAACTTACTGATGAGGAACAGGAATTTCTGAACGAGAAATACAAGTACTTATCAGCCGAACAAATGAAACAGCTAAAAAAAGAACTCTCGTATTTGCACACCGGAGAGATGGTGTTGTTTTACATTAACCGCTACGGGTTTTACGAAGGCCATAACGAATATCGGGTTGATCCGGTTACAGTTGCTTCTTTGTTTGGCTTAAAATCGATTAACGAACTTCACCAATCTGCCAACGGTGATTTATACGGATACTTCATTGCGCACTTCACCGAAAATCCGGAGTAAAATGAAAAAGGGTGTGATAACCGCAATAAGTGCAGTACTTCTGATTTTTTCACTAAATATTCGGGCACAAAATCAACAATCTGAAATCGATTCGTTGGTAAATAAAATGCGAACGGCCGGAAGGGAGTGGAATACTTATGCAGAACCTTTAATTAAAATTGGTGAACCAGCCGTGGCGGCTCTTATTGAAAATGCCCGGGATACAAGCCTGAGTCTGTGGAACCGGCGAATTATAATGACAACGCTTAATACGATTCATTCGGAACAGTGGGTGGAGCCTGCTCTTGAAATTTTATTCGATGAGAATGAAGCGCCGGAAATCAGAAACCGGACAACTGCCGGATTATCGGGTTTCGACTTATCGCATGTAAATACTAAATTGTGGGAGTTGTTCTCCGGCTTCGAAAATCAATTTTACAAATCGAATATTGCCCATCTGCTTCTTAGTGCCGATACGGCCATGGCTTACCGTGCTTTTTACGAACTTTATCAAACGCAGGATGGACATATTCAGCGGAATGCCTTGCAAAAACTCGCATTTCTTCGTCCCGGCGAATCAACCAACTGGTACCTGAACGCATTGCAGGGCGAGGATTGGATGACAGCCAATTTGGCAATCGACAGTTTAATAAGCGCGTCGTCGCTAAATGCCGATCTTTTATTGTCGGTTTATTATTTGCCCGATATTGATGAAGAAGTGCAGTGGCGAATTGTTTATGTATTGTCTCAGCGAATCAATTCAGCTAACATTCCGTTTTTTTGCGAGGCTTTGAAAAGTGAAAGTTGGCTGGTTCGCACTGAAAGCGCCATAGCGCTAACAAAGTTGAATAAAGAGGAGGTGCTGAAACAACTGGTGGTTTTACAAAACGATTCAGCGGAGGTGGTGCGGAACAATGCCCGTTGGGTAATCCGGGAGTTAAATAATTCCTATTGATGGTGTAAAAAGAATTGGTATAAGTTCTTGTTACAAAGCACCAAACTTTATAATCCAGCCGTCGCTTCGGGTGTTGGTTTCGTCTTGCAGCCCCGGGCCAATTACTACAAAACCACCGTCGGAGCTGTTTATAATTCGCGAAGCGTTATCGTTATTAAAATGCAGGTTCAGTAATTTTTCGTTTAGCTCGTTGCCATCCGGATCGATGTTTAATAACCAAGGCCCAACTTTTCCGAGAAACGATGTGGCTTTAATTCCGGCAACCATAAAAGAGCCATCGGGCCGAATGGTAAGGGCATTTCCGCCTTCCGAGCCTTCGCGATCAACACTTTTGGTCCACAAAATTTCGCCGCTTGCATCGATTTTGTTCAAAACCAGATCGTAATCAAAAATGGGATCGGCCGAGTTAATGTCGTTTAAACATTTCCCGTTCCAGCCAACAATCATTAAAGCACTGTCGGGCGAGCAGCAAATACATTCGGGCCATACCTTTTGGTCGGGCGTTTTAATCCACGAAAACCATTTTGCTTTTCCTGCATTACTAACGCGTATAGCCACTATATCGCAATTGTTTTTGCCGGTTTCGCTAATTTGTGCAGCCAGGGCATAATCGCCGTTGGGAAGTTTTTTTATTGCCCGCGCACACCCCGACATGTTGGTCATGAATAATTGCTCCATAGTTATTTCTCCATTTTCGTTCAGCGTGGCCATTAAAACCTTAGGATCGTCGGGGTTTTCGCTTTTCGAGCCGGCAATGGCAAAGCGGTTTTCAGGCAGCGAAATAATATCGTCAACCGACAGGTATTGTGGGGCTAATGTTTTTTCCCATAGCTTCGTTCCGTTTTCATCCAGCCGCACCAAAAGGCAACTTTGCTTTTCGCCCTCGTAAGAAGTGCCCAGCAAAACATAGCTTTTGTCGGTGAGCTGTGTTAGGCGCTTCGGAATTTCCTTTTTTTCTGTTCCGATGGTTTTTGTCCAAAGCGTATCGCCGTTTTCTGCAAAACGAATCAGCTGAAAATCGAAGGAACGACCCGAAACTTTTATTGCGCCTGTAACAGCGTAACCTTTGTTGGCATCTTCAATAATATCGGTATAGAAGTCGCAGCCCCTGGCGCCCGATTGTTTTTGCCACTGAGGTTCGGGTATTTGCGCAAACGAGAAAGCGAGGCTGGCAAAATAAAAAACAATGGTGTAGATCAGTGTTTTTCGCATGCTATTAGTTCTCGATTAGTTTTTAGCCGGAATTCATCAATTGTATGCAAACAATGGGTAGTTGGTTTTCCAGTATTTTGGTTTCATGTCTTTATACCCAAAATGCCGGGTAGGGGTTTCAGCAGGTGATCCACAAATGATTATGGTTTTCTTTCCGATTGCCATATACAAATTGCTTCCCGGTTAGGAAAGATTAAAATGCATGCCGTAAAAATTAAAAATCAAAGTTTTAAGAACGGTCAACTTTCACTAAATTAGCAAAGGCAAAATGAGAGTTGTAAAATGGTTTGGGTATAATTTTTAGCAACGAATAAATTGGAACAGACCGCGATTTCGACACCGGCCATTGCCGGGGGCTACCTTTTATTCCGAACGGCCGAAAGTGTCATTGCTATTTCTGAAATGGAATGATGAATTTTAAAAAGTTTTAAATTCGCTTAACCTTGGATTAAAGCATTTTTCAAAACTCAGGAATTTATATACTTTCGTCGCTTATTTAGAAATTTAAACATGTGGATTAAACTATCCAGAGTAATCCTTAGGAATCGGATCCTCTTTCTTTCAGTTTTGGCTGTTATTACTGTCTTTTTGGGCTATCATGCCCGAAAGGTGGAAATGTCGTACGAGTATGCGTCATTGCTGCCCAAGAAAGATCAAGCCTATAAAGATTATCAGAATTTTGTAAAAGTATTTGGTCAGGAGGGGAACCTGATCATTGTTGGAGTGCAGGACACGAATTTTTTTCGCCTCGATCATTTTAATGCATGGAAATCGCTGTGTAATGATTTGAAAAAGGTGGATGGCGTTGAAAATTTGCTTTCGGTATCAAACACCTATAACCTTGAAAAAAACAAGGACGAAAAGAAGTTTGAAGTTGTAAACACCTTTCCGGATACGATTTCAACGCAGGAAGAACTGGATGCTTGCGTGGCCGAATTTAAGCGGCTGCCCTTTTACCGCAAGCTGGTTTATAACGACGAAACCGACACCTATCTGCTGGCCATTACGGTAAACAAAGATAAAATGGCAAGTAAGGAGCGCGAAGAGCTGGTTGCCGGAATTCAGGAGGTTTGCCATAATTTCGAGCAGAAAGAAGATGTGAAGCTTCATTATTCGGGTATGCCCTACATTAGGGTAGTAAACTCGGTAAAAATTAAGCGCGAGCTGTATATGTTCAGTGGGCTGGCGCTGTTGATTTGTATCGTGGTTTTGTTCCTGTTTTTCCGGTCGTTTAAAGCTGTTTTTGTTCCGGTGCTTATTGTAATCGTTGGTGTTATCTGGGCCATGGGAATGTTGTCGCTGTTTGGCTACAAAATTACCCTGTTAAGCGGAATGATACCGCCTTTGCTAATTGTTATCGGAATTCCGAACAGTATTTACATGCTGAATAAATTCCACCACGAATACGTTAGCCACGGAAATAAAATAAAAGCGCTGCAGCGGGTGATCATTAAAATTGGTAACGCTACCTTTTTAACCAACCTCACCACGGCTTCGGGATTTGCTACATTTATTATTGTAAAGAGCGATATTTTGCGTCAGTTTGGTATCATTGCCTCGCTGAATATTTTGGGGCTTTTTATCCTTTCGTTGCTGCTTATTCCAATTATATTCAGTTTTATCGGACCGCCTTCGTCGCGCCACGTTGGTCACCTCGATAATAAGCTTGTTACCTCGATAATCCGTAAACTGATGCACATTACCCAAAATTACCGTCAGGTGGTTTATTTTGCTACCATCGGTATAATTGTGGTAAGCATTTACGGAATTACCCTGATGAAAAGTTCGGGTTATATGCTCGATGATATCCCGGAAGATGATCCAGTGTATGTCGATCTGAAATTTTTTGAAAGCAACTTTAACGGCCTGATGCCTTTGGAAATTATGGTGGACACCAAAAAGCCACAGGGCGTAATGCAGCTCAGCACTTTCCAGAAAATAGAGCAGTTGGAAGAACGCCTGGCCGAATATCCTGAATTGTCGGCATCCATCTCCTTGCTTAATCTGTTAAAGTTTGCCAAGCAAGCCTTTTATAATGGCCACGAGCGCTACTACAGTGTGCCCAATAACCGCGAAAAAAACTTTATTCTGCAATATGCCGCAACGGGCGAAGAGAATGCCGGATTGTTACATTCGTTTATGGATAGCACGCGGCAAATTACGCGTATCAGCATTCGCGTAAAAGATGTGGGCACCAAACGAATGGAAGAATTATATACGCAGTTTAATGCCGATATCGACTCGATATTTACTACCGACAAATACGATGTAACCATTAGCGGATCGAGTATTATTGCGTTTAAAGGAAACCAGTATCTATTAAAGAACCTTTTTTCGAGTTTGGGCCTGGCTATTTTATTGATATCCACATTTATGGCCATTATGTTCTCGTCGTGGAGAATGGTGATTTTATCGCTGACACCGAACATTATTCCGCTGATATTTACGGCGGCGGTAATGGGATTTACGGGAATTCCGATAAAGGCCTCAACCATTCTGGTATTTAGTATTGCCTTTGGTATTTCGGTTGATAATACGATTCACTTTTTGGCCAAATACCGGCAGGAGCTGAATATGACCAACTGGGACATCCGGAAATCGGTGGTAATTGCCTTAAAAGAAACCGGTGTTAGTATGTTGTATACTTCGGTGGTGCTGTTCTTTGGTTTCGGAATTTTTACTATTTCAAATTTCGGCGGAACACAGGCCATGGGAATTTTGGTTTCGTTAACCTTGTTGGTTGCTGTAACCTCAAACCTGATATTGCTGCCATCGTTATTGTCGGGCCTCGAGCGGCTTACAACAACCGAAGCCTTTAAAGAACCATTGCTTCATATTTACGATGAAGAAGAAGATATTGAACTCGATGACCTGGAAATTGTTCCTGATGACGAATTAAACCTGGGAAAGTGATGTACACCGTAGAAGAACTTCAAAACAGCGTGAGTGCCGAAATTGAAAAGCGCTCGAAAGAACTGCTCCGTAATCAACCGGTTGAATTGTATGCGCCTATAAAGTATTCGCTCGATATGGGCGGAAAACGTTTGCGCCCGGTGTTGGTTTTACTGGCTTTCAATATGTTTTCCGAAGCTATTGAAAAGGCAATTCCGGCAGCAGTTGGTATTGAAGTCTTCCACAATTTTACGCTGCTTCACGATGATATAATGGACAAAGCGGATGTGCGCAGAAGCCGCCCGACTGTTCATAAACAATTCAGCGAAAATGCAGCTATTTTGTCCGGCGATGCCATGGCTTTTCAATCGTATCGGTATTTCCTTGAACAACGCTCGGAAGCGCTGCCCGAAGTGCTGGAGGTATTCAGTAAAACAGCAATAGAAGTGTGCGAAGGCCAGCAATTCGATATGGATTTTGAACAGCGTATGGATGTTACCGAAGCGGAATACCTGGAAATGATCCGGCTGAAAACAGCCGTTTTGTTGGCATGCAGCTTAAAAGTTGGTGCACTTTTGGCCAACGCGCCCGAAAACCTGGCGAATCAGCTTTACGATTTTGGAATTAACCTGGGACTGGCTTTCCAGTTGCAGGATGATCTGCTGGATACTTTTGGCGATCAGGCGGTATTTGGCAAGCAAATCGGCGGCGATATTCTGGCTAATAAAAAAACATTTTTACTGATTAACGCACTGGCAAAAGCTTCTGAAAATGAGAAAGCAGCGCTAATAAGCTGGATCGAAAAAACAGACTTTGATCCGAAAGAAAAAATAGCTGCTGTTACCGGATTGTATCAATCGATTGGAGTAAAAAATATTGCCGAAGAAAAAGTAAATGACTTTTTCAATCGTGCTATCCGCATTTTAGATGATTTAAATGTGCAGGATGTTGTAAAACAGCCACTTCGGAATCTTGCGCACAAAATGCTTACACGTAAGCATTAAAGTCTTTTGATGAAGTTAATTTATCGAACAAATGCCCGGCGCAATCTTGCATAAAAACAAAACAATGCTAAATTTGTTGGGTTTAAAAAATTTTAACGAAAAACGGTTTCAACCGGACTTAAATCTAATCCAATATGGCTCAGAGCATAGGAAAAATATTACAGGTTATCGGGCCTGTAGTAGATGTTAGTTTCGATAGTGAAGGCAGTGAACTTCCATCAATTTACGATGCATTGGAAATTCCCCGCGAAGGCAAAGAAAGTTTAATAATAGAATGTCAGCAACACATTGGCGAAAACACCATTCGTTGTGTTGCAATGGATTCAACTGACGGATTACAGCGAGGGACGGCCGTAAATGCTTTGGGTAGCCCGATTACCATGCCAAAAGGAGAGATTGCATTGGGTCGTTTGTTGAATGTAGTAGGCGACTCGGTTGACGGATTGGAGCAATTGCCAAAAGAAGGTTTGAACATTCATAACGAACCACCAAAATACGAAGATTTAACCACTGAAACCGAAGTTTTATACACCGGTATAAAGGTAATCGACCTGATTGAGCCTTATGCAAAAGGGGGTAAAATTGGTTTGTTTGGTGGTGCCGGTGTGGGTAAAACTGTATTGATTCAGGAGCTGATCAACAACATTGCCTTGGCGCACTCGGGATTATCGGTGTTTGCCGGTGTTGGAGAACGTACCCGTGAAGGAAACGACCTGCTTCGTGAGATGATTGAAGCCAACATTGTTGATTATGGCGAAGAATTCAAAAAATCGATGGAAGAAGGAAGTTGGGATCTTTCGAAAGTTGATCCGGAGCGATTGAAAAAATCGAAGCTGGCCATGGTATTTGGTCAGATGAATGAGCCACCGGGTGCACGTGCACGTGTTGCGCTTTCAGGACTCACAATTGCTGAAAGTTTGCGCGATGGCGACGGTTCTGCCGGAGGTGGTCGCGATATCCTTTTCTTTGTTGATAATATTTTCCGTTTTACGCAAGCGGGTGCTGAAACTTCGGCACTGCTTGGCCGTATGCCATCGGCAGTAGGTTACCAGCCAACGCTGGCCACCGAAATGGGGGTGATGCAGGAACGGATTACTTCTACTAAAAATGGTTCGATTACATCGGTTCAGGCGGTTTATGTGCCTGCTGATGACCTGACCGACCCTGCGCCGGCAACAACGTTTGCTCACCTCGATGCAACAACGGTATTGAGTCGTAAAATTGCCGAGCTGGGTATTTATCCTGCGGTTGATCCGCTCGATTCTTCGTCGCGTATTCTTACGCCCGAAATTGTTGGCGACGAACACTACAACTGCGCGCAGGATGTAATTATGTTGTTACAGCGTTATACCGAGTTGCAGGATATTATTGCCATTCTGGGTATGGACGAACTTTCGGAAGAAGACAAGCTGGTGGTTCACCGGGCACGTCGTGTGCAGCGTTTCCTTTCGCAGCCATTCTTTGTGGCTTCGGCATTTACCGGGCTGGAAGGAAAACTGGTTTCAATCGAAGATACCATCAAAGGTTTCAGAATGATTATGAACGGCGAGGTGGACAAATATCCTGAAGCTGCATTTAACCTTGTTGGTACTATTGAAGAGGCCATCGAAAAAGGCGAGAAATTGTTAGCTGACAACTAAAATCGGAAAGGAAAACCATGCATTTAGAAATAATTACACCGGATAAAAAAGTTTTTGAGGGCGATGTAAAGCTTATTCAGCTTCCGGGAAGCAAAGGTGGCTTTGAAATACTTAAAAACCATGCTCCCATTATTTCAACATTGGAAAAAGGAGTACTTAAAATTGTAGAAACCAGTGGCGTAGAGCAGCATTTTGAAGTTGATGGTGGTGTAATTGAAAATAAAGCAAATAAAATTATTGTGTTGGTTGAATCGACATAGTACGATAAAGATAAGCTAGTTAAAGAATCCCCGTAGAAATCTTCTGCGGGGATTTTTTGTGTCTCCAATTCAAGTTCTCCAAAATTATGATATCTTAGATACTTTGTAAAAAATGAAGGTCAAATTTCTGGTAATACGTTTTAGCTCCATTGGCGATATTGTTCTTACAACGCCGGTTGTGCGTGGTTTGAAGCAGCAGGTAGAGAATGCCGAAGTGCATTTTGTTACCAAAAAGAAATTTGCCTGCCTGGTGTACTCCAATCCTTATATCGATAAAATCCATTTCCTCGAGGATAATATTGGCGCGCTAATTCACGATTTGGCGAAAGAGAATTACGATTATATCATCGATCTCCATAATAATTTCAGAAGCAACAAAATAAAACGCCGGCTAAAAATGCAGTCGTTTGCGGTGAATAAAATCAACTGGGAGAAGTTTCTGATGATTCGGTTAAAAATGAATCGCCTGCCCGATGTGCACATTGTGGATCGTTACCTGGAAACGGTTACGGTTTTTGATGTAAAAAAAGACAACAAAGGGCTCGATTATTTTATCGATGAAACAACTTCGTTTAAACAGGATGATCTGCCCGAACCTTTTCAGAACGGGTATGTGGCCTTTGTAATTGCCGGAACTTATTTCACCAAGAAGCTGCCCGTTCATAAGGTGAGCGAAATATGCCAGCAGATTCCGTACCCGGTAATATTGCTGGGCGGTAAAAATGAATACGACGAAGGCGAAAAGGTACTTTCGCAGTCGAAGGGGAATGTGCTGAATTTTGCCGGAAAAATTTCGCTGAACCAGTCTGCTTCATTGTTGCGCGATTCGCGCCTCGTATTAACGAACGACACCGGATTGATGCACATTGCAGCAGCTTTTAAAAAGAAGATCTATTCGTTTTGGGGAAATACCATTCCCGAGTTTGGAATGACGCCCTACCAACCCGGCGGGTCGTCGGAGGTAATGCAGGTAACCGGTTTGAGGTGCCGGCCCTGTTCCAAGTTAGGCCACCAGAAATGCCCCAAAAAGCATTTTAAATGTATGGAAGACATTGATATTGAAAAGGCTGTTGAATGGATCAGCACTAATTTCTGATTGCCATGTCACCTTGGCTCTTTTGTGAATAGAAATCCGAAGGTTAGGAAGCCCATGGGATTTGTTGACGAATTGCCCATTGGATTTTAAAAAATCGCTGATGGGATAAAACTCTTCTTCAAATTTGTTGTTTAAGAAACTTGCATTGGATAGCAGTAATCAACTTTAGCGAATAGTATTCTTTGCACCGTCTTTTAAGGCGGTGATACAAGTATCGAATTCATTGAGGGAAATCTTGCAAAAAATTTTTGCGTTATCTTTGCAGCAAATTTACAGGTATGAAGGAGCGTTTATTCGGGAAAACATTAGGGGAGTTACAGGAGCTGGTAGTAGAGCTGGGGCTGCCAAAATTTACGGCAAAACAAATCACCGATTGGCTGTATAAAAAGCAGATCAGCTCGATTGAGGAGATGACAAATCTCTCGAAAAAAGCCCGTGAATTGCTCAGCGAACGTTTTGAATTTGGCTTAACGCCTTATACAAAAGTAAGTGCCAGTATTGATGGTACACGCAAATACCTGTTCCCTACGATCCAGAATAAATTTATCGAAACGGCGATGATTCCGGAGCGCGACCGCAAAACCGTTTGTGTGAGTTCGCAGGTAGGTTGTAAAATGGGTTGCCTGTTTTGTTTTACGGCCAAACAGGGTTTTCAGGGGCAACTTTCGGCCGGCGAAATCATCAATCAGATAAAAAGTATCGATGAAGTAGAAGAGGTAAGCAACATCGTGTACATGGGCATGGGCGAACCTTTCGATAACCTTGAGGAAGTGTTGAAAAGCCTTGAAATCCTGACTTCGGAATGGGGTTTTGCCATGAGTCCTCGACGGATAACCGTCTCAACTATCGGTATTATTCCGGGCATGCTGACTTTCCTTGAAAAAAGCGAGGCGCACCTGGCCGTGAGTTTGCATACTCCATTCCACGAAGAGCGTCAGAAAATTATGCCGGTTCAGGTGGCTTACCCGATTGAAGAGGTGATTGACGAAATTAAAAGCTGGGATTTTGGCCGTCAGCGCCGCGTGTCGTTCGAGTATATTTTGTTCGAAGACCTGAATGATTCACAAAAGCATGTTGATGAACTGGCCCGCCTGCTTAGTGGGTTAAAATGCCGCATCAACCTGATTCGTTTTCACCCCGTGCCGGGAACACCGTTAAAAAGTCCGGGTGAAGAAACCATTCAGCGATTTAAAGATGCACTGAATAAAAAGGGAATTCTTACCACTGTTCGTGCGTCGCGTGGCCAGGATATTTATGCGGCCTGTGGTTTGCTTTCTACTAAGGAACTGGTGAAGACTGAACGCAGATGACACTGATTTAACAGATGATCGCAGAAAACTGCTTTCTGAGTTCTAAATTTGTTTTAACCCAATTCTGCTAAGCTAAACTTCTCTTTCAGTTGCACACCTTTTTCGGTCTCCTGCACCGAGGCACATTCGGTATAATAATCATGCTCAAAAAACAGGATGTAGTCTTTTTCAGCAGCTTCTTTCAGAAATTTGCCTTTCTCTTCCATCACTTTCACCGGATCAAGATCGTAAGCGGAAATCCAAAGCAGAGGAATGTTTGCCGCAGTGGTAATTAAATCTGAAGTGTAAACAAAAACGTGTTTTTCGGTGTGAAGGATGGGCAGCATTTGCCCCGGGGTGTGGCCATCGAATAGTCTTATCTCAAAGCCGGGGAGCCATTCACCTTCTTTTTCAATCAGCTTTAATTTTCCCGATTCCATCATAAAGTCCAGCACCGGGCGATGGAAAGCTGCCCGTTCACGCGGATTCGAAATTTTGGCATGTTCCCACTGTGTTTTGCTGCTCCACAAAGTGGCATTCGCGAATACTAATTCCAGTTTGCCGTCAATAGTTTTAACGGCTCCGGTGCAGTGGTCCCAGTGCAGATGCGTAAAAAATATATCAGTAATATCGGTAGCTGAATAACCTTTTTCGGCTAATGATTTTTCCAACGCATCAACCGAAGTTACGCCATTATTTCGGAGGTGTTTTTCGGGATAGTGGTTTCCAATTCCGGCTTCGATCAATATTTTGCGTTCACCGGTTTCAACTAGCAAGCAACGCAAAGTTAATCGGGTAAAATTATCGTCGTTGCACGGGTAAACTTTGTTCCACAATACTTTTGGAATGGCGCCAAACAGGGCTCCTCCATCGCAATGAAAATGACCGGCAGAAATCGGTGTTAGCTTCATATAAAAAGTTTGAAGTCGGAAACAGGAGGTTTTTACTTCATTTCCTTTTCCAACTTTTGTTAATCGCTGTAAAAATAAATGATTTTAATGGGGCGCAAGTCCGTGGCGTTGCTGAAAAGCTGAATCTAACGTAAAGTTCATAACATGGTCAACCACGCCGGTGTAATCTTTTATCCCCGACTTTATATTGTTGTGTTTCAGGTAGGCATCGTTGAGTTTTGATGCTGTTTTGTCCATGGTTGCATTGCGCAGTTGGTTCCAATGTTCACTTATTCTGTTGATGTCGGCCTGCACTTCGGGCGAGATTTCAGCAACAAGCTGTTTATACTCTTCCAAACCTCTAGCCTGTCTGAAAAAATGAAATGAAATAAACAGTTTCGCCGAATACCTGATTTGTTGCGACGAACTGTGTGTGCAAACCAGCCACGCGTAAAAGTTGGCTTCGGCCTCGCTTGTAACACCCAGCTGATGTGCTTTTTCGTGCGCCAGAACAAAAGGGTATTCAATGGGCAAAATCATTTTGTTCACATGCACTTCGTTAAAAAATGGCCCGAAGTAACCGGTGATTCCTGATTTTGCATAAAAGCTGCTGAAAGTAATTTTTTTGTCGGGGCGCTTGCCCATGGGGTACTCAAACTGTAAAACCGGTGCCAGTTGTTGGTACGATTCTTCAATTAAGCGGTCGGTTTCAGTCTTGTCAATGCTGTCAAAATCGCAATGTAGCCGGTTTAATTCGGAGGTGTACCGGTGAATAAATTGCACAAATTCTTCGGTATCGGGTTCGCGGTCGTTTATTCCAAGCCGGTCGGGTAAGGGCAAACGGAAATAATTGAAACCCCAAAGCACATAAAACAGGATATATACTGTGGCCAGAACATTCAGCAAAAATTTTCCGGCAGCTTTCCATTTTATCCGTTTGGTGAAAACCAGAACAAGCAGGATTAAAGGGAGTAAAAACAATGCCGCATAAAAAATATCAGCAAGCGAAAAGGGAAAAATAAAAGAAAGGGTTGAAAGTAACGAAGCTATAAATGGATAGAGTCGCTGTGCATACCAGGTTTCAACAAGGTTGGGAAACTGGCGAAGAAGAAGGGTAAGGGCAAAAATAATTCCCGCTAAACACGGAAGAAGGAGCCATTTATATTTTCTGTTTATTCGCAATTTTTTCGGGTAAATATACAAGACAAAATTTAAAGATTTTAAGGGCTGACGATCAAAACTGGTGTTTGTCTGTTGCAGTTGTGATGAGGAGTGGTATTAACAAAGTTTGTATTTTAATGCTAAGAGAGGTTCTTTTTGATAGAGTAGGGCCTGTTTTAAAATACATTTGTTAATATTGTTTTCAGTTTAAAATCAAAAACATTTCATAATGGGTAAGGCTTGTTCTTTTTTGCTGATGGTTGGGGGACTGTTAGCCGGATTAAATGGATTTTGTGAAGGTAAAGATGGAAAAGCAATGGAAGTTCATAAACGTATAATAACAATTGATACACATTGTGATACACCAATGGCGCTGTTAGACAGAGGACTGGATGTAGGTGAAAAAAACGAAGCACCGGGTAGCCGCGTTGATTTTCCGCGAATGGAAGAAGGTGGCTTGGATGCCATTTTTTTTGCAGCATTTACCAGCCAGCGCCCTCGCACCGAAGAGAATACGCAGAATGCTTATGAAATGGCGAATAAGATGATTGAGAAAACCAAGGAGGTATGTCAAAAATATAATAATATGGCCGAGGTGGCCACTGCTCCGGAAGATGTTGCTCGTCTTAAAAAACAAGGAAAACGCGCTATCTACATCGGAATGGAAAATGGTTTTCCGTTGGGGCAGAAGCTCGACAGGGTAGAGGAGTTTTACAATAAAGGTGTTCGTTACATCACGCTTTGTCACTCGTCGAATAACGATGTATGCGATTCTTCAACCGATAGAAAAGGCCCCGAACATGATGGATTGAGTACTTTTGGAAAAGAAGTAGTGCAAGAAATGAACCGCCTTGGAATGTTAATCGATGTTTCGCATATTTCAGACAAATCGTTTTACGATGTGGTGGAAATGAGCAAGGTGCCGGTTTTTGCTTCGCACTCCAGCGTGCGTGCTATTGCACATCATAAGCGAAACATGACGGATGATATGATAAAAGCACTGGCCAAAAATGGCGGTGTAATTCAAATTTGTTTACTCGACGACTATATTAAAGATCCCGATACTACCACTGTTCGTTACCAGAAAGAACAGGAAATAAGGAATATTTTCAATACCCGCTTTGCAAAAATGAGCGAAGAGGAGCAGGCAGAAGTTCGGAAACACTGGCGCGAACTGGATGAGAAATACCCCAAGCAATTGCCAACGGTTGCCGATTGTGTAGATCATATCGACTATGTAAAAAATCTGGTAGGAGTTGATTACGTGGGTATTGGATCGGATTTTGATGGCGGTGGCGGACTGGCCGATTGTGCCGATGTGAGCCAGATGCCTAACATTACCGCCGAAATGCTGAAACGTGGTTACACCGAGGAGGAAATTGCTAAAGTTTGGGGCGGTAATTTTTTGCGTGTATTTGCCGAAGTGGTTAAGAATAGACAATAACAGGTTACCGGTTTTGCATTAGCTGAGTGTTGTAGAATACAGCCAGATAGCTACCTGGTAACCCATTTTATTTTCTGGTTAGTGATAAGCCTCCTGAAATTTGCTTTCAGCGATTTTCAATTCATTGCAGCTACTTTAGTTTCTATAAATTTCCATTATAAAAGGAAGTAGATTTGAGTACAGAGATTTGAGTATTGAGACTGATTTTGCTTTTTTTCTCTACTCATTATTCATAACTCCTTAGTTCTTTATTTTTTTTGAATTTCATTCAATCTTAAGCTTATTATACAGGTTTGGTTAACCGAAAACAGAGGTGAAAATTAATGAGGCATAAATAAATACAAACGGCATTTTAAATTATTGATCCTGCTTCAGAAAAGTTAATTACAGAATATATGTTGTTGTTAAGAATACAATTTTAGTTACATTTAGAGCTTTTATAAGGATAGTGTATTTTGTTAGTGAAAGAGGTTGTGTTTTAGATTGATCTTTTTCAGCAGAAAACACAGGAAATAAGATTAACCCGGGGGAAGCGTTGGTGACGAAATGTTACTATAACTCAATAAGGAAGATATTGTTGTTATTTGCTTCAACAATCTTCCTACACAATATGGAGATAGATTCGGCAGAATGTGTCAATGCTATTGTCGTGTCCAAGCCTGTCACCAGCAATTTATTGGCTTCTGAGGCTCTTTCTTCTGCGCATTTTCCTTACAAACAATCAAACAATTTTGTACTTGCATCTTTGTGTAATACTTTGCCTGAAATGTTGGAAACAGCCAATAATAATGCTGTTGACGCCAATACCAGTCAAAGGAATAGTGCTGTGCCACTGGCTATGCCCGATCAGGATACCGCAGCATTTGTTTATCCCAAAAATACTTTTGTAACCACCGATCTCAACTCTTGCGATGCGCTCGTAACATCCGGATTAAGTCTACCCGATCCTGAAAATATTATATCTACCTTACGTTGGCAAATGGAGGGCGCTACCAATGCGCAGTCGCCCGGCAGCGGAGTTAATCAGCTTAGTTCTTATGTTTTTAACAAAGGAACAACCCGGATTACCTACCAGGGCACAACCCGAAACAACAACCCTATCTACTGTACATTTACGCTTACTGTTCGCGATAACCAGGCACCCCGGCTGGTTTTTTCTCCGGGAAATATTACGGTTTCCAATAGCACCGGAAAATGCTACGCCCGCGTAAACTGGACCGAACCCATCGTGACCGACAATTGCGTAGCTACAGAAAATTTAATTAGTAAGTCGAATTACAAACCGGGTGATGAATTCCCGGTTGGAGAAACCAATGTGGAATACCGCATTAGTGATGGTTTAAATGAAACAATCCATAGCTTTTTAGTAACGGTGGTTGACCGCGAAGCCCCGGAATTAACCGCACCTGAAACCATTGTTGTTGTGTGTGGCGAAGAAGTTGAAGATGCCTTTACTTCCTGGAAACAGTTTGAGCAAGCCGGTGGAAAAGTAAGTGATAACTGTGCTGTCGATTTCGAAAGCTTCCGTTATGTCAGGCAAATAGCCAGTGCTATCCGGTGCCCCTATACCATTACCCGTACCTACAGCATTGCCGATGTTAGTGGAAATGTTACCGAAGTAAAACACGTAATTAAAGTACTAGGTGAAAGTATGGTTTCTGAAACCAAAGAAAAGGCCGAAGAATCGCAATTACTTTTAAAGGCAGGAGCGGTTAATCAAGCAGAAATTGCCTTTTTAAAAACCGATGTTACATGTAAAGGCGGAAATGATGGAACTGTTAAGTTAATAGTTAGTGGTACAAGTGGTGCACTAAGTTACGTTTGGTTAACGAGTAATGGAAACGGAATTGTTCAGGGCCGTAAAGATCAAACAACTTTGAGTGATGGAGAATATACTGTAAGGATTTTTGAGGATGGAGATCTTTTGTTGGAATTCGATTTTAGTATTTTAGTTTCTGATAATGAAGCACCTCATATTACCGCACCCGAAAATATTACGCTGGATTGTGGGCAAACCATACCGGCTGCTTATTCCATTTGGTCGGAATTTGCAAATGCAGGAGGCGCTGTATGGGATAACTGTCGAATTTATTATTCAAGTTTCCGTTTGGCTTCCGAATCGAAAAGCAATCCGGATTGCCCCTACACCCTTACCCGAACCTATGAGATTACGGATATAAATGGGAACAGAGGATATGCCGAACATTTAATTACTGTTGAAGCGGGAGAGGTTGTTTTGAAATCGGGAGCCGGAACAGCTGGAACGATTACTGCACGAGCAACAGGTGATTGGAACCTTGCCTCTACCTGGGACTGCAACTGTGTACCTGATTTTGAGGATGATGTTATAATTCCTTCAGGTTTTACAGTAACAGTTGATGCAGCTGCAGAATGTAATAATATTACAATCGAGACTGGTGGAACTTTAGATCACAGTGGCGCAACTACACTGCAGGTATATGGCAACTGGACCAATAACGGTATCTATTCATCCGGAAGCGGAACGATTGAATTTACAGGTTCTGCAGATGCAGTTATCGGTGGAAGTTCAACTACTAGCTTCAATAATTTTATCTTGAATAAAGGTTCAGATGTTTCCAGCTCACTTGAAATAAATTCAGTAGGAGCAGTTTCACTGGGTAGCTATACATTTAGTAGTGGGCTTTTGGTGTTATCAACTGGTAGTTACACTCTAAGTGATGCGTTTGATCTTCCCCAGAAAGGGGGAATACATGTGAATGGTGCTACGCTAAATACCGGAGACTTTACAATCGGTAATCAGGGATTAATTCAGGTATCTTCCGGAACTGCTAATTTCGGAAATAGTGCTGGAAATTCAATCGAAACGTCAACCGATGGAGCATTTATAGTGTCGGGTGGAACTGTGAATATAGCTGGGCGTTTGCATAATTCGGCAGGAGGAACGCTGGCCACTGGCATCCCTTCAGGGATCAATATTTCAGGAGGTACAATCAACCTGGCCACTGTTGGCAATGGACTTTCGAGTACAGGAGCTTTAAACGTTACCCAACAGGGTGCGTTTGATTTTGCAGCAGGCACGATAAATATAATTCATGCCAATAGTACAAGTGGTACAGCCATAGATTTAGGTATTGCTGAAGTCTCCGGTGATGGAACAAAAGCAATTACCAACGGAGTATTTCATTTTGGAGATGGAACAGCTAATACCTACCAAATTATTAGTGCTATTGATCTTCCAAATATCACAACCGCCAACAACGCTGAACTCGAAATTACCCGAACAATTAGTACTAACGGTACTTACTCTTTTATTCTGGCTGACGGTGCCGGGAATGAAATCCCTGTTGAGATTACAATTTCTGCTACTTCATACTCTTCAAATGCTTCCATTAAAGTTACCACTACCGATGGCAAGTTTGCAGACAACCTTAGTAGCTCAAATTACCTTTCACGCTACTGGACCGTGGAACTAACAGGAATTACATATCCTGTTTATAACATTAGTGCAGACTATCGTCCGGCCGATATTGTAGGAACAGAGTCTGAAATCAAGGCTGGAGCATGGAACGAAACGGGCTGGATAAAAGGAGATGTAGCCGAAGGAAATACAGTTACATTTAATGGCTTAACCGGGGATCTTAATATTTCGGGAATTACGGCTGATGATCCAACGGTAATTGCAGGAGCTGTTCAAAATACAGTTTGCACAGGTGATGCAATAAATTTAACTTCTAACCCAACCGGCGATGCACCATTTACTTATGCTTGGACTGGGCCTAATAGTTTTTCATCCACAGATCAAAACCCAACACGTTCAAACGCAACAACAGCCGATGCCGGAGATTATAAGGTTATAGCTACTGATGGTAATGGGTTTATTGCAAATGCTACTGTTACTATTACCGTAAATACACCTCCTACATTTACTACTTGTCAGACAACAGATATATTGGCCAACACAATAGTAGGAACCTGTGCAGCAAATGTAAATTATACCGTTGCAGCGACTGGTACTCCAGCACCTGATTTAACTTATTCTTTCTCAGGAGAAACTATAGGAAGTGGTAATGGTACCGGCTCCGGATCTTCGTTTAATTTGGGTACTACTACGGTTACGGTTACTGCTATTAATGTTTGTGGTAGTGTGGATTGTAGTTTTGATATAACCGTAACTGATAATGAAAATCCAACGATTAGCTGCGTGGCCAACCGGTCAAAAGATTCAGATGCCGGAACATGTAACTATACAGTTGTAGGCACAGAGTTTGATCCAACTGCGACAGGCGATAACTGCGGCATCGCGAGTGTGTTGAACGACTTTAACTCAGGCTCGACATTGGCCGGCGCAGTTTTCCCGCTGGGAACAACCACGGTAGTTTGGACAATTACAGATAACGCATCAAACACTGCCACTTGTACGTTTGATGTAACAGTCGTCGATGATCAGGATCCAGTAATTACTTGTCCAACGGTACTTGCCTCTTACGATACAGACGCGGGAGAATGTTACTCAACGCAGAGTTTTGTAGCTACAGCGACCGACAACTGTTCAGTAAGCGATATCAAATATTATATAGGCGCCACAGAAATCACATTCCCTTACCAGTTTCCAGTAGGAACGACTACGGTTCGGGCCGAGGCAACCGATACTAACTCGCGTACCATTGATTGTACGTTTGATGTAGCAGTCGTCGATGATCAGGATCCAGTAATTACTTGTCCAACGGTACTTGCCTCTTACGATACAGACGCGGGAGAATGTTACTCAACGCAGAGTTTTGTAGCAACAGCGACCGACAACTGTTCAGTAAGCGATATCAAATATTATATAGGCGCCACAGAAATCACATTCCCTTACCAGTTTCCAGTAGGAACGACTACGGTTCGGGCCGAGGCAACCGATACTAACTCGCGTACCATTGATTGTACGTTTGATGTAACAGTCATCGATGATCAGGATCCAACCCCCATCTGTAAACCCCTAACGATCCAATTAGATGCTACAGGCAACGCTTCAATTACAACATCCGATATCGATAACGGGAGTACCGATAATTGTACTGAGGAAGCCAACCTGGTATTCGCTCTGGATAAAACTGATTTTACCTGTGACGATGTGGGATCCAATACCGTAACATTAACGGTTACTGATGAGCATGGCAACTCAAATACTTGTTTTGCAACTGTTGAAATCGTTGATGACATCAACCCAACAGCCAGTTGCCGCGAAATTACCATACAGCTTAACTCAAGTGGAACAGCGGTTATCGCTGCTTCTGACATTGACTACGGAAGTTCGGATAACTGTTCTATTAAAAGTGTTACTATTGATAAAACTATTTTCAGCTGTGAAGATGTAGGGACGAATACCGTTACCTTAACCGTTACCGATGCTTCCGGAAATTCCTCGACCTGCGAGGGAACTGTTACCGTTGAAGATAAAACTAAGCCCATAGCAATTTGTAAAAATTTTACGGTTCAATTAGATGAAACCGGAAATGCAAGTATTACTGCTGCTGATATTGATAACGGTTCGTATGATGCCTGTGGTATTGCAAGCCGTGATTTAGATCGCTATGATTTTACCTGTGCCGATTTGGGTACAAATGCCGTAACGCTTACCGTAACCGATAATAATGGAAATCCGTCAAGTTGTCCTGCTGTTGTAACCGTAACCGATAATCTGCCACCTACAGCATCGGCCGGTGGAAGTGCAACAATTTGTATCGACGAAACGCATACCGTTAGCGGAGCAAATGCCAATAACGGAACAATTGAATGGACACACGATGGAAATGGTACCTTAACCAATAGTAATTCATTAAGTCCCAGCTATACTTCGGTGCTTGCCGATGCCGGAAATACGGTTACTTTAACCTTAACAGTTACCGGAAACAACGCATGTGGAAATAATACGGCAACGGCCAGCTATTTAGTAGATGTAAACCCGGTTGCAACAGTTAATCCCATAGCGGCAATGGAATACTGTGAGGGCGAAACCACTCCGGCTGTTGCGCTAAGCAGTAACCTGGGAGCGGCGGTTACCTTCAATATAACAGGGGGGCAGGATATCGGGCTGTTTAATAAAAATAATGTTACTGAAATTCCATCGTTTACAGCAAATGCAGGTACCAGAATTGTTACCATAACCCCGGTTTATAATGGCTGCCCGGGCGAGCCTTTAAATGTTGAGATAACCGTAAATCCTACACCCAGTGTTTCGGCTTCTCCGCTTTTCCAAACCATTTGTTCGGGTGAAGAAACAGCCATTCTTTTGGGAAGTAATTTGGCAGGCTCTACCTTTAACTGGACTGCAACAGTAGATCCTGCCGGAAGTGTGAGTGGAGTGGCCGACGGAGTGAATGAAAGCACAAATACCATTACACAAACATTGGTAAATAATACTTTCAGTGAGGCAACAGTTACCTACCGAATTTATGCTGAAAATGGCGACTGCCCTGGTGCTGCCATGGATATTGTAGTGAAAGTTAAACCGGGCCTTACTGCAGGCATTGAAAAAGATACAATCGTTTGCCAGGAAGACCAGGAACCAAATATTACTTTTACCGTTAATGGCGGAACTGCACCATATATTTTTACCTACACCATTAACGACGGGGCCAATCAGGATGTGGAACTCAATGCGGGAAATACAATTGATGTGCCCGTGCCCACCGATACCGATGGCGATTTTACCTACAAGCTTGTAAGTGTTTACGAAGCGGGTGGATGTACCCATCTGTTTAACGAAACCGCAACGGTTACTGTAAGTCCTAAACCATATTTAAGCAGCACCTTAACACCTACGGGTGTTTGTAGTAACAATGCATTTGCATATACCCCCGCAAGTGCAACTACGGGAACAACATTTAGCTGGAGCAGAGCAGCCATTGCCGGTATTGATAATCCTGCAGAAACAGGAACGGATGCAATAGACGAGTATCTGATAAACACCACAAAGGCCCCAATTCCGGTTGTATATACCTATACATTGGAAGCTGATGGTTGCACCAACACACAAGATGTGGTGGTAATGGTAACCCCAGCACCATCATTAACCAGTACCTTAAATCCTGATGGTGTTTGTAGTGAAAGCCTGTTTTCTTATACTCCAACCAGCGATGTTTCGGAAACCACTTTCCCATGGACCCGGGCTGCGGTGGCAGGAATAAGTAATCCGGCAGCTTCGGGAACCGGCGATATTAACGAAGTACTTGTTAATACTACCGATAATCCTGTTGCGGTTACTTACGAATATACCTTAACTTCCAATGATTGTGTAAACCCGGCTACCTATCCGGTAGTTGTAGTGGTAACTCCTGCACCTGAGGTTACAGCAAGTGTCGATGTGAATTGTGTTTGTCCGGGTGGAACGTTTAACCTGTATTCATCTTCTGATATTTCTGGTGGTACTCCATTGCCGGGAACGCTCCTGTCTGAAGATTTTAACGGCAGTGCCAGTGGCTGGAGAACAACCAATAACTCATCAGGGGGAGATCCAGCCGCGGCCGCATGGACATTAAGGCCGGAGGGTTATAGGTATTCTGCATATTGGGGGGAAGTAAGGTTTAGTTCGAATGATGATTCACAGTTTTATTTATCTAATAGTGATGATCAGGAATGGTGGAGTGATTATACTAGAACAACACTTGAAAGCCCGGCATTTAGTACCGTTGGATATAATTCCTTGGAGTTGGATTTTTATCATTATTATGAAGATAACGGAGGAGATTATGCAAACATTGAGGTTTCTACCGATGGGGCAAACTGGACACAAGTTCAGCAATTTAATTCGGATAGGGGAAGTTCAACAAATTTCAGACATGAAACAATTGATTTAACTGCCTACATTGGACAACCGACTTTATATATTCGTTTCAGGTATTATGCTACTTATGATTATTTTTGGGCCATCGATAACGTAACTGTAACCGGAACCAGCACCGGCACAGCGGTTGATGTAAGTTGGGAATCGATACCGGCAGGTTTTACTTCAAATGTAGCTAATCCAACAAATGTTACCATAACTGATACCACTCAATTTGTGGTTACTTATGTTGATCCGGATACCAATTGCCCGGGGCGCGATACCGTATTTGTTGATATTTGCGAAACACCCGATCCGGTAATTGCGCCTGATTATTGTGCTTACGAGGGCAGGGTGCTCTTGACGGCCTATGGAGGTGCCGACGGGGCCAGTTACTCATGGGTAGATTCGAACGGCGATGTGGTCGGCACCGATAAGGAGTTAATTGTTGATATTGTAGATGTATATACCCTTACAATAACCAATCCCAATGGCTGTTCGGCGACAACACAATTAACCGTTTCGAATGAACTTATAATTAATGGCGATTTTGAAGCAGGCAATACCGGTTTTAGCTCCGATTATGGATTTGTAGAACCCTACTTAAATAACCCTCCAAGCGATGCTCCAAGAGACGGAACTCCCTGGAGTTCTTTATGGCCTGAAGGTTTATATGGGGTAGGAACAAATGCGCGTCATTACCACACGAATTTCTGGGGAAGACAAGACCACACTTCGGGAAGTGGATATTTTATGATTGTGAACGGTAACGTTAATGCCGGTACTCCAATTTGGGAGCAAACGGTTAATGTTCAGCCCAATACCAATTATTATTTCTCGGCCTGGGCCATGAGTTTAAATAGCGCGGGAAATGATGCGGTATTGCAATTTGAAGTAAATGGGGTTTTGGTGGGTTCTTTGGCCCGTTTAAATCGAGGTGTAGGAGACAACAGTAATAATGGATGGGTTCGGTTTTACAGCGAGCCCAACTGGAATTCAGGGAATGTAAGCGGACCAATAACAGTGCGCATCAGAAACGTAGAGCCGGCAGCAGGGGGTAATGATTTTGCTTTGGATGATATCTCCTTTGGTACCTTCGATCCGTTCCCACTGGAAATTGATGTGGCTTTTGATGATGTTTGTGAAGGAGATACACTCTTTTTGTATTCCAATTCGCAATATGGCAAAGAACCCATTACTTATTCGTGGACCGGCCCCAATGGCTGGACTTCAAACGAGCCAAATCCTTTTATTCCGAATTTTAGTTCAGCAAATGCCGGAAAATATAAATTAGAAGCACTGGATGGTTATGGTTGCGAAATCCTGCCTGATTCTACTACTGTACCTTTCAATGAGGCGCCAATTGCCAACGCCGGACCCGACGATTTTGTATGTACCGCCAATCCGGTAGTAAATTTAAATGGTACAATTGGAGGTTCGGCTACATCGGGTTATTGGACAGGCAGTGGAGGAACGTTTAATCCCGATGCCAATACCCTAAATGCTACTTATACTTTAAGTCAGGCCGAAATTGACGCCGGTATTGCCGAACTGATTTTGAGTACAGACGATCCAACCGGGGTTTGCGAAGCCCACAAAGATACACTTTATATTACCATTCATAATTCGCTTGAAATTACCACATCGTCAACAATACCAGACTGCCATGGATGGGCAACCGGTACGGCAACAGCAACGGTTTCGGTAACTACTGTTGAACCATACACCTATTTATGGAGCGATGGACAAACGACCCCAATTGCCAACAATTTATCAGCAGGTACTTATACGGTTACGGTAACCGATGCCAATGGCTGTACGGCGAGTGAAGAGGTTATTGTTGACGAGCCCGATCTTTTTGTGATTTCAAAAATTTCTCCAATAATTGCAGCCCCATCGTGCTACGGTGCAAACGATGGATCGGCAACCATGGAAGTAACAGGAGGAACACCGCCTTATACCTTTATCTGGGATGCAGCAACAGGAGATCAACGAACGGCCACCGCTTCGAACCTGGCAGCCGGAACCTATACCGTTTTGGTAACCGATGCCAATGGCTGCTCGGCAGCTACTTTTACCGCAACCATACCTAATCCTCCTCCTCCAACGCTGAATTGTCCTGATGATGTGGAGGATTTTGTAGATCCGGCTTCCTGTGCCATTACATTTAGCAACATTGAAGAGCCGCTGATGGATGGTTTTTGTACCACAACACTGACCTACGAACTAAGTGGAGCAACTACCGGTAGCGGAACGGGTTCGGTTAATGGTCAGGTTGACTTTAATGTTGGATTAACCACCGTAAAATATAAAATTGAAGACACGGCAGGCAATAAAGATTCGTGTACTTTCACCGTATTGGCTAAGCACCTGGAGCTTGATCCAACAGTTTACAGTTGTCCGCCTGCTACTGTAAATGCCGGGGCTCCGGATACCTACGTATGCTATAAAACGGTTGCTTTAGATAAAGTTGAATTAGATGATCAATGTAATGAAATTGAAAGCATTTGGCACGATTCGCCCTATAGCAGCGACCCTTCCGATGCCAGCGGCGATTATCCGGTGGGAACAACAAATTTCTCTTGGTATATTCGCGATGTTTCGGGCAATATTAAAACCTGCGATGTAACAGTAATTGTGGATGATTTAGGTCCGCAAATTACTTGTCCTGCCGATGTTAGTGAAGAGATAGCAGCAAATGAGTGTTCGAAAACCGGGGTAACAATTGATCCGCCTGAATACCGTGACAATTGTCCCAATGCGGAATTGTCGTATGTGTTATCCGGGGCAACAACGGGCAGTGGTATGGGAGTAGTGCCTTCTTATCAGGTATTTAATATTGGTGTTACCACTGTTACTTATACGGTAACCGATGTAAATAATAACACGGCCGAGTGTTCATTTACAGTAACCATCGAGCGTTTGTCCATCCCTCCGGCGGTAATTATATGCCCGGACAGCCCCGATCCGGTAACGGCTGTGGCCGGCACTTGTTTTGCCCCGGTAACTGTAGATGCTCCTGTTATTAACGATCCGTGTGCAACAACGAACTATACTATTATTAACGACTTTAACCACACCGATGATGCTTCGGATTCGTACCCGGTAGGAACAACAACTGTAAACTGGACAATAACTGATAATTCGGGTAAAACTTATACCTGTGTGCAGGAAGTGATTGTGGAAGATCTTCCGCCAACCATCGACTGCCCGGATGACTACACCTTTTTTGCTGATGAAAATGTAGATTACAAAGATAACGTTACGTTGGACGATCCGACTTATGCCGATAACTGTCCTGACCCGATTGTTGAGTGGACCCGTGTAGAACCGGATGGAACAACTACGCAAAGCGGCTCAACAGGTATTAATTTTATACCTAATCCGGGGCGATATTATGTTGGCGTAACAACAATTACCTATAAAATTACTGATTCTTCAGGTTTGACTGACGATTGTTCATTCACAGTAACCGTAACCGGGCCACCAGATATTACTTGTCCGCCAGTTTATGAAACCACAACCGATCCGGGAGTTTGTACGGCTACCCGAAGTTCAGATGATTACGGATTACCAACTTTAGACGAAGGTGTTCAGCCAATAACCTGGATCTGGACGATTTATAATCCGGATGGCACTGTTGGGGCAACAAACAGTGCAACTCCGTTTGTGGGGAGCGCTGCTAATCCCGGGCCACCTGCAATTCCTGATTATCCTTTTGAGACCGGCACCTCAACGATTCACTGGTATGTTAAAAATATATCGGGTTTCGATGAGTGTTCTTACGAGGTTATTGTGACCGACAAAGAACCGCCAACACTCGATGCTGATCCGTACGAAGATTGTGTCGACCCCTTGCACTGGGCTGTTTATAATCCCTCGAATCCAAATCCTGTATTTAACCATACAGATCCAAATCTGGAAAAATTCCCGGTCGATTACCGCACGCTCTATGCTGAGGATACGTCGCTCGATCTTACCTCGCTCAAGGACAATTGTTGTGATTCGACAGAAATGACAATCCATTGGCGAATTGAATTTAGTGATACACCTGATCCGAACGATGGAACGTCGATAAGTCATGATGCCATAAGCGGTACAGGGCAGCCATCAACTTATGTTCATCCAACAACCGATGTGCCAACCGATATTTACCTCTGGGGCGATGGTGTTACCTTTCAGCCCGTGGAGCATCGAATTTATTATTGGGTAATCGATTGTAATGGCAATCAGTCGGAAACAGTTGAAAAAACGATAACCATTTTGCCACGCCCACAAATTATAAAAATGAATTACTGATTTGTTGATGCGAATAGTTGGAGGGGGCATGGTGCTTGTAGCTTTATTCTGTTTTTCGGTAAATTATATCAGGACCTTATTTTTGACAGGGGTGATGATAACAGGTAGAGAAAGCCCCAGGCCTGATCAGTATTGGTGTGAAGTATTTTAAACAAATGACGGGAATACAACATTTTTAAGCTGATTGGAGTTATCAACAGTTCCCAAATTGGGATTATTAACAGGGGCGGTTCCGAAATTCCTGATTTAAATAGGGTTATGTGAATATCTTTTTGGGCAATATGTAGTTGCATTTGTTAATAAAATGTTGTAGTTTGCCCTAGTTGTAAAGAGAAAATTTGTATCGTCATTAAAAGAATTGTTGTATTAGGGATATTTGTCTTGCTAATATCGCTCAGATGTGGTGCTCAACAAGATCCTATTTTTACCTCATATATGTATAATGGCCAGATTATTAACCCGGCATATGCAGGAATGTGGGAGAAGATAGGTTTTACCACTTTAGTAAGAAAACAGTGGGCAGGGATTAACCGTTCGCCTCTGACTGAATACATTTCATTTCACTCACCTCTACGAAACGAAGCTGTTGGTGTTGGACTTAACATCATGAACGACACTTTTGGCCGCGAGAAACGCTTAACCGTTCTTGGCGATTATGCCTACGAAGTATATCTTTCGCGCCGAACACGTATGCGAATGGGCGTAAAATTCGGCTTCACCAACTATAAAAATCCGCTTACCGAATACATTTTATATCCCGATGGCAAGTACGACAGGGCTTTTGATGAAGATGTAGATTTAAGTTTTCTTCCCAATTTCGGTTTCGGAGTATTTATATACCAGGACTATTTTTATGCCGGATTCTCCATTCCAAAACTCATTGAAAACGACCTGAAAGAGAATTTCCATAACTATTCAACCAGTGCCGAGGTGCGTACCATTTACCTGAACGGTGGTTATGTAGTTCCGCTCGACCCATTTAATTATTTTGTATTTAAACCCACCATGCTGGTTAAAGCCACCTGGGGAACGCCACTGCAGATTGATTTGGCCGCAAACTTTATGATTCGCGAAAAACTGTGGCTTGGCGTATTGGGCCGTACCGGTGGCGCCATATGCTTTACCGGAAACTGGATGTTTAGTAATAAGTTTAGAGTAGGATTTGCAATGGACATAACAACAAACGAAATATACCCATATCAGAACGGAACCTTTGAATTTACTTTTGGTTTTGATGTGGACTTTTTTGGACGGAGCTATTTAAGATCACGATATTTTTAAAAAATGAAACGAGCATGTAAAGAAATTACACCCAAGAGTATGATTGAAATGCATGCGAGTTCCATGCTATACCTTTGAAAATAAACAATTTTAATAGTATGAAAAATAAATTACTGTGAAGTGTTTTTACCCAAAAAACAATAGAAGATGAGAAAAAATGCAGAAATATTAACCGGAAAGTAGGGCTTTAAAAGTTCAAAATCCGGTGATGATTAAACCAGAAAATATTGGAAGAGTTTTTAATGCAGACTCTGAAAACAGGATCTGGTAAGCTGTTGTAAAAAATGAAATGACAACAGGTATGTTGATGGAGCTCAGAAACTAAATTTATTTATTTGAGTTGACAGAAACCCAACATAGCCGGACTTTCAAAATAGCTTTAATAATTATGGCTGTTTTAACATTTACTATGGACGTAAAATCTCTTAGTTGGGAGAGTTACGTGCCTGATTTGTATAGTGAATTAGGGGAAGCTGAGTTTTTATCAAAATCAGTTGAT
Source organism: Draconibacterium orientale (assembly GCF_900111425.1). Lineage (NCBI taxonomy): Bacteria > Pseudomonadati > Bacteroidota > Bacteroidia > Marinilabiliales > Prolixibacteraceae > Draconibacterium > Draconibacterium orientale. The sequence goes on along the minus strand of NZ_FOHT01000009.1, from coordinate 41,507 downwards.
GCGCACTCTTTGTTTCCTGCCAATACTTTATACGATGATACTACAGGCATTATTTGTCCGGAAGATATTGCATTATATACCGATTTAAATTCCTGCGTTGCAGTTATCAACGCCGGCTTAAATGTTACCGATCCCAACAGCATTATTTCTTCGCTTAGCTGGGAAATGACCGGTGCAACCGAAGCCACTTCGAATGGTTTTGGCATCAACCAAATTGGCAGTTATACATTTAACGAAGGAACAACAGTAGTTACTTATCGTGGTGCAACTCTTTACAACAACTCAATTAACTGCACCTTTACTGTTACTGTTACCGACAACCAGGCTCCCCGCCTGATCAGCTCTCCCGGCCACATTACAGTTCGAAATCTGCCGGGCGAATGTTATGCTAATGTAAGTTGGACCGAACCTTCTGCTGTCGATAATTGTGTGCCTCCGGATCAACTGATTTATACCAGTAATTACAGTTCGGGTCAGCAGTTTCCTGTGGGTTCAACCCGGGTTGAATACCGAATCAGCGACGGAGTAAATACGGCCTTCCATAGTTTTACCGTAACGGTAATCGATGCAGAAGCCCCGGAAATGATTGCACCACTGGCTATGGAAAGCGAATGTGGAAAACCGGTACCTGATGCTTTCACAACCTGGGAACAATTTGAACAGGCAGGCGGAAGTGCCAACGACAACTGTTCGGTTAACTACGGAAGTTTTAGGTACGTGGGCCAAACCAGCAGCGGTATAACCTGCCCTTACACAGTAACCCGGATTTATAGTATTTCGGATAATGATGGCAATGTATCTGAAGTTAAGCATGTAATTGAGGTAATAGGGGAAGGAATGGCTTATGAAGCCACAGTTGAAGCGACCGAACCGGAAGTACTTTTAGAACCCGGAGCAGAAACTCAGGCCGAAATCTTATTCTCAAAAACCGATGTTAGTTGTAAAGGCAGCAGAACCGGAGTGGTTGACCTGACCGTAAATGGTACATCCGGAATAGTGAACTTTGTTTGGTCGACACAAAACGGAAGTGGTATTGTGCAGGGAGCAGAAGACCAAAGCACCTTAAGCGATGGCGATTATACCGTAATGGTTTACGAGGATGGTGTTCGTTTACTGGCCTTCGATTTCAGCATTTTGGTAGTCGATAATCAGGCACCGGTGCTAAATGCCCCTGAGAATATTCAACGCAATTGCGGGCAATATATCCCGTCAGCTTATTCCACCTGGTCGGACTTTGCCAATGCAGGAGGTACGGTTAGCGACAACTGTCAGCTTTATTATTCAAGCTTCCGTTTGGCTTCCGAAGCAAAAAGCAACCCGGATTGCCCCTATACCCTCACCCGTGTTTATGAAATTACCGATGTAAACGGAAACCGCGGAGTTGCAGAGCATTTAATTACTGTTGAAGCGGAAGACGTTATTTTGAAATCGGGAATGGCAGATTGTACGGCCAGCTCAGGTAATTGGAGTAATCCAGCGATTTGGAGTTGTGGAAAAGTACCAACTTCACTAGATAATGTAATAATTCCGGATGGAGTAACTGTTACTGTTGATGTAGCTGCAGTCTGTAATAATATTACAATTGAATCAGGTGGAGAATTAAATCATGGTGTCAATCTTAGTACAACTGTGCAGGTATATGGAGACTGGACAAATAATGGCACTTACGATGGAGGAACAAACGGAGTAGTTGAATTTACGGGGCCAGGTTCTGCCACTATTAGTGGAACAACCGAATTCGAAGGTTTAATTGTGAATAAAGATGATGGCCTTTCCTCTTTATTAACAATTAATGGTGGCGTTAATGTTTTGAGTAGTGGCTTGTTAACAATGACTAGTGGTCTTATAACAATTCCGGGAGGTTCCAGTTTTTCAGTGAATCCATCAATAGGGCTTGATATCGAATATGAGGCAGGATTCGATGTTACTGGAGGCTCATTAGCCACAGGAGATTTTACAATAACTAATGAAGGATTAATTCGGATAGCTGCAGGAAGTAATGTAACCTTAGGTGATGATTCAGGGAATGAAGTACACACGCAATTTGACGGAGCTTTTATTGTAACCGGTGGAGATGTCGATATCGCAGGTAGATTATATAATTCAGCATCGGGAACACTTGACCCCGATGGATTAAATTTAACCTCAGGAATAACAATTTCGAGTGGTACAGTTACTTTGTGTACGCTCGGAAACAAGGCAAGCAGTACCGGATCGTTGCAGGTAACATCTGCCGGCAATTTTGAATTCTCTGGTGGAACAATAGTATTCCAAAATCCAAGTACTGCAACCTCTGAGCTCGACCTTGGGTTAATTGATGGTACAGGAACAAAAAATATAACTGGAGGGACTTTTCAGTTTGGAAATGCTTTAACACCAAATGGCAGCATCTTTCATATTGATAGTGAAATTAAAATTCCTAATATCGTTACCTATTCCGGGAGTGCATTATTTCTGGATATGCCCGTGGATGGTGCATCTATAGTTGAATGTATTGATCAGGCAACAGAACCAACTCCTCCGGTAGTTCAAGACAACTGCGGATACGAGATTACTCCTATAGTTCCGTCTGGTTACCAAGTAACAAGCTACGACGGCTGTGAAGGCGATGTAACCTATACCTATACTTACGAAGATTGCGACGGAAGTTCGCATGACTGGGTATTTACCTATACGATTAAGGATGTTACCAACCCAACGGCGAGTGGACCAATCACAGTAGATCTGGAATGTGCCGATGATTTACCAGCGGCCGCAACCACAATAGCAGGATTCCTTGCCTTGACCGGAGCCGATGCAGCAGATAATTGTACCGCACAATCTGATGTTGTAGTAACATCAGTTGATAATACAACAGGTGCAGGCAGTTGTAGCGGAGTCATCACCCGGACCTATACCATTGAAGATGAATGCGGAAACACAGTATCTGTCGACCACGTGTTCACGGTAACTGACAACACCAATCCAACGGCCACCGCACCAGCAACAGTAGATCTGGAATGTGCCGATGATAAACCAGCGGCCGCAACCACAATAGCAGGATTCCTTGCTTTACCGGGAGCCGCTGCCGCTGATAACTGTACGGCCACTGCTAACCTTACTGTATCATCAAACGATGTGGTAACCACACCGGGTAGCTGCAACGGCGTAATCACCAGGACCTATACCATTGAAGATGAATGCGGAAACACAGTATCTGTCGACCACGTGTTCACGGAAACTGATAATGAAGACCCAACCGCATTCAACCCACTACCAATAACCGTACAATGCGCAGCAGATGTACCAGCACCGGATATTACAGTAGTAACCGATGGAGCCGATAACTGTACAGCAAATCCGGTTGTGGCATTTGTAAGTGATGTTTCAGATGGAAATAGTTGCCCAGAAATAATCACCCGAACTTATAGTGTAACCGACGATTGTAATAACTCAATCCAGGTAACACAAATGATAACGATTAATGATAACATCCTACCAACCTGGACAACTACCGCCAATAATTTAGATCGTACAATTGAATGTAGCGATGGTTCAGGACTTACAGCAGCACAAGCCTTAGCTCCTGTAGCTTCTGATAATTGTGCAGGAACGATTAGTTATACCAAAAACAGTGGCGTATTTGTGCCGGTAGCTCCGGGATCGACAGAGGGAACCTATACTAACACCTGGACTGCCGCTGACGCATGTGGTAATAGCACAGCAGCAGTGTTCACCCAGGTGATTACCATCGTTGATAACACACCTCCAACCATCACCTGTCCCGGTAATCTAACTGCAAATACACCATTAGGAACTTGCGGTGCAGTGGTAACATATACTACTCCGGTAGGAGCAGACAATTGTGCGGGAGCCACAACTGTTCAAACGACCGGGCTTCCTTCCGGTTCAACTTTCCCGGTTGGAGTAACCACTAACACATTCGAAGTAACTGATGCTGCCGGTAATACGAACTCTTGCAGCTTTACGGTAACCGTTACAGACAACAGAAAACCGGTATTGACATTACCCGCTACGGCTATAATCGCATGTCATGAAAGCACGCATCCCGACAATACCGGGTGGGCTACAGCTACCGATAACTGTGCAGTTGATGAGCTGTCATATACCGATAGTTATGGACCTCCGGCAGTGAATTGTGTTGATAATTATACTATCTACAGAGAGTGGTTAGCTGTAGATATACATGGAAATCAAAGCTCTGCGACACAGGAAATCAAAGTAAGTGATGTCACCGGGCCAGAGGTGGTTTTTGCTAATCAAATTATTGAGGTTAATTGTCCGGATGACATTCCTGGTTATTATGAAAATTTAGATCAATTTTTGGCATCAAATTCGTTAAACCAGGTAAACGATTTATGTTCGGGTAGTGTAACCATGCAGCTGTACGATGAATATTCGTTTTTTGATCCTTTAGCAGAGTCTGCCGGTTATTGTCCTGACAGTGTTAGCCGTGTCTATCGTTTTTACGACGAATGCCTTAATTATACAGAGCTGGAGCAAAAAATTATTGTTACCGATTTACTTAATTGCAGTTGTACGGAATGTACAGATGAAGTAGTGGTTTATGATGTCGATTTAAGGCCTGATCCGGATAGTATTTGGGCTGAATATAAGGTTCGGAAGGATAAAAATGCACGCTGTTGTTTGGATGATGTTTGGTGGGAAGAAGGAGGAAATGATCCCTATAGATGTGTTTCCTTTAACGTGATTATTGATAATGATGCGGTGGGCGTACAAATTAAAACCAGCAAAGGTCAGGATGCAAAAGAATGGCGTATCGATTGTGAAAATGTAAGTTTAGAGGGACCTGATGGAAATATCATATGTCTTCCTTCGGGCGAATACCATTTGTTTACGCACTGTAAACAGGGAGCCGACCCCATTGATTATGAAATTCGTTCGGTCAGGGGAATAATTGAATCCGGAGATATTGAAACACGGGTAGATTGTTCGCGTGAAATACACACTACCGGAGATTTTGAATCTGTTCCGGTTTGGTCGGCACTTAATCCTTTGTATGATAAGTATCTGGATACATCAGATCCTTATAATCCAATCTTTTTTGTGCCTCTTGAAGACAAGGATGATGTCCCTTCGAGTATACAGTATCAGGTTTGTGCTGATGTTAACGGGTATATATGTGGCCAGGCAGCCGATGGTACAATTTGCGATACTATTACTGTAAATGTTTACGACCCTATTGAAACGCTTATCGATCTTGGCGATGTTGTTATGTGTGCAGGCACTCCTATTGATGTTGAACCTGTAATTTCTCCGGCTGGCAACTATACTATTGAATGGTTTGAGGGAACTGGTGCAATAGGAACACCAATACATACAGGTTATATTCATACCATTGAAACACCGGGCTGGTACTCTGTAAAAATAACCGAATATGAGTCGGGATTACCTTGTAATGAGTCCACATCCGACTTTGAAGTGGTACTTGACCTTTCAAAACCGGGTTTAAGTGCTCCACCGGATACGCTTTTTTTGAGCTGTGACGACCCGAATGCAGATCAGAAAATTATCGATTGGCGCGAGTCTGCCTGGGCATTTATAGTCGATGCATATGGGGATACCGTTACTATTGATGTAGAAGATAATTATAACACTTCTGGCGGTATTAACCTGGTATGTAATGAAGTGCTTGATGTGGAGTTTAAAGCTGTTGATCCGTGTAGTAATGACAGTATCGATATTGCTACAATTGTGGTTATCGATACAACTCCTCCAATAATTACCCCCGCTTCCAATAGTATTGCCGATTGTAATACCTTAGATCATAATACGCACGAAGGATATTTGGCGTGGTTGGCCAATCATGGTGGAGCCACGGCAAGTGATAATTGCCAGGATCCGGCAACACTGATATGGTCGGATAATATGGCTACTGCAGTTTGGGAAGGAAATGGTGCCCGTGATAGTATCACCGTTACCTTTACCGTTACCGACGATTGTGATAATTCAGCGTCAACAACTGCTACTTTTATTATTGTTGATGACATTCCTCCGGTAATTGAATGTCCGCCAAATGTTCAGGATACCGCCGCCGAAAACTATTGCTCAAAAGTACCTGGAAACCTGCAGGACCCTGTTTATTCCGATGAATGTTCTGTGCCTCGACTAACGTGGACATCAACAGGAGCATTAGTTAGTGCAGGAGATGGAACTGTTGCAGGAATCGCTTTTCCGGTGGGCGTAACTGTTGTTACTTATACTGTTACTGATGATGCCGGATTAACTGCCAGCTGTAGTTTTTCGGTAAGAATTGTTGATGTAACGCAACCAAATATCGAAATTGAAGGCTGTCAGGATGTAAGCGAGACAATGGGGCCTGATGAATGTTATGTTATCCCAACTACCATCAACGATCCGGTTTATTCCGACGATTGCTGGCCGCTAAGTTCACTTGTGCTAAGCTATACAATTACGGGAGCGCTGAATGATGCCGGAACAGGGTCGGTTCGCGGAAAACAGTTTCCGGTTGGGGTTTCAACGGTAGAGTACACCGTAACCGATCCTGATGGAAACTCAGCAAGCTGTTCCTTCACTGTAACCATGTTGCGCACCGATATACCTCCGGCCGTAATAAGCTGTCCTGATAGTCCGGAAGCGGTTTATGCCACAGCAGGGAATTGCGATGCTCCCGTGGATTTGGATTCTCCAACAATTGATGATCCTTGTGCTACTGCTACCTATACTATTAGCAACGATTATAACGGAACAACTAATGCCGACGATGTATATCCGGTTGGCATCACTACGGTAATCTGGACAATCACCGATAATTCCGGAAATGAAACGACTTGTACTCAACTTGTTGAAGTAATCGATAATCAGCCTCCTACAATCACTTGTCAGGGCGATGTGGAAGATTTAATAACAGATGGAGGGTGCGATTTAGAAAGTAGTTTGGTAACGCCTCCAACCTATAGCGATAACTGTCCGAATCCGGTGCTTACCTATGTACTTACCTTCGAAGACGGAAGTACATTCAGCGGTACAGGCTCGGCACATACCTATGCATTCCCGGTAGGAAAAACACAAATTCATTATACAGTAACCGATGCCGCCGGGTTAAAAGCCGAATGTACGTATACGGTGTGGATAAAAAATCTGGATGCCCCGCAGTTTCAGGTAGATTGCGATGTAGCAATTGATGTTTCAGTTACTTCCGAGGCCGGCCAGTGTGGTGCCAATGTAAGTCCGGTGCCTCCGGGTATTATTAATCCGTGTAACGAGGTGTATTCCATCGTAAATAGTTTTACCGGAACTGCCGATGCCAGTGGATTCTATCCGGTTGGCAGCACTACAGTAACCTGGACCATTATTGATGCTTCGGGAACAGAATATACCTGTGAACAACTTGTTGAAGTAATCGATAATCAGCTGCCTGTACTTACTTGCCAGGGCGATGTTGAAGATTTAATAACAGATGGAGGATGCGATTTAGAAAGTAGTTTGGTAACGCCTCCAACCTATAGCGATAACTGTCCGAATCCGGTGCTTACCTATGTACTTACCTTCGAAGACGGAAGTACATTCAACGGTACAGGTTCGGCACATACCTATGCATTCCCGGTAGGAAAAACACAAATTCATTATACAGTAACCGATGCCGCCGGGTTAAAAGCCGAGTGCAGCTATACGGTGTGGATAAAAAATCTGGATGCCCCGCAGTTTCAGGTAGATTGCGATGTAGCAATTGATGTTTCAGTTACTTCCGAGGCCGGCCAGTGTGGTGCCAATGTAAGTCCGGTGCCTCCGGGTATTATTAATCCGTGTAACGAGGTGTATTCCATCGTAAATAGTTTTACCGGAACTGCCGATGCCAGTGGATTCTATCCGGTTGGCAGCACTACCGTAACCTGGACCATTATTGATGCCTCGGGAACAGAATATACCTGTGAGCAACTTGTTGAAGTAATCGATCTTCCTCCATTTGTGAACTGTCCGGGCGACTATGAATACCAGGCTGATTTTAATCTGCCCTATAGAGAAAACATTACCGTTGCTGATCCAACGTATGGCGATAATTGTCCGAATCCAGTGCTGGAATGGACATTGGTTGAACCCGATGGTACAACATACACCAGTGCAACTACAGGAATTAATATTCTGCCGAATCCCAGGAGGTATTATGTTGGTGTTACAACGATAAGCTATAAAATAACCGATTCTTCGGGTTTGACTGACGATTGTTCATTCACTGTAACCGTAACCGGGCCACCCGATATTACTTGTCCGCCAACCTACGAAGCTCCAACCGATCAGGGCGTATGTACGGCCACTTTAAATTCTACCGATCATTATGGACTTCCTGTTTTAGACGAAGGTGTTCAACCCATTACCTGGACCTGGACTATTACCGACCCGGATGGAACGGAAGGTGCTACCGGTACTTTTGTGGCCAGTGAGGCTACACCGGGTCCACCCGATATTGGCGATTACCCGTTTAAAGTGGGTACTTCTACCATTAGCTGGCGTGCCGAAAATATTTCAGGTTTTGATGAATGTGAACACCTGGTGATCGTTACCGACAAAGAACCGCCGGTAATTACAGCCGATCCGTACGAAAACTGTGTAGATCCACTGCATTGGGCCACATACAATGAAAGCGATCCAACGCCACAATTCGGTCATGTTGATCCGAACCTGATAAAATCGCCTATCGATTACCGTACCTTGATTGCGGGCGATACCGATCTCGATTTAACATCGCTTACCGATAATTGCTGCGATTCATTATCGATGATCAGTAAGCTGCAGTGGCGCATTGAGTTTGTTGCTACACCCGATCCGGTTACCGGAACTGCCCTAAGTCATCCGGATATTTCGGGAACAGGGCAACCATCTGACTATGCTGTAGATGGAGTACCAAAAGATATTTACCTGTGGGGCGATGGCGTAACCTTTAAAACAGTTACCCACAACATACTCTATTGGATTGAAGATTGTAACGGTAATCCGGTTACTGAAGAGCTGAGAAAAGAAATTACCATAACTCCGCGACCACAAGTAATTAAAACGGACTATTAAAAAATGAGATACGATAATAACATAGAAACCATGGATCACTTGTCATCCTGGCGAGCCACAGCTACCGCGCGATTGCATCGCGTGGTGAATTCATCAGGAAACACTTCAAGGTTTCAAAAACACTTGAAGGTTTCAGCGACAACTGCTTACCAACCTTTAGGCGTTTCGCAAACCCTAAAGGTTTCAAGCACCTTGCTGCCGCGCTCCCGAAATTTCGGGGCTTTCGCGTGGGTGTACACGGCTACGGGCCAATGGTATTGCGTGGCAGAGGAAAACACTTCAAGGTTTCAAAAACACTTGAAGGTTTCAGCGACAACCACCAACCAATCTTTAGGCGTTTCCCAAACCCTAAAGGTTTCAAGATCAGAAAAAACTGAATTTGCCAATTGTCGGCTTAATTTGCCGATTTACGCATTTAAATTGCCAATTGACGGCTTAAACTGCCGATTATTGCATTTAGATTGCCAATTGTCGCATTTAGATTGCCAATTGTCGGCTCAAACCACCCGGGGAGCAGTAAATATTGAGGTTTTGGAAAAGCTAACGGATGCTGGAGAATTTGCTTTACCCCCCGTTTCGGCCTCACTCCGTACAACGGAGCTTGCGGCAGCTTGGAGTATGTGTAACAACCACGCGATACAATCGCGCGGCAGCGATGGAAGTTCTGATTTTATGGAGAAGAAACGATCGTACTACGAAACTTCTACCTTATTTCAAAACAAGGAAATGGAATACGAACATTTCTCCTCCTCTCAGGAGGAGTACATCCGCCAACTGGCGGGTGGGAGGTGGTGTTTGAATACTATTAGTGCACCACCCCACCGCTGTAAACGCGGTACCCCCCTCCTTGAGGAGGGGAAACTGGAGCTCGCAGCTAGCAGCTCGAAGCATACAGCTACGTTATTAACAATAAAATATAATAACCCGCAATCGAAATATTGGGATGATCGCGTGGTTAACAGTAATTTTATCCCCGACCCTTCACCCTGTCGGGAGCTTCCCTTGCAAGGGAAGCCGGTTTTGAACCGGACCGGTGCACATCCGACATGTAGTTTTGTTGGTTCAAAACTGTTTCCCCTTAAAAAGGGGAAATGGCTACAGCCAAAGGGGTCGGGAGCAGAATTAATTGAAAAAAACGCCCATCTTTCTGTTTGGAAAACCATGGGCACAGGAGATAATAAATTATTCCCATTCTTCCTGATTTCACAACTCGCTACCGCGCTCCCGAAATTTCCGGACTATTGCGTGTGTAACAGGATTGACAAGCCACACGATGCAATCGTGCGGCAGCAACGGGACTCGTATTGGAATGCGAACGTCCTCCCCTTAAAAGGGGAGGTGTCCGCCAGCTGGCGGACGGAGGGGTATATAGTAGCTAACACGAATAAAACATGTGCCTATGAAACATGACTAAAAATTGAATCTTTCTGCCGAACAGAGTAGGCAGAAAGTATGGTTCTGTAGGGCAACTGGTTTTCCCGGTTGCCTGAGGCTAAAGAGAAATGTGGTGTTTATTCTCTCTACAACAACATCAAGTATTTAGGCGATACTTTAAATAAATGCCACTTTCTCCGCGGCCCGGCCATCTGTTCTACCAATTGTTTTTCAGCTTGAGCCACAAGCGAAACGCTGAGATTACAATGGTAAATGCCGATAGTAAAGAAAAGAGGCTTTGGGAATAAATGAACCAAAGGCTCAGTTTGATTTCTAATCGGTATTATAGGAAATCAGGGGAAATGCCAAAAGTGGCATGCCCCCTTGATTTAGCGAACAAAACCTCTGGCGCGTAGCCTTGCTTTTCGAAGCAAAAGTTACATAAAAGCCAGTTCCCCCTTCAGGGGGATCCCGATTTATCGGGAGGGGGTGATACCTCTGGCTAACGGCCGGCCTAATCGTTGCAAAAGCAGCAACAAAGCCAGTTCTCCCTCTGTGAGGGAGATGTCCGGCTTCGACGGACAGAGGGTGAGAATTAAACCAAACTTCTTCTGAAAAGCAGAAGAAAAAATTGAAATTTTGAAAAACAGATAAGTGGATTTGGAACTGTTCCATCCCCTTCGTTTTAAACAAGGACAGCAAATGCATTGAATATGCAGCGGCCATTCCGTTAGGCTTTCTCCCCTTCGTAAGGGGAGATGTCGACAGACAGAGGGGTATCGGTTACAGCGAAAAATTCAACTTGTCATTAGTAAGTAAAAAACTGATTGACACTCAACTAAAAACCAAAATGTCAATCAACAAACAAAACAAAAACGTTCTGAAGTTTATTGAAAGGAGAATTGCCAGGAGCACGAACCGTTCTCCCTTGAAAAGGGAGATCCCGACGTGTCGGGAGAGGGTTTATATCTCCACTGCATTTCGCCTGATTTAAACCAAAGAACAGCAAACTTTAAAAATTTAATATTATGAAAAAGCAAATTTTAATTCTAACGTTTTTTGTCGCGGCTATTTTTGCCGGGACGAGCTCTTATGGTCAAGATGTTGACTATGTTAATGCAAGCGCAACAGATTGTGTGACTCCAACGCCTCTAACTTGTGTAACAAACAATAATGAATTGGCTCCAATTCCGGGGAAAACTTACACATATGGTATTAATGTAAGTCCTACAGTTACTACTGGAAATATTCAATGGTTTGTATATAATGCAACAACTACAGGAGGTATTATATCAGCTTATGATATATCCACTGCAGCAGCTGCAGCAGAGGCTGATGGTGGTACAAGCCTATTTTTGCTTGACGCTGAAGATGGAATTTATAACCAATCTACAGGAAACGATCAGGCTACAATCGATATTTCGTGGCAGTCTTTTAATGGCACATCAAATATTATTCTATTGGTTGCCTATGTTGAAGGGGAAGATGGATGTTCAGATAATATCGAGGTTTATCGAATTGAACCTGCGTTTGCATTTACCTTGGATATAGCGGGTATGTTTGATGATGGAACTATACCAGCATCAGGAAATGCCAACGAATGTGTTTCTCCTGTTCAGTCTGCTTCATACGCGAGTGATGTTTTAACAATGGATTATGGCCAAAACTATATCTATTTTTCAGTAAATGCAGCAAACTTTGTTAATTCTTGGATGCCAACTTTCTCAGTAGAAGATAATACAACAGGGGCAACTGTTACCACTGCAGAAATTTCATGGGCATATCCAGATCAAGCAATTCTTGGTGCATCTGGAGCTGCAACTGGTACTTGGAATTCTGCTAGTACAGCAGTTGATGCACAAGCTACAACTGGTGCTGTTGGTCCTGGAGGAGAATGTATTGTTGTTAGGGTGTTATTGGACTATGGTAATGTTGAAAATGATGTTGCTTCACACTTTACTCTTGGTGTTAACGGTATTATGTATGATCCATCTGATGGTGGTTACGATACTCCCGGTTTAGCTGATTTAGATCCTGTGGCTTCAGCTCCATGTACTAATACTGCAACAGACGTAGCAACTTATGATATGACTCCAAGACCGAATATTACTACAAATACTACAGTAGGTACTGGAGACAAAGCATTTGAACCTAAAAACTAACAGTTATGAACTTTGCTTTTTCATAACCTAATCCCGATTTAATCGGGACAAGATAGCGCAGCGCGCAACGGGCAGAGCGCATGGAGCTAAGGTTTCGTGCCCTTTGCTCTTCGCCCTGGGCAATCGGGAGAAGAAGGACTGAAGTACTGATTTGGAGAAGGACTGAAGTAAGAAGGATTGAGGTTGGAAGGATTGAAGGAATTAGTGAACAGTTATCAGTCGCAGTTGGCAGGTTAGGAGAAGTCATTAGTCATTAGGAAAAATGCAAAATGGCGCAGGTATGTGTGAAGGATAGCCCCTTTAGGGGTTTGGGGTGCGCAGGAAGGAGAAGTCATTAGTCAATAGTAATTAGGAAGAACATTCTAATAATGTCCAATGGCAAATGACAAATGACCAGTGACTAAAAAGGTTATGAAGAAGATTAGAATATTTGAGTATTAGATTATTAGAATGAGAAAGTAGGCAATTGGCAAATAACAATAAGCAAAAAAACTTCGTGTCTTTGAGTCTTAGTGTTTAAAACAATTGCAGATCTATGAATGAATAAAAAGCTCTGTGAAACGCTGTGAAAACTCCGTGTTCTCTGTGGTAAAAAAAACGTACCACAAAGCCGCACAAAGGAAATCACAAAGGAACACAAAGTTTAAACTACCGTCGAATGACGGAGCACTTTAGAGAAAAGCCCGAAAGGGTATACGAAAAGAACTTCGTGTCTTGGTGTCTTCGTGTTGAAAAAGAAAAAACACAAAGTCGCAAAGCCACAAAGAAGATCCAATCGTCAGTAGACGGAGCACTTTAGAGAAAAGCCCGAAAGGGTATACGAAAAGAACTTCGTGTCTTGGTGTCTTCGTGTTGAAAAAGAAAAAACACAAAGTCGCAAAGCCACAAAGAAGATCCAATCGTCAGTAGACGGAGCACTTAGAGAAAAATCCGAAAGGGTATATGAAAAGAACTTCGTGTCTTGGTGTCTTCGTGTTGAAAAAGAAAAAACACAAAGTCGCAAAGCCACAAAGAAGATCCAATCGTCAGTAGACGGAGCACTTTAGAGAAAAATCCGAAAGGGTATATGAAAAGAACTTCGTGTCTTGGTGTCTTCGTGTTGAAAAAGAAAAAACACAAAGTCGCAAAGCCTCAAAGAAGATCCAATCGTCAGTAGACGGAGCACTTTAGAGAAAAACCCGGAAGGGTATATGAAAAGAACTTCGTGTCTTGGTGTCTTCGTGTTGAAAAAGAAAAAACACAAAGTCGCAAAGCCTCAAAGAAGATCCAATCGTCAGTAGACGGAGCACTTTAGAGAAAAACCCGGAAGGGTATATGAAAAGAACTTCGTGTCTTGGTGTCTTCGTGTTGAAAAAGAAAAAACACAAAGTCGCAAAGCCACAAAGAATTGAAAAACTTAAAAACATGATGAAATGTGAAGTATAATATACACAACATCTGGAAAGGCAATGCGCCGCCTATCAAAAGGCAAAAGTTGAGGCCGATAAAATCGGACGAAATCCCGATCGAAGCATCGGGAGCAAAAGGCAAAAGGCAAAAAGCTTGCAGCTTGTGGCTTGAAGCTTGTAGCTCCAATACTTTTTACTTTTTCCTTTCTACTTTTTCCTTGACTTTAGGTCAGCTATTGCTAAATATGCGCGATGGGTTTACCCGGCATGCGCAGCGAGACGGGCCCCGTGGCCGTGCACCGGCAATTCGGTTTGCACCGGCCAACGGGTTTGTCACGCTTAATCAAAAATCCTCTGTGAGCCTCTGTGTGTACTCAGCGCTCTCTGCGGTAAAAAATAAAAATACCACAGAAAGAGCGCTGCACACAAGGCATAACAGGGCGATTTATGCACCAAATCCAACAAAGGCATTCCGCCACTACTGCACGGGAAATGTCCGAATGCAGGAGGAAAAGGTCAATGTTGAAGGCAAAAGGCAAAAGTAAAAAGGCAAAAAACCTTAGCGTCTTAGCGCCTTTGCGAGAAAGAGGAATGATGAATGAAGATGTTGGAATGAATAGGCAATAGGCAAAATAGCCCCAAAGGGGCGAAACGTTATAGCCCGTTGCGTTACCGCCGGGAATATTGAATTAGCAATAGGCAAAGTGTAAAAAATATAGTTTAAAAGTTTATCAATTTACCAGTGCCGGTAGAGGATAAACAAAAGAATAGGTAAATATTTGCAGCTTAAAAACCGGCTGTTCGGGTAAGCGAAAAGAGTGTAAAAGAGAAGGTGTAAAAAGTAAAGACAAACGAAAGAAATAAAAGCTGTCATCCCGAGGAGAGTAACGACGAGAGATCTGTAACAACAAAACGCTAAAGCAGCAGATTCCTCTCTGCGTTCGGAATGACAGAAAAGACTGGAAGCTCGTAGCTGAATAGAATGTACCAATTAAAACAACATATTATCCATTTTTCCCTGGCAATACTGCTGGTTGTGCTGGCTGTGGCTCATGCTTCGGCACAAATTGTTATTCAGGAATGCGATACGATGACCTTCAGTGTTACCAGTCGGCCAAATATTCCTGAAACACATTTCGTATGGGGAATTTATAACGCCTCGCCCAGCCCAACCGATGTGCTCGATCCGGCTACTACGCTCGATCCGGCGCTGTATTTTGTTGATGGGCAGTATGCGGGTAGTACGGTTGAGGTAACAGGTCTGGCTCCGGGCGAATATTACGTTCGTATTCATGTTTGGGACGAGGTGTCGTGTACCGATAATATTGAAATGTATGTAATGGAAGTAACCGAATCGTCACTGGATATGGAGGTTTATGCCGATTCGGTTTGTATTGGCGAGCCAACAAATGTATACATTCGTTTTACCGGAAGAGGCCCGTACACCGTTACCTATACTATTGGCGATGCAGTTACGCCAAGTGTTGTTAACCTTAATGGTGCAGAAGAAGATCCGGAGTTGGTAATTCCGGTTACCGAACCATTGCCGGTGGGTGAAACCACTTTCTGGGTAATAAGTGTAGAAGACGGTTGCAAGGCCTATGAGTACCCGGAATCGGAACAGCCAAGTACGGGAATCGTTATTTTCCCGAAACCGGTGCAGCAACCCATCTACATAAAAGAGGAGAATTAGCGAATGCGTGAAGAAAGGATTATTTTTAAGAATAGATTGCAGAATGAAGATTAACGAATTAAGATTGCAGAAGGAAAAGGAAGGAGATTAACGATTGATGATTAACAATTTTAGATTGCAGAATTATAGGCAAATAGCAATAGGCAACTTTGCGACTTAGCGTCTTTGCGAGAAAAAAAACTTGGTGTCTTTGAGTCTTTGTGTTTAAAGATTATAGCACAGAGTAGGATCATAATAACGATTGAAGATTAACGAATTAAGATTGCAGAAAGAAAAGGAAGGAGATTAACGATTTATGATTAACGATTTAAGATTGCAGAAGGAAAAGGAGGAGATTAACGATTGATGATTAACAATTTAAGATTGCAGAATTATAGGCAAATAGCAATAGGCAACTTTGCGACTTAGCGTCTTTGCGAGAAAAAAAACTTGGTGTCTTTGAGTCTTTGTGTTTAAAGATTATAGCACAGAGTAGGATCATAATAACGATTGATGATTAACGATTTATGATTGCAGAAGGAAAAGGAGGAGATTAACGATTGATGATTAACGATTTACGATTGCAGAAGGAAAAGGAGGAGATTAACGATTGATGATTAACGATTTACGATTGCAGAAGGAAAAGGAGGAGATTAACGATTGATGATTAACAATTTTAGATTGCAGAATTATAGGCAAATAGCAATAGGCAACTTTGCGACTTAGCGTCTTTGCGAGAAAAAAAACTTGGTGTCTTTGAGTCTTTGTGTTTAAAGATTATAGCACAGAGTAGGATCATAATAACGAATGAAGATTAACGATTTAAGATTGCAGAAGGAAAAGGAGGAGATTAACGATTGATGATTAACGATTTAAGATTGCAGAAGGATTGGGAAAAACGCGCCGGCCTTCCCCTTTAGGGGCCAGGGGTAGCGCCGGGGAGTGAAAGGATTAAGGATTAATAAAGGCAAAAGTAAAAAGTAGAAAGGCAAAAGGTAAAATGAAGTGAATGATGGACAGAACAAAGCTGAATGTAAACGAGTTGGAGATTGTGCTTTTCAAACAAAATGAAAAAGAATATATTTCTCTGACCGATATGGCCAAATTTAGTGACTCAGAAAGGAGTGATTATATCATTCAAAACTGGATGAGAACTCGAAATACCATAGAATTTCTGGGTTTGTGGGACGTGCTCAATAATCCTGATTTTAATTCCATCGAATTCGATGGGTTTAGAAACGAGTCGGGATCGAACAGTTTTATAAGTTGAAAGAGATAGCCCGTTATCAACTGCTGGTGCTAAATGAAAAGGACTTTATAAAAGCAATTAAAAAACTAAACGACAGCATTTATGTAGATAAAACGAAAAAACTAAAGTGAAAAGAATGAACAGGCAAAAAGCGATAGGCAAAACCTTAGCGACTTAGCGCCTTTGCGAGAGAAAAGAACTTGAAACTAAAAACAGAGCTCTGATGAAACAGATTCCTCTCTACGTTCGGAATGACAACTAGTAACTAAAAAAATGAAACGGCAGAAATACATACTGATGATGATACTTCTGGTAGTGACCACGATGGTGACTGCCCAGGAAAGCTATGTCATCGATTCGGTATGTGTGGGAGCCGAACGTACCTATCGCCGCGATGGTGAAGCCGGTTACACGTATTACTGGGAAATTATCGATCGGCAGCTTGCTGATACCACTTATCTTTCCGGTGTTGATTTTACAGAAATTAATGGTACGGATACAACGAGGGGGAATGAGATTCAGGATTACAGATGGGAGGTGCCAGGAGAATTTGCTATTGTTGTTACTGTTTTTTCTGAACACAACTGCGATACTATAGAGCAGGGAACTGTGAAGGTATTTCCGCTTCCCGAAGCCCGTGCTGGAGACGATGTCGCGCTTTGTAGCTTTGATGATTATACCTTGTTCGGAGATACCGCCTGGAACCATAGCCAAATTTACTGGGGTAGTACCGGCGACGGGACATTCAGTGATGAATATAACTTGCATCCAACCTATAGTTTTGGCCCGGATGATATTCTTAATGGTGAAGTTACCCTTTTTATTATTGCCGAAGGGTTGGCCGACAACGGCACCTGTGTTCCGGCAGTGGATTCGGTAACCATTATAATGAGTCCTTCTATAAGCATTGACAGTACCGCAGTTCTGTGTTACGGGCAGACTGTTTCCGACTGGGAAAACCAGGTAATATCGAGCCTTGTTGACAGCGTTTATACTTCAGAACATCAAACAGTAGCAGGTTGTGACTCAACACTGACCCTGACGGTAAGTATTGTCGATGGTTTCAGTTATGACAGTACCGCGGTTCTTTGTTACGGTCAGACCGTTTCCGACTGGGAAAACCAGGAAATATCGAGTCTTGTTGACAGCGTTTATATTTCAGAACATCAAACAGTAGCAGGTTGTGATTCAACACTGACCCTTACGGTAAGTATTGTCGATGGTTTCAGTTATGACAGTACCGCAGTTCTGTGTTACGGGCAGACTGTTTCCGACTGGGAAAATCAGGTAATATCGAGCCTTGTTGACAGCGTTTATACTTCAGAACATCAAACAGTAGCAGGTTGTGATTCAACACTGACCCTGACGGTAAGTATTGTCGACGGATTCACATATGACAGTACCGCGGTTCTTTGTTACGGTCAGACTGTTTCCGACTGGGAAAACCAGGTAATATCGAGCCTTGTTGACAGCGTTTATACTTCAGAACATCAAACAGTAGCAGGTTGTGACTCAACACTGACCCTGACGGTAAGTATTGTCGATGGTTTCAGTTATGACAGTACCGCGGTTCTTTGTTACGGTCAGACCGTTTCCGACTGGGAAAACCAGGAAATATCGAGTCTTGTTGACAGCGTTTATACTTCAGAACATCAAACAGTAGCAGGTTGTGACTCAACACTGACCCTGACGGTAAGTATTGTCGATGGTTTCAGTTATGACAGTACCGCGGTTCTTTGTTACGGTCAGACCGTTTCCGACTGGGAAAACCAGGAAATATCGAGTCTTGTTGACAGCGTTTATATTTCAGAACATCAAACAGTAGCAGGTTGTGATTCAACACTGACTCTTACGGTAAGTATTGTCGATGGTTTCAGTTATGACAGTACCGCAGTTCTGTGTTATGGGCAGACTGTTTCCGACTGGGAAAATCAGGTAATATCGAGCCTTGTTGACAGCGTTTATACTTCAGAACATCAAACAGTAGCAGGTTGTGATTCAACACTGACCCTGACGGTAAGTATTGTCGACGGATTCACATATGACAGTACCGCGGTTCTTTGTTACGGTCAGACTGTTTCCGACTGGGAAAACCAGGAAATATCGAGCCTTGTTGACAGTATTTATATTTCAGAATATCAAACAGTAGGTGGTTGTGATTCCACACTGACATTAACGGTTCGCATCATTGATGGCGGCCTTACCGAGATTTATGAATCAGCCTGTGAAACATTCACCTGGACTGCCGGAAACGACAGTACCTATACAGCGTCTGGCATTTACGATTATATATCCGATTTAGGAACCTGCTCCGATACCTTAAGGTTACATTTGATAATCAGTCCGCCAATGGATCTTGTGGCAGATTCAATTCCTGTAAGCTGTTACGGGTATGCTGATGGCGCCATCAATTTAACGGTTTCAGGAGGGACAGCACCTTATACTTTTGTATGGAGTAACGGAGCATCTACCGAGGATATAAGTGATTTGACTGCCGATGTATATACCGTATGGGTAAGCGATTCATTGGGTTGTACCGATAGTCTCAGTATTCAGATTCCTGAACCTGATCCGATACAAATTACACTCGTTGCAGTTACCGACGTTCGTGTTATGGGTGAATCAACCGGTAGCATAGAAGTTTCGGTTGGTGGTGGAACACCTGATTATGACTACGTTTGGACAAATGAGGCAGGTGATATTGTTGGTGAGGAAGAAGACTTGATTAACCAGCCGGCTGGTGATTATACTTTAACGGTAACCGATACGAATGGTTGTGAGGAAATATTTACAGCAACAATTACAGAGCCTGAGCCAAATGAATGGCGTATGTCTTCGGTTGAAACAACAATCTGTTACGAAGACCTGAATAGTTTCCCTGTCCTGTACTCACTCGATCAATACCTGGCCTTACAGCCTGATGTTGAAGTCTTCTCAGACTGGGGGCTGGATACCAGCAGCTTTAAACTGCTTGATGCAGAAATTATTAATGGAGGCGAATATTGCTACGAAGAGGTACGCACTTACACGATACTGGATAATGGTGGAAATACCTTAAGTGCTACACATCGGATAATTGTTGATGACGACGAAGAGCCGACAATAAGTTGTCCGCCTGGTTTTGCGGTAACCAATGGTATTGTACCACCGCCGCTTGATTCTACCGGATTTTTAGCCGCAGGAGGTAGTTTTGCTGATAACTGTGGAATAGTAAGTTTCCGCCATGTAAGCGATGTTTCTGATGGTAAGCCCAATCCGGAAGTTATTACACGAACCTACGAGGTTACTGATTTCTGTGGCAATACCAGAGAATGTGAGCAGGAAATAGAAGTAACCAATGAATTAGTTTTTGCGGCTATTGGCCCATTCTGCCAGTACACTGCTGCATCCGAATTACCCGACACGGCATTAAACGGAACTCCGGGTTACTGGTTGCCGAATACTATTCGCACTGATGAAGCCGGCGATTTTACGTTTGTTTTCTACCCTGATTCGGGTTATCATGCAGCGCCATATACCATGATCGTTACCGTTATTCCTGCCATCGAATTGTATGCAGATCACGTTGATCAGGGCTATAATCCAAACCCGGTGGGAAGTATCGAACTGGATATCACTGGCGGAAGCGAACCGTATACCATTAACTGGACCTATCCTGATGGTAATACCACAAACACTGCAAACATTGCCAACCTTTACGCCGGTGATTATTGGGTGGAAGTAAGTGATGAGATTGGCTGTTACGATAGCTTGTCGGTTACCCTGTTGGAATTCGAGCCGGAGTTTAGCTGTCTGCCCGATACTATTTTTGAATGCCCGGATGTAACCCAATACCCTGCACCAGCCAATATTGCTGAGTTTATTGCCATGGGAGGATATTTTAATCCGGTTGGCATAGTGGATAACATTACAAGTTCCGATGTAACTGTTGCAAGCGAGTACTGTTTAACCATCGAGCGTACCTACATCATTGAAGATATTTACGAAAGAGTTTATTCGTGTACACAAACCATCGATTTCCACGATACTATTCCTCCGGTACTTAATGCTCCTGAAGGCGATACCGTCGAATGTTACTCTTCTGCTTTTTCTGATTTCCAGACCTATGCTGATTTTATTGCATCGGGCGTACCAGTGCCTTCCGATAATTGTGAAATTGATCCATCGTCGTTTACCGTTCGCGATACCTTAATTAACATTGAACCCGGTCGTTCCGAGTTAATTTACTATTACAGCATTGCCGATATCTGTGGAAACATTGGCCGCGATACCACTTACTTCCTGCTTCTCGACGACAAGGCACCTGAGGTGTTCTGTGCCAACATTACGGTTTATCTCGATGAAAACGGTGAATATCAGTTAACTATTCAGGACTCCATTGCAATGGTTGATAGTATTTACGACAATTGTACTCCACCGGAAGACATGGAGGTAGTAATTGAAATTGAAGAGATTACCTGCGAGGATGTGGGATCGGGAACACAGGCCCGGATAATGGTATATGACCAGGTTGGACTTTCAGCAGAATGTATGGCAACCATTACAGTGCTTGATACACTGCCTCCGGAGGCGATTTGTCAGCCGGTTACCATTTACCTCGATGAAAACGGACAAGCGGGTGTAACAGCAGAAATGGTTGATAACGGGTCGTTTGATAATTGTACCGATGTAACGCTTGAAATCGACAAAACCGATTTTGATTGTGTGAACCTGGGAGACAATACAGTAACCCTGACGGTTACCGATGGATACGGATTACAAGATAGTTGCGAAGCTGTTGTAACGGTGCTGGATACCATTGCTCCGCAAATTACCTGTATTGGCCGCGATACGGTACAACTTAGCGAAGAAGATGGAACCTATATCTTAACTTATGATATGCTGACCACTTCGGAGTGGGAAAACTGTGAAATTGTTAGCCGCGAACTCGATAGATATATTCTTGATTGTGATGATATTGACGCTAGTCCGGTAACAATTACAGCATTTGCTACCGATCAGAGCGGAAATGTCGGAAGCTGTACCGTTGAATTTGTTGTATTGGGTAATACTCCGCCGAATGTACAAAACGACTCGGCAATTACAGCGGTGAATGTGCCGGTTGAAATTCCGGTTACGCAAAATGATTACGACCTGAAAACGAATATCAATCTGGAATCATTAGGCGTTTTGGTTGGCCCACGTAATGGTTCGGTTGTAATCGATAAAACTACAGGTACTGCTACCTATACTCCAAACCGCGATTTCGTGGGTGAAGATATATTCTACTACGAAATTTGTGACGATGGTATTCCTTGTAAACCGGAATGTGGTGAGGCTATTGTATTCATCACCGTACTCCCGGCCAACGAGCCTCCTGTGGCTGTCGACGATTACTTTGAAGTACCGTGTGGCGAGTTGTTTGGTAATGTATTGTATGGCGACGATTTTGGAAATGGTGTAGATTCTGATCCGGATGCCGGAGATAAGATTACGGTAGGCCAGATCCTGATTACTCAACCGGATAGTGGTGTATTTAACTGGCTGGACGGCGATGGAAACTTTGAATACATTCCGTTCGATGGATTCTTCGGAACCGATAGTTTCCAGTATTCGATCTGCGACGACGGACTTCCATCCTTGTGCGACACCGCATGGGTTTATATCACCCGTGTTCCGGATAACGATTGTGATGGTGTTGCCGATGTGAATGACATTGATGATGATAACGACGGAATCCGCGATAATATTGAGAATGGTGGTTACTGGCCGGAGGAACAGGTAGGGCTGATCGATTCCGATCATGACGGAATACCGGATTACATGGATATTGATTCGGATAACGATGGAATACCGGATAATATTGAAGGACAGGGTGAACACAATTACATTCCGCCTTCAGGAGTTGATTCTAACGGCGATGGCTGGGATGATATTTACGACGTAACCATTGGTGGTGTAATTACTTTCGACGAAGAGTTGACCGATACCGATGGCGATTCGATGCCGGATTACCTGGATATTGACTCGGACAACGACGGTGTATTTGATATGATTGAAGGCCATGATGCCGACCACAATGGTATTGCCGATGTATTGAGATGGTACACCGATGCCGACCGCGATGGATTGGACGATGCTTACGATACCTATTATGGATGGGCCGATTACGGCAACGAGACCGGTAGTAATGCACCGCTGCAAGACTTTGATGAAGACCGTACCCGCGACTGGCGCGATATTAACGATGAAGATGATGATTACCTGACAGTAAATGAAGACCTGAACGATAACGGCGATTACAGCGACGACGACCTCGACCTGGATGGTTATCCGGAATACCTGGATACCGAGCTGAATTGTGAGCTGTTTATTCCTGAAGGATTCTCGCCAAACGACGATGACGTTCACGACTTCTTCCAGATTCTGTGTATTCAGAAATATCCGAATGCCAAACTAATGATCTTTAACCGTGCCGGTGTTAAACTTTGGGAGAAAGAACACTACGGTAACCTCGATGTTTGGGGAACTTACTACGATGCCTGGTGGTGGGGAACTTCTGAAAACGCGCTTACCCTTGGCCGTTCAGGTGGATTACCCGCCGGTAACTACATTTATGTGCTGTTACTAAACGATGGAAAAGGTACAGTTAAGAATGGTACAGTGATGTTGGCGTACTAAGAAGGATTAAGGAATTACGAATGCTGATTGGCGATTAACGATTGCAGAACCGGGAAGAAAGTTGGCAGTTTACAGTCGCAGCTCTCAGTTTTACAACAGAACAATTTAACAGTAGTCAATAAATCTGCTGTGTCCTATGTGTCTATTGTGGTTCAAAAAAAAAAACTTAGTGTCTTCGCGTCTTTGTGTTTAAAGAATTACGAATGCTGATTGGCGATTTCTGATTGCAGAAGAACTTTGTGAAACATGAAGATCACTTTGGGCTCTTTGTGGTAAAAAATTAAACCACAAAGGTTCACAAGGAAAGCACAAAGTTGCACAAAGAAGAAAGGTGAAAGATTGAAACTTGTAGCTCGACAATAGTTCCCCGGCTCAATGCTGATTGGCGATTAAAGTTTACAGTCGCAGCTCTCAGTTTTACAATAGAACAACTTAACAGTAGTCAATAAATCTGCTGTGTCCTATGTGTCTATTGTGGTTCAAAAAAAAACTTAGTGTCTTCGCGTCTTTGTGTTTAAAGAATTACGAATACTGATTAACGATTAAAGATTGCAGAAGAACTTTGTGAAACATGGAGATCACTTTGGGCTCTTTGTGGTAAAAAATTAAACCACAAAGGTTCACTAAGGATGCACAAAGTTGCACAAAGAAGAAAGGTGGAAGATTGTAGCTCGACAATAGTTCCCCGGCTCAATGCTGATTGGCGATTAAGGTTTACAGTCGCAGTTAACAGTTTTACAATTAGCAGTGCCAATTCAATGCGCTTAGCGGTTTCGAGCCGCTTAGCGCGTATATCGCAGTGTAGTTCAAATCCATAGTGTCTTTGCGTCTTCGTGTTTAAGCATCATTGCAACGCCGCCTCAATATCAGCAATTATATCCCCTACATTTTCAATGCCCACCGATAGCCGCATCATGCGGTCGTTAATACCTGCTGCTAAGCGCTCTTCTTCGGTAAACTCGGCATAAATTGTTGAGTGTGGGTGAATGATCAGCGATTTATTGTCATTCAGGTTAGTTGCCCGGCGAATGATTTGAAGCTTATTCATAAACGAATAACAGGCTGCTTTCGATTCCAGCTCGAAACTCATTATAGTGCCGGGAACTCCGTTAAAATATTTTTGCGCCAGCGGGTATCTTTCATCTGTTTCCAATCCCGGGTACCTTACTGTTTTAATCCGGGGATGTGCTTTCATAAATTCGCCCAAAGCCAGGCAGTTTTGGTAGCATTTCTCTACCCGAAGCTCAAGGATGTCGAGCCCCTGAATTTGATAGCGTGCCGTTTGTGGAGCCATGCTTCCGCCCGTATTTCGGTAAACGTTCTTTCTTACTTTCATCAGAAAAGCATTGGCCTTAAATTTTTCGGTGTATGAGGCGGTATTTGGATTCCGGTTCCAGTCGAAATTACCATGATCCACAATGGCTCCACCAAACGAAGTAGCTCCTCCCGAGATGTATTTGGTGGTCGACATCACTTCGATAGTCACACCAAATTTCCCGCCGTTAAAAACGTTGGGCGGAGTAATCGTGCTGTCGGCAACTAAAACCAGTCCGTGTTTTTTGGCCACGCGCGACAGCATTTCAATGTCGGCAATATCCAGTTGCGGATTGGTTACCGTTTCAAAATAAATGGCGCGGGTATTTTCATCGATACGATTTTCTATTGCTTCTTCCGAGTTTAAATCGCTAAAACGGGTTTCCAGTCCAAATTCCGAAAGCGTATTCTGGAGCAAGGCATAACTGTGGCCAAACAAACGATTTCCGGAAATAATATTGTCGCCTGTTTTGGTAATTGCCAGAATTGTATTTGTAATGGCGGCCATGCCCGAACTCACAGCTAGTACTCCACTGCTTTGTGTTAGTGCTTTTAGTTTTAGCTCGAAATACTCTACCGTTGGACTGGTGGTTCGTGAGTACACATGGGCAATATACTCGCCTCTGAAATTGGCCTCAATCTGTTCGGCCGAATCAAATTCGTAGGCCACCGATTCGTATAAAGGCATTTGCAGGGCCTTGTGTGGGTCTTGTTTGGCGAAGGGTACATTAAGAGCTATAGTGGTAAATCCGGTTTTCTTCATTTGTCATTCTTTAAGGGCCTAAAAGTAACCTTTTGTGTTCCTTTCCCGGCCTGCTAATACAAAATACCAGTTGAAAAAGCCTGATATTTGACATCCTCAGAACAATTGTAAAACATAAAAGTTTTTAGGGTGTGGTTGCATTATGGTACAAAAATTGTTAGTTAACTTTGCATTTTTAAGTTATAATTAAACAGCATTTAATTTACAACTGCTAACCATGGCGCCCCCCGCCATGGTTTTTTTTGTTTTTTCTGAAGTAATCAAAAAACGGATTTCCCATTCCTGCATTTTTATCTGCATTATTTCAAGTTCCGGGCACCACCGGCAATTATTTGCGGTTAAATAATCATAAATGTTTACTGCATTGCAACAGAAGTCTGCTTGTCAGCCAGTTAATGAATTTTAAAGAAAAAGAAGAGGTATAGAAGCGCATTTTCTTTTAATAATCTGCATTTTCACGTCTGATTCTCTATCTTTAAAAAACAAATCCGAAGGAGTTATTCGGATTTTGAACGACTAAAAAGTAAGGAACCATATTGATGAAACGAGCAGGAGTCCGCCAGATGGCGGATCACACAAGTGCGAATAATTAAAATCATGCGAGTTCCATCTTATACCTTAAAAAACGAAAAATTTCAATAAGATGAAAAGATACCTGCCAAAATTAGTTCAGAACGATAAATGGCTTGAGCCATATGCCGGAGTTATTTCCGACCGGATGATTATTGCTGATCGTAAAGAAAGAGAAATTACCGGCGGACGGTCGCTGGCCGATTTCGCTACCGGACATTTGTATTTTGGTTTGCACCGAACCGAATCGGGCTGGGTAATTCGCGAGTGGGCACCCAATGCAACGCATATTTATCTGGTAGGTACTTTTAATAATTGGCAGGAAAGTGTTGAGTACGCTTTTGCAAGCCTCGATCATGGTGTTTGGGAATTGCATCTTGCAGCCGATCAACTGGCACATGGCGATTTGTATGCCTTAAATGTACATTGGGCAGTAAATCATGGAAAACGAATTCCTGCCTGGGCTACACGTGTTGTGCAGGACGAGAATACACACATATTTAATGCGCAGGTTTGGGTACCTGAAAATCCGTACGAGTGGAAGAATCCGGAGTTTCGGCGTGCCAACGAGCAACCGCTGATTTACGAAGGACATGTGGGGATGGCCGGCGAAGAAGCGCGTGTTCATACTTACTCCGAGTTTCGTGAGCAAATGTTGCCGCGCATAAAAGCCAACGGCTACAATGTTATTCAGTTAATGGCCATTCCGGAGCATCCGTATTACGGGAGCTTTGGCTATCATGTTAGCAGCTTTTTTGCGGCGTCGTCGCGTTTCGGTACGCCCGAGGAGCTGAAGCAGCTGATTGATGAGGCGCACGGAATGGGAATTGCCGTAATTATGGATTTGGTGCACTCGCATGCAGTGAAGAATGAAGTTGAAGGCCTCGGAAATTACGATGGCACACGCTACCAGTTTTTCCACGAAGGAGGAAAAGGTGAGCATCCGGCATGGGACAGCTACTGTTTTAACTACGATAAAAACGAGGTGCTGCATTTCCTTTTGTCAAATATCAGTTACTGGCTCACCGAGTATAAATTCGATGGATTTCGTTTTGATGGCGTTACCAGCATGTTGTATTTTAACCACGGACTGGAAATTGCTTTTACCAATTACGACGACTATTTTAATGCCAATGTCGATCATGAAGCAACCACTTATTTTAAACTGGCGAATAAGCTCATAAAAGAAATTAATCCGCAGGCGCTGTCGATTGCCGAAGACATGAGCGGAATGCCCGGACTGGCCACCGCGATTGAAGATGGCGGTTTGGGATTCGACTACCGAATGGCAATGGGCGTTCCTGATTTCTGGATAAAAATGATAAAAGAAAAGTCGGACGATGAGTGGGAAGTTGGCGATATTTTTTATCAACTAACTTCGAAACGAATGGACGAGCAGGTGGTAAGTTATGCCGAATCGCACGATCAGGCTTTGGTGGGCGATAAAACCATCATCTTCCGGCTGATCGATAAAGAGATGTATTTTTCCATGCGAAAAGATCAGCCCAACCTGATTGTTGACCGTGGAATTGCCCTGCATAAAATGATCCGGCTGGCCACAGCAAGTACTGCCGGTGGCGCTTATCTGAATTTTATGGGGAATGAATTCGGGCATCCCGAATGGATTGATTTTCCGCGCGTAGGAAACAACTGGTCGTATCAGCATGCCCGGCGGATTTGGAGCATTGCCGAAGATCAGGACCTGAAGTTTCATTGGCTGTATGATTTTGATAAGGAAATGATTCAACTGATCAATCAGAACAAGATACTCTCTATCCCTCCGGTTGATTTGGTTTTGGAAAACAAGCCTGATAAAGTGCTGGCCTACCACCGCGGACTGTTCCTGTTTGTTTTCAATTTTAATCCAACGCAGTCGTTTACCGATTACGGAATTCCACTTGGTGCCGGAAAATATCAGATTGTGCTGAATTCCGATTCCGGCCGTTTTGGTGGCCACGACCGGATTGATGAGGAGATAAGTTACTACACCATGCCAAGCAAAGGACTGGATAGCCAGCATTACCTGAGACTTTACCTACCGGCGAGAACAGCGCTGGTGTTGAAAAAAGTGGATATCCCGAAAGTAAAGTAAATGAGCGAAACAAAATTTCAAACCCTGGTAGATGTGCCGCAGTTTCCGTGGCAAACAGGTTATAAGCAGAAAAACCTGTTTATGGGATCGTGTTTTACCGAAAATGTTGGAGCCAAAATGGAAGCCCTGAAATACCCGGTGGATATTAATCCGTTTGGGATTTTGTATAACCCGCTTTCGTTGGCCAACGGGCTGCAGCTGTTGCTCGAAGAAAAGCAGTTTTCAGCCGGTGACCTTATTGAGCACAACGGGCTTTGGCATAGCTTTAGTCATCATGGCCGTTTTTCGAATACGGTGCAAGATAAGGCCCTGGATGCCATAAACACGCGTATTAAAAGCTCAGCAACGTTTTTAAAACAGGCCGGTTTTCTGTTTCTCACTTTTGGAACAGCCTGGATTTACCGCTACAAAAAAAGTGGCGAACTGGTTTCGAATTGCCATAAAATTCCGGCTCGCGAATTTGTGCGCGAACGTTTGTCGGTGCAACAAATCGTTGATGTTTATTGCAGTTTGCTTACAAAAATCTGGCAGGTAAATCCTGATCTGAAAGTGGTGCTTACGGTCAGTCCGATCCGGCACTGGAAAGACGGCGCCATTGAAAACCAGCGAAGTAAGTCAACGCTGATATTGGCAGTCGATCAGCTTATACAGAAAATTGGTGCTGAAAAATGTGCGTATTTTCCGTCGTACGAAATTGTGATGGACGAACTGCGCGATTATCGGTTTTATGCCGAAGATATGTTGCATATTTCGGAGGTGGCCATAAAGCACATCTGGTCGCGTTTTGAAGCGGCACTTATTAGTGCTGAAAGTATCGAAATTGCCCGTGAAGTTCAAAAAATAAGCAATGCTGTAAAGCATCGCCCAATCAACAAAAAATCCCTTGAATATTCCAAATTTCTCCTTAGTTTTCTTCATAAATTGGAATTGCTGGAAAAAAGGTTCCCGTATCTTAATTTAAAGTTAGAAAAAGAATATTTTAATGTACAGATTGAGCAATTTGGTGGTGGCGATCAGGCAAATGTGAGTTAAATCCCTTAACTTAGTGGAGGCAACTTCGTTGTGACGACTGAACCAATACTCAATTTACCAAAGTGTTACTGATATGCATTACCTTGAATTTGATAAGGAGCAGCTGGTAAATCTTGAATATTCGCTGTTCAAAGAAATATTACGATCAAACAGAGCCGGTTCTTATTTAAGTACCACGTTAAATGGCTGCAATACCCGGAAATACCACGGTTTACTGGTATGTCCTATCGAAAATTTCGGGGGTGAAAAACATGTGTTGCTTTCGTCGCTTGATGAAACTGTTATACAAAACGAGGCCGAATTCAACCTCGGAATCCACCGCTACAAAGGCGGAACCTACGAACCAAAAGGCCATAAATACATTCAAAATGTAGAGTTTGATGCCATTCCTAAAATTACTTACAGGGTTGGAGGAGTGGTGCTAACAAAGGAACGGCTGCTGGTTGAAAAAGAGGAACAAATTCTGATAAAATATACGCTCGAGGAAGCTAAGTCGCCAACAACATTGCGCTTAAAACCTTTTCTGGCTTTCCGGAATATCCATCAGCTGAGCAAGGCAAATATGTTTGTAAACCGCAAGTTCGGGAAGGCTAAAAACGGCATAAAAGCCTGTTTGTACGAAGGCTACCCCGATTTGTTTATGCAATGCAGCAAAGCGGTTGATTTTGTGGGAGTGCCCGATTGGTATTACGATGTTGAGTACCTGAAAGAATTGAATCGGGGCTATGAATATCTTGAAGATCTTTTTGTACCGGGTTATTTTGAGTTTCCGATGAAAAAAGGCGAATCGGTTGTTTTTGCCGCGGGCTTAACCGAGGCTAATCCGGTGTCGTTAAAACAGCGGTTTACCAAAGAGCAGAATAAACGTGGAGGCAAAGAAACCTTCAACAGTGTTTTGGAGCGGGCCGCTCAGCAGTTTATTATGTACGAAGGTTACACAGCCGATATTATTGCCGGTTTCCCCTGGTATAACAGCATTACGCGCCAAACTTTTATTTCACTTCCCGGATTGTGTCGTTCGTTTAACGATCCGAAACTGTGTGAGAAAATACTCGATTCGTACCTGAAATATTTTAACGATGGTTTTTTCCCCGATCAGATCAAGGATAAAGAGCTGCAGTACCATTCTGCCGACACATCGTTGTGGTTTATCTGGGTTATTCAGCAATATTTAAAGAAAAAGAACAATCCGAAGTTGCTTTGGAAAACATATGGCGAAGTGATCAAGCGGATACTTAATGCCTATACCAGTCAGAAACGGGAGGATATAAAGGTGCTGCCCAGCGGATTGATTTATGCCGAAAAGAAAAACACCGCATTAACCTGGATGAATTCCAGTGTTGACGGAAAGGCCGTTTTGCCACGCGCCGGAATGCCGGTTGAAGTGAATGCCCTGTGGTTTAACGCCATTTGTTTTGCCCTCGATTTGGCCGATATGGCCGGCGACCATGAATTTATTACGCAATGGAAACACATGGTTAATAAAGTGGCGCAGTCGTTTCTGAAAACCTTCTGGAGCGATGGACACGGCTACCTGGCCGATGTGGTAAAAGATGAGCAGCCTGATTGGGCAGTGCGCCCCAATATGGTAATTGCCGTGGCCATGGATTACACACCGCTTACAAAAGAACAGCAAAAACAGGTATTAAGTGTAGTGAAACGCAAATTGCTAACAAACAGGGGGCTGCGAACCTTGTCGCCCGATCATTTGCGCTACTTTGGTAACATTAACGGAGGCCCGAAAGAACGGGAGCTGGCGGTGCATCAGGGGGCGGTGTGGCCCTGGTTGCTGCAGTTTTTTGTTGAAGCCTATTTGAAGATTCATAAGCGGGGAGGATTGCCGTTTGTGAAACAGATTATGGAAAGCTTTGAAGCTGAAATGACCGAACATTGCATCGGAAATATTCCGGAAATGTACGATGGCGATCCGCCGCATGTTGGCAAAGGCGCCATTTCGCAGGCCTGGAATATCGCAGGTGTTTCGTATGCGCTCGATTTGGTGCAGAACTATACAGAATAAACCAAAAACAATTGATTTTTGGATGCAACCGGAAAATTAGAAGATCAGATGAAGGTATTAATGTTTGGATGGGAATTTCCTCCCCATATCTCCGGTGGATTGGGGACAGCTTGTTACGGGCTTACAAAAGGTATGGCAGAGATTGAAGATATTGACCTGACTTTTGTAGTTCCCAGGGCTTTTGGCGATGAAGATCCATCGCGAATGAAATTGATTGGAGCAAATAATATTCCCATAAACCGAACGACCTTTAGTTTTAATGATGGCGATAATACAATGGAATACCTCGAAGTAGATTCGCCCATTTTGCCCTATGTTAACGAAGATGAATTCTGGATCTTAAAAAGCAAACGTTACAGCAGCCAGACAAAATTTGTTGAAACCGACGAAAATTCAAAGATTGAATTTAGCGGAGGTTACGGCCCCGGTTTGTTAAAAGAAATTCGCGATTACGCACTGGTGGCCCGATTGATCGCCGAAGATAATCCCTGCGACATTATACATGCCCACGACTGGCTTACTTATCCGGCAGGAATTGCTGCCAGCCGGGCCACAGGAAAGCCATTGGTTATTCATGTGCATGCCACCGATTTCGACCGAAGCGGAGGCGATGTAAATCCGCGGGTTTATGCCATTGAGCGCGAGGGAATGGAGGCTGCCGATAAAATTATTACGGTAAGCAACCTTACGCGGAAAATGGTCGTTGAAAAATACGGAATTCCGCCCGAAAAAGTGGTTACCGTTTATAACGCGGTGGAGTCGGTAAATCATGAAAAAGGAACATTGCCGCCAAAAGGCGTTAACGATAAAGTGGTTACTTTTTTAGGAAGGATAACCATGCAAAAAGGCCCCGGTTATTTTGTTGAAGCAGCATACCTGGTGCTTAAAAAAATGCAGAATGCGCGTTTTGTTATGGCCGGAAGTGGCGATATGATGAACGAAATGATAGCACGAACAGCAGCGTTGGGCATTGCCGATAAATTTCATTTTACCGGATTCCTGAAAGGAAACGATGTAAACGATCTTTTTAGCATGACCGATGTGTTTGTGATGCCCTCCGTATCAGAGCCTTTCGGAATTGTGCCACTTGAAGCCATGCAGTTAAATGTTCCGGTAATAATCTCCAACCAGTCGGGGGTGTCGGAAATTTTAAAACACGCCATTAAAATTGATTTTTGGGATACCTATGCCATGGCCGATGCTATTTATGGCGTTTTGAATTACACCTCGTTGGCACAGCACTTTAAAACTGCCGGAAAAACAGAGGTGGAAGAGTTGAAATGGACACACTCGGCCCGCGAAGTGAGAAAAGTTTATGAGAGCATATTGAAAGAAAATTAAGCCAGTTACTATGAAGTCAATTTGTTTGTTTTTTCAAATACATCAACCGTTCAGGCACCGGCGTTACCGTTTTTTCGACATTGGTAACGATCATTATTATTACGACGATTATTCGAACGAAAGCATAATCCGGAATATAGCCGACAAAAGTTATTTGCCAGCCAATAAATTGTTGCTCGATCTGGCTAAAAAAATGGGTAATAAGTTTAAGGTGGCATTTTCGATTACCGGCGTGGCACTGGAGCAGTTTGAGCTTTATGCACCCGATGTTATCGAGTCGTTTCAGAAGTTGACAAAAACCGGTTGTGTCGAGTTTCTGGCCGAAACCTACTCGCATTCATTAAGTTCGTTAAAAGATATAGATGCATTTACCGACCAGGTGAAAAAGCACGACGATCAGATCTTCAGACTGTTTGGTCAGAAACCGCGTGTTTTCCGAAATACCGAAATGATTTACTCCGACGAAATTGGCGAAAAAGTGGCCAAATTGGGTTATTCGGCCATGTTAACCGAAGGAGCCAAACACATACTGGGATGGAAAAGCCCTGATTATCTGTATGTAAATGCCATTAATCCGCGGCTAAAAGTGTTAATGCGCAATTATAAACTGAGCGACGACATTGGATTTCGTTTCTCCGACAAAAACTGGGACAAGTACCCCTTAACAGCAGAGAAGTATGTGAGCTGGCTCGAAAAAGTTGGCGAAAAAGAAGAGGTAATCAACTTGTTTATGGGCTACGATTCGTTTGGAACCCGCCAGCCAAAAGAAGCCGGTATTTTCGATTTCTTAAAAGCTTTGGCTGAACAGGTAGTAAAAAGCGATACGCTAAGATTCTCAACTCCTTCAGAGGTTGTTGATGAACTTCAGCCGATTTCAGTTGTTAGTGTTCCTCATGCAATTTCCTGGTCCGACGAAGAGCGCGATCTTAGTGCCTGGCTCGGAAACGAAATGCAGAAGGAAGCCTTTGAGAAACTATACGCCATGAAAGAACAAATGGCCCGGTGTACCAACGCAGAGCTTCATAAAGATTGGAATTACCTGCAGGCAAGCGATCACTTTTTTTACATGTCGACCAAGTATTTTTCCGATGGTGATCGACATCGTTCGTACAGTCATTTCGATTCGCCCTACGAGGCTTTTATAAATTATATGAATGTACTGAGTGATTTTAAGATACGTTTAAACACGCACGTTCCGGAAAGTGAAGTGGAGAATGAAATTGCTTTACTTCATCGTATGTTAGAAGAGAAAGAAGAAAAAATAAAAAAAATGGAAGCCGATTTGCGACGTTTGCAAAAGACAAAAAGGCAAAAGACAACTTCGCGAAAAAAGAAATAGGCAATCTATCGCTAATATTAAATTCACCTACTGATAATTGTATAAGAAACAATTTGTTGAAATGTTAATTTAATTTTGCAGCTCGCACTAAGAAACTTAGAGCGAATGACTTGCTCGTTGAGCATAGTTTGTAATTTATAAAATGAGAAGAAAATGGAAGAGAAAAAATTTATAAAGAACCCGGTTGTGGGAGAACCGGTATGGAAACGAATTATTGTTGATTCAAACGTTCCGGAAAGTCTTTCACCACTGCGCGATCTGTCAAAAAACCTTTGGTGGGTTTGGAATACAGAAGCGCGTGAATTATTTGAAATAATTGATGCGGAGATTTGGGAAGAATGTGCGCATAACCCAATTGTTTTGCTCGACCAGGTGAGCTATAATCGTTTCAAAGAGCTGGAAAGAGATGAGATGTTTGTAGCTAAAATGAACGAAGTAAATACAAAGTTTAATCAATATCTTGATGAACGCAAGGAACTTGCAGGCCCGGGAATCTCCTATTTCAGCATGGAGTACGGTTTGCACGACAGCTTAAAAATATTCTCCGGAGGTTTGGGTATTCTTGCAGGCGACTACCTGAAAGAAGCCAGTGATATGAAAGTGAAGCTGGTTGCTGTAGGGTTATTGTATCGTTATGGATATTTTAAACAAAACCTGAATTTACATGGTGAGCAAATGGCTGTTTATGATGCACAGCAGTTCTCGAAAATTCCGGTACAACCCGCTTTGGATAAAAATGGCGAATGGGTAAGGGTTGAAGTACAATACCCTGGACGGACATTGATTGCACGTGTTTGGCAAACCAATATTGGTTCTGTAAAACTGTATTTGCTTGATGCCGATCATCACGAAAACAACGATGCCGACCGTTTTGTAACTCACCATTTATACGGTGGCGACAACGAAAACCGCTTGAAACAGGAAATGTTACTCGGTTTGGGAGGTATTCAGGCCTTGAAAAAATTGGGAGTGGATTCAGATATCTACCATTGTAACGAAGGACATGCAGCGTTTATTGGTATACAGCGTATTGCCAACCTGATGGCAGAACAAAAGCTTTCCTATGTCGAGGCGAAAGAGGTTGTAAATGCTTCAACGTTATTTACAACACATACACCGGTTCCGGCAGGGCACGATTCGTTCCATAAAGATATGTTCCGTCATTATATGAATTTCTTCCCCGAAAAGATTGGGCTGGCCTGGGAAGATTTCGAGATGTTAGGTAAAGCCAGGGCTGAAGAAGACCATTTTAATATGAGTTACCTGGCCAGCAACCTGTCGCAGGGAATTAACGGGGTTAGTATGTTGCACGGCGATGTAAGTAAAGCAGTGCTTAAAGATCTGTTTCGGGGATACCTGGAGGAAGAGCTGGAAATTGGCTATGTAACCAACGGAGTTCACTACCCAACCTGGACAGCACAGGAATGGAAAGACATTCATAAAAAATATTTTGGCGAAGAATTTCCAACCAACCAACTGGATTTTGATGTTTGGAAGAATATCTATAATGTTCCGGACTACGAGATTTGGGAGCTTCGTAAGAAACTACGTCAAAAGCTGATTAACTATATTAAGGATCGTTTTTCCGACAACTGGATAAAACGTTCGGAAAATCCGAAATTGATCAGTGAAATTCTGGGGAAATTGAATCCGAATACATTAACAATCGGTTTTGCGCGCAGGTTTGCTACCTATAAACGTGCTCACTTGCTGTTCCGTGACCTCGATCGTTTGGCCAAAATTGTGAATAACCCGGATCGTCCGGTACAGTTTATTTTTGCCGGAAAAGCGCACCCTGCCGATAAAGCAGGTCAGGATTTGATAAAAAATATTGTAGAAGTATCCAAACGTCCTGAATTCCGTGGTAAAATTCTTTTCGTTCAGAATTACGACATCAACCTGGCAAAAATGCTGTTACAAGGTGTTGATATCTGGATGAACACACCAACACGTCCGTTGGAAGCATCTGGTACCAGCGGTGAAAAAGGTGTGATGAATGGTACGCTTCACTTCTCTGTTCTTGATGGATGGTGGGTTGAAGGTTATCAGAAAGATGCCGGTTGGGCATTGCCTGCCGAACGTGCCTATGATGTTCAGGATTTCCAGGATGAACTGGATGCCGAAACCATTTACAATATTCTGGAAGAAGAAGTTGTGCCTGCTTATTATGGTCGCAACCAGTACGATATTCCGGAAAAATGGATCAGTTTCGTGAAAAATACCATTGCGAATGTATCGCCAAATTTTACCACATCGCGAATGATGCGCGATTATCAGGATCGTTACTACAACCCGCAGTATGAACGGTCGCAACGTGTAAATGCTGATGGGTTTAAACTGGCGAAAGAAATTGCTGCCTGGAAAGAAAAAATTGCAGCAAAGTGGGATGAAATTGAGGTGAAAAACATTGAGATTATCGATGGTATAGCGCACACCATGATGATGGGAGATAAATATCCGGTAAAAGTGTCGATTGATTTAAAAGGCCTTAAACCGGAGGAAGTTGGCGTGGAATTGTTGATTGCAGAAAGTAAAGACGACGGACAGGAAAGAATTGTAGATACCGTTGAACTCCTTCCTGAAAAAAGCGAGGGAACATCTTGTTGTTATAAACATACTATTTTACCTGATCATCCGGGATCTTTCTCATATAGTTTCAGATTGTATGCAAAACATCCGGAATTGCCTCACCGCCAGGATTTCAGATTTATTAAATGGATTAGCTAATCTTGTAGTAAAACAATGGTATTATTTGCAAAAGCAAATTTGAAATAAACAAAAAGGTGCTCGTTAGGGCACCTTTTTTTATTCCTTTGGAGTAATGCTGTTATGCAACATTAGTTTCAAAAACCGGATGATTAAGAAAATAGTAATTAGCGTCATGTTTACATTTCATTCAAACTATTATTTTTATGCCGTAATCATATTTATAATGAAACGAGCCTTGGTAAATCGGGGCGAGTTTTGTTACAGACCATAAAGTAAAAAATAAACAGATCGAAACGAACATGAACTTTATTCATTTTAAACTCATAAATAAGAATGATTAAAATTTATGTGAGTTCCTGAATGTTTTCTCGGTCGGCTGATGGATGAACATTCAGAAAGCAAAAAATTTTACACAGATGAAAAACCGAAAAAAGATAGGTAGTAAGATTAAAGAGTTTCGTGAGTTCAGGCAACTCTCGCGCGGTGATTTGGCAATACAGGCTAACCTGGATGAAGCCCAGTTACAGCTCATTGAAGACGAGGGAAATGTTCCTTCGTTAGGTGTGTTAATTAAAATATCGCGTGCAATGGGTGTGCGTATCGGAACCTTCCTCGACGATCAGGAAAAGATTGGTCCGGCTATGGTAAATGCAGGCAAAGCCGAAGAAACGCTGAGCTTTTCTACCAAAGACGAAAGTACCCGCGAGCACCTGAACTTTTTCTC
This sequence comes from Draconibacterium orientale, assembly GCF_900111425.1. NCBI lineage: Bacteria > Pseudomonadati > Bacteroidota > Bacteroidia > Marinilabiliales > Prolixibacteraceae > Draconibacterium > Draconibacterium orientale. The sequence goes on along the minus strand of NZ_FOHT01000009.1, from coordinate 4,053 downwards.
GCTGGCACAGGCAAAATCCGGAAGACACATGGAGCCGTTTTTGGTAGAAATTGAACCTGCTGAAGAGTCGGATTATAAACTGTCGTCGCACGAAGGCGAGGAGTTTATATATGTGCTCGAAGGAAGTATCGAAATCAATTACGGAAAAGAAGTGTATCTTTTGCATAAAGGCGATACCATTTATCTCGATTCGGTTGTTGCCCACAATATTCACGCGGCCGGCGAACAGGCTGCAAAAATTCTTGCGGTAGTTTACACTCCCGTATAATTTAAAACCATTTACATGCAACTACTCGATTATACCTTAGGAAATATACTTGAAAAATGGGCCTTCGAAACACCAGACAAAGATTTTATTGTTTATCCCGATCGTAACCTGCGGTTTTCGTACAAGCAGTTTAACGAACGGGTTGACCGCCTGGCAAAAGGGCTGCTTTTTATTGGTATTAAACCCGGAGATAAAGTAGGTGTGTGGGCAAAAAATGTTCCCGACTGGACTACGCTGATGTTTGCCACTGCAAAAATTGGGGCCGTTCTGGTAACGGTAAATACCAATTACAAATTAGCAGAGCTGGAATACATTCTGAAAAATGCCGATATAAATTCACTTTTTATCGTTGATGGATACCGCGACAGCGACTATGTGAAAATGGTGTTCGAGCTGGTGCCCGAACTAAAATCACAGCCACGCGGAAAACTGAAATCTGAAAAATTCCCGCAACTAAAAAACGTAGGATTTATAGGCCAGCAGAAACATCGTGGAATGTACAATACCGACGAATTGATGTTGCTCGGAAGCCACATTGACGATCTGGAACTGGAAAGCGTAAAACTAGGGCTCAACTGCCACGATGTGGTAAATATGCAATACACCTCGGGAACAACAGGCTTCCCAAAAGGCGTAATGCTTTCGCACCACAATATTCTGAACAACGGATTTGCCACCGGCGAGTGTATGAAATACACCGAAGACGACCGTTTGTTGATTTGTGTGCCCCTGTTTCATTGTTTTGGTTGCGTGTTGGCCGTGTGTGCCATTGTTACCCACGGAGCCACAATGGTATTTACCGAGGATTTCGACCCTTTGCTGGTGCTGGCTTCTGTTCAAAAGGAAAAATGTACGGCGCTTTACGGTGTGCCAACCATGTTTATCGCCGAGTTGAATCATCCGATGTTCGATATGTTCGATCTGTCGTCGTTGCGCACAGGAATTATGGCGGGTGCACTTTGCCCCATCGAAACCATGCGCCAGGTGATGGATAAAATGAACATGAAAGACATTATTATTGTATATGGCTTAACCGAAAGTTCGCCGGGAATGACAGCCACGCGTACCCATAATTCGGTTGAAGTTCGTGCTACCACGGTTGGTTTCGAATATCCGAATGTTGAAGTGAAGATTGTGGATCCGGAAACCGGCGAAGAATGTAAGCCTGGCGAACAGGGCGAAATTTGCTGCCGGGGTTATAATGTAATGAAGGGCTACTACAACAACCCTGATGAAACTGCAAAAGTTATCGATAAGGAAGGGTGGTTGCACTCGGGCGATCTGGCGATAAAAACCGAAGAGGGATTTTATAAAATTACCGGACGCATAAAAGATATGATTGTGCGTGGTGGCGAAAATATCTACCCGCGCGAAATTGAAAATTACCTGTATCGTTTACCGCAAATCGAAGCCGTTGAAGTGGCTGGTGTTCCAAGCCAAAAATATGGCGAAGCGGTTGGAGCTTTTATTAAACTGAAAAAAGGAGAAACACTCAGCGAAGAAGAGATTGTAGATTTCTGCCGTGGAAATATTGCCCGGTTTAAAATTCCAAAATACATCTTTTTTGTTGACGAATTTCCGATGACCGCCAGTGGAAAAATCCAAAAGTATAAACTGAGCGAAATGTCGGTTGAACTTTGTAAAAAGCAGGGAGTAGAAATCATTTAATGCAAGAGTTATTGGTTTTGTTGATAAACATATGATAATTCATAGATATAATTGAATGTGTTTTTTGATTTTTTGAGAAGTTGCAATCTGCAAGGGAAAAGCAGAAAACACTATCATTTTTTATTCTGGAAACAAATTCAATTAGGGTTTCGTTTATTTTGTCCTTATTCGCTTAAGAGCAGTAAACAGGACAGATTCAGTAGTTTCTGGAGATTGATTTTTGTCATGTTTTTGGCATGTAAAAAGCGCAATTTTCGCAACTGTTCAGAAAAGCAGTTTTTTTATGAGTATTTAATTACCACTGCGAAGGGTAATTGATTAGACAGCACAGAGTTTTTTGAAGCCATTTGCAAAACGCAAGTGGCTTTTTTATTTGTGAAACTCTGATTTCAAAAACGTTACGCATAGAAATATATCAGTTGAACCAATCCGGGTTGGTAAATGTATCGGGATGTATGATTCAATTAACTCTTCAACCATTTCCTGTTTTAATTTAGGTTGTGCTATATTTGTGCATCAAAAAAAAAACACAAATAATCATGGCAAAATACAAACGCATTCTACTTAAACTCAGCGGCGAATCGCTGATGGGTGATCAACAATACGGAATAGACCAGCAACGTTTAGGTGATTACGCCGAAGAGATTGCGGCAGTTGTAAAATCGGGTGTACAGGTTGGAATTGTAATTGGCGGAGGTAATATCTTTCGTGGATTAAGCGGTGCGGCCAAAGGTTTCGATCGTGTAAAAGGCGACCAAATGGGGATGCTGGCAACTGTAATTAACAGCCTGGCTTTAAACTCTGCATTGCTTGCCCAGGGAATTAAATCGAAAGTATTAACCGCAATCAGGATGGAGCCTGTTGGTGAATATTACTCGAAAGACAAAGCGGTTGAGGCCTTGGAAAACGGCGAAGTCGTAATTATCTCCGGAGGAACCGGCAATCCGTATTTTACGACCGACACTGCAAGTGCCCTGCGTGGAATCGAAATTGAAGCCAACGTTATGCTAAAGGGAACCCGCGTTGACGGTATTTACACTGCTGATCCGGAAAAGGACAAAACAGCCACCAAATTCGATAAAATCAGCTTCGACGAAATATATAATCGTAAGCTCCGAATAATGGATCTTACCGCTACAACTTTGTGTAAAGAGAACAATTTGCCTATTTATGTTTTTAATATGGACAAAAAGGGTAGTTTACAGCGAGTTATGAGTGGCGAGGATCTTGGGACTTTGGTGCATAGCTAAGCCCGGTTTATTTGAAACAGGAATAAATTGGATAAAAAATTTTTGGGAATTTATATTTTTTCTATATTTGCTGACAGTCCACAGTTGGATAGACAGTGTTATTACCAATGCAAGAAGAAGTAGAGTTTATTTTAGATCATTGTAAAGAGAAAATGGCAGCCGCCGTTGAACACCTTGAGAAGGAATTAGTACACATCCGTGCAGGTAAAGCAAATCCAGCCATGTTGGATGGAGTTCATGTTGAGTATTATGGTAGTCAAACGCCACTAAATCAGGTTGCTAACGTAAGTACACCTGATGCGCGAACAATTGCTGTTCAGCCCTGGGAAAAGAATTTGATCCCACAAATTGAAAAGGCAATTCAAAATGCAAATCTGGGATTAAATCCGGATAACAACGGCGAGATTATCAGAATTAATATTCCGGTACTGACTGAAGAAAGACGAAGAGGTTTGGTAAAACAGGCCCATCAGGAAGGCGAAAACGCAAAAGTTAGCGTTCGCGGTGCACGAAAAGATTCGAATGATAGCCTTAAGAAACTTCAAAAAGACGGATTGTCGGAGGATATCGAGAAAGACGCGGAAGCGGAAGTGCAAAAAATGACTGATGAATTTGGTAAGAAGATCGACGCCTTGGTACAAGCCAAGGAAGAAGATATAATGACTATTTAATTGTTTCTAGTTTTCTGTTTTCTGAACATTGTTTAATTGTTTTCATGGCTTTGAGGCAGCTTGTAGAAGCTGCCTTTTTTTTGGTGTGCCGTGCATGGTAAATAGCTATAGGGTGAAAGTCCTGAATGGGGGTTTGTAGTGCCAACCATTAGCCGAAGGCAAGGGTGTCCATCGTGAGGTGGAATCTGAAGGAAGC
>NZ_FOHT01000058.1:0-12153 GCF_900111425.1 Draconibacterium orientale | reverse complement strand
AACTTGAAAAAGCAACAATCTAAAATCTGGATGAAAAACTACTATTCTGAAATTGCAGCATAAAAAAAGAGACCGCCTTTTTGGACAGCCTCTTTGTTTTCTTGGTGGGCCCACCTGGAGCAGTATCGAACTTGTTGATTGAAGATTATGAGGCAGTATTGAAGATTATGAGTGTCGAAAATCAGAAAAGGAAACTCAGGTTATAAGTGATTTAAATACCAGGTTAATTCTACTGACTGTTGAAACATAATAATTCACGCCAGTTCTATTTGCTTAATTGTTAGAATTAGAGACGAATATAATTGCTGTGGAATATTTATAATATGGTTGCAGAAAATAATATAGACCTATACAAATCACTATTCAGGGAAGGAAACCTGTGGTATTTTCCCATTTGCTTTCGAAGGAAAATTAATTCAATATATTGGACGGATTCAACGTTCAAAAAATCCACCTGTCATTTTTGATTACGGGGATTCAAAAATTGATTATTTTGAAAAAATGTTCAAACAACGAAAACGATATTATAACAAACTACTAAAATAGATGCCAGAAAGTCAAAATATAGAATGGAAAGAAAGTTGGAGAGATGAATACCTTAAATGGATTTGTGGTTTTGCCAATGCAAAAGGTGGAAAGATAATCATTGGTAAAAATGATAATGTAGAAATTGTCGGCGTTGCAAAGGCAAAGCGATTGATGGAAGATATCCCAAATAAAATCTAAACTCAGCTTGGAATTATTTGTGATGTAGATTTAAAGAATGAAGATTGTAAAGATTATATTGAGATAGGTGTGGTAACTCAAAAGTAGACATGCCGGGTGGTTCTTTAAAATGTACTACCCGGTAAATTTTTACCGGACACTAATGATTTGGAATGACAAAATTGAGATCCTTAGTTTTCCTGGCCCCATTCCTCCGGATGATGACAATATTTTAAAAGAATACAAACGAATTGTTGCCAGAGATTATAGGAATAGACGAATAGGAGATTTTCTAAAAGAACTGCGTCTAACTGAAGGACGAGGTACAGGTTTTCCTACTATTTATAATGCTATGGAAAATAATAATTCTCCTTCTCCTGGATTCGATACAGATAAGCATAGTACATATTTTCTTACAACGCTACCTGCTTTTATAAGTGACCAAGTTAGTGACCAAGTTAGTGACCAAATTAGTGCTATAGTAGATGAAACAATCCATAGTAGAGTTTCTGATATTTTGAACTTGTTCTTAACTGCGAAGAAAAGGACAGAGTTATTCGAAGAGTTAGGATTAACAAATCATTCGAAAAACAGGAAAAGATATCTAGACCCATTAATAGATTATGGTTGGGTTAAGATGCTTTATACTGAGACTAAAACTAGTCCTAAACAAATGTATTTAACCACTGATACAGGGAAACGATTATTAAAACTTTTGATATCTAACGATTAGAGATTTTTATCAAAATTCCGACAATTTTTTTTTGTAAATACCGATTACAATCTTTTTTTTCATTTAGCTTACTAGAACTCGTACACAAAGCTGACAAGATCTTTGAAAGATTTCAAAAAGAAGCGGAAATAAAAAAATGCTTCGCGTAAAGCTTTTAGTTCCCTTTCAAAAAAGATATAACATTCCCCATACCTCAACTTCAGAAATATAAAAATGCAAAAAAGAGGTTGCCACAGAATTTAACCAGACTTTTGGTCGTATTTCAGCCGTTTCCCCCGGCCTTCTCCGCCTCCTGATTTACGACGTTTCCCCAAACCCTTTCCAAGTTTTTGGAATAATTCTTTAAATGACTTTTTCTCACATTCTCCAAGGCCTCGTCCCGTTTTTGGACCTTTGCCTTCGGGGCCGGTTCCGTTTAATTTTGGCATAACTAGTTTTTTAAGATTACATACTACTGCGAGCTATTTGCTTCAATTTGCTTTTAATTATCCTTTTACGAAGGCTACTTAAACGATCGATAAAAAGTATTCCCTGTAAATGGTCGTATTCGTGCTGAAATATACGAGCCACCAGCCCGTCAAGCGTTTCTTCGCGTATATCGAAATTTTCATTCCGGTAACGGACTGCTATTTTATCGGGTCTAATAACATTTTCAAAAATTCCCGGAATACTCAAACATCCCTCGTTATAATAATATTCTTCTGTACTGTATTCGAGAATTTCAGGATTTAAATACATTTTCACTACAGGTGCTGTTTCATCATTATTTACAGATGTGGTATCAATGACAAAAATATTTTTTAAAACGGCAACCTGAGGACCGGCAAGTCCGCATCCCTGTTCTTTTTGTAGGGTGAGTGCCATGTTTGCCGCTAACTCAGTGAAATCATCTTCTGCATCAATATCATGCGTTTTACTCCGCAGTATTTTAGATCCGTATAGAATAATCGGTAAAATCATGTGGTTTAGTTTACTGAATTACAAACAAGATTTGAAGATGTTAAATCCATGATCTGACTTTCTTTTTGTATTTCGAATATTCAATACCGAATTGCAGTAACATCTTTTGTTCTTCTTTTCGGATATAAAAAATATGAATGATACATAAATAGGCAAAAGGGATAATTAGCAAAACAACCGATTTTAGTAATACGGTTGTACCTAAGAGGATAAGCAGCATTCCAAAGTACATAGGATTTCGACTGATTCTGAATGGTCCGTTTGAAATAAAATAAGACGGTTTCAGATAAGGCTTTACGGTTGTTTTATATTTTTTGAAAAGATTATCTGTCCAAAGATTAAGGATGATGCCTGATAGTACAAATATCCATCCGAATTGGTTGTATGGGAAAAATATCATCTTTTTTTCGACGATTAAAAAATGTAAAATGATGATGAGAGTTAAAAATCCAAGAAACCATGTAGTTGGCATAATTTTTCTTTCCATGCTTCGGATTGTTTAAAAATGATAATTTCTTACATAATAGTTCATGCCTTTATACTTTGTTTTTTTTATCAGCTTCAAAGATTCCAGAGACTCTACAACAGCCATATCTGTATTCTCTTTTATCAGAAGCGCTTTCATTGTGTCTTCACGTAAAGGGTGAACCGCAGTAATATTCAGGATATCTTCAAATGCATTGCCGGTAATCCCGGTATCCGTTCCTTCAAAACCTGTTAGCAGCTCGGTTGTAATCCCGGCATTGCTGAATATTTGCCAGGCCATTGCTAATGTTTTTTCCGTTGCCGGCCTGGCATCACTCATGGCCGGAGGGCGCGTTGGTATGGATAAATAAGCAGTATCGGGATTTATTTTACTAATAAACGATGCTGTTTGTTCGACCTGCTCCGATGAATCGTTATAGCTATTTATCAGCATTGTTTCGGAATGTAGCTTTCCTTTATAAACAGTGGCAAATTGGTTAATCCCTTCCAAAACTTGATCTAATTTTATACTGCTGTGAGGACGGTTGATTTTCTTCCACGTAAGTTCATCTGTTGTATCCACTTTTACAGAAACCCAGTCGGCCTCCATTAAATTTCTACGAACATTTTCATGATGCAAAAGGGATGCATTGGTAATTACTGCAATGGGAATTTCAAACTTTCTCAGCATCTGGATCGCTTCTCCGAGATTTTTATCAAGGGTAGGTTCTCCGTTGGAGACAAATGTGAGATAATCAGGGCGATGCAGCTCATCCAGCATGCTCAGATGTTCCTCTACGTTTTTAAAAAGTTTTTTTGGAGCATAAAAAACTTCCTGATTTGTGCTCATGTGCCGGGTTTCTCCAATCTGGCAATAAATGCAACTATAAGAGCACACTTTTCGGGAAACAATATTGTTAATTCCCAAGCTCAATCCAAGCCTTCTTGACGTAACAGGGCCAAAAGCAATCATAATCGTTCCTCCGTTAATTCATAAATCGCATTCTTTTACGGCTGCCAGCGCTAATGTTTCTATGATATAATACGTTTTCGGGAAACCGAACCCAGGAAGATTTCTGCCGGTAACTTCTAATCCTTTTTTTCCAGCTCACCAAGTCTTCTTTCAATATCCTTTTGACTGTTCTTCAGAGACTCTGCCTGCGATTTAAGCATTTTAACTTCTTCTTCCCTGTCCGGAATTCGATGACGTAACATACCAGAGTTTGAAAATGGCCAATTCCAGAAGTTTCTTCGTCCAAATCCTCTTCCTCTTCTTCCTAAACCGCCAAAACCATTTTCAAAACCGGGGATATCATTTCCCGAACAAAATCCAAATCCTCTTCCGGTCATGGAGCCTTGCCCCATTGGACCGGTACGATCTCCTGATGGCATAATTTTAAATTTAAAAATTCAGCAATTCATTATTTTACGGGCTCTTTGTCCGTTTCTGATTGTCTTATACAAGCATAACAAATCAAAAGAACCAATGTTCAATTAGTAATGCGATGTATTCATGCTTTTTGTTATAAATTTTACAATCCAAGTTGCAATAAAATAAAACCTGCAAGTAATGTTGCTATCATGTTGATTGCTTCATTTCCGGAAGTTGCAATCGTAGCAGCTATAAATCCTGCTACTTCCATCATTCGATGGATTTGTAATGAAACAACAGTAAAAGCAGCTACACAACCAGGTGTAATGACCGAAATTGCAGTAACAATAATTTGCAGCTGATCTTTGGAGTTTGTTCGTATAAAGCTTCTTGTTTGGGACAATTATACAATCAATAATAACCATCATGAAAAGCACAAATGCCGTTATCAGTAATGCTTGTTTTCGCGTGAGAATAAAACCTCAATCATCATTTAAAAACAAACAGTTATTTGTTTTAAAATAAACAAATGTTTGTTTAAATTTGTTAGTAAAACAAACAAATGCTTTTGCATGTTGCAATAACAATTCACTCTCTGAATGAAATCGAGGATTTCTATAAAGAAATATTACGCTTTACTGTTCAACGAAAGTTCTCGCTAAACAGGGAAACATCACAAAAGATTTTTAGTACAGAAGAAGTTGTTGAGGTATATTTAATGGAACATCAATCTGTACAATTCGAAATTTTTATAAGCCGCCAAAAGGAAAAGAAACAGTTTTCTCATGTTTGTTTGGCATACCGGCAAGCACATATAATTTATGAAAAGGCGATTAGCTTAGGGTATCGAACACGGGTAAAAAGCAACAAAGAGAATAACACTTATTTCGTTTGGGATAAAAGCGGAAATATGTTTGAGATTAAAGAAATCCATTCAAAATGATCGAGCAATTAAAAATGAAGTTTGGGACGAAATGTTCAGCAATTGGTGTAAATAAAGAATGGACCGGAACATTTCAGCAACCGTCAAAACCTTTAAAATTTTGCGAAGCTGTAAATTATTCCTTTCAGGAACCGGTAAAGTTAGGAAATCAAGATATTGGATGTAGGGGGGCAAGAAGAAGTTTAGGATACGATAACGACGATTCAGCTCTTGCTCGCTTCATCTCAAGCAACAATAATATTCCGGTTCAGTTTATCGAAAACGCCCTTCGTGAGATTCCTAAATTAAAAAACATTAATAATGTATTTTTGGGGATTGATGAGGATATGGAAAAGAAAATAGAGCCTGATTTATACATCATCTATGTTCAGCCGCTAATGGTTACTAAACTAATACACAACCTGGCTAAAATAGGAATAAGGCCGTTTGTATCATCCTTTTCACTCTTATCGGTTTGTGGTAATATATTTTCACATTGTTATAAAAATAAAACCGTAAGTTTGTCATTTGGCTGTCCTGAATCTCGAAAATACGGTGGTATTGAAAAAAACGAAGTGGTGCTGGGTTTTTCTTCTGAATACGCTCTGAATGTTATCAGCTCTGCTTGAAGTCGTTAACAATGACAAGAGCGAAAATTTATTTTATTCCCGGAAATGAAGGCAACAAAAATATACGTAATTATCATATTTACCCTGTTTTCGTCATGTAAGGCCAAAAAGCAGGAAAGCAAAGCGAATAGGAAACAAGTAATAACCGTAAGTATTTTACCTCAAAAAACATTTGTGGAAAGGATAGCCGGGGATGATTTCGAGGTAAATGTTTTGCTCCCGCCCGGAGAAAGTCCCGCAACTTTTACGCTATTGCCCTCGCAGTTAAAAGATATCGCTCATTCAAAAATCTGGTTTCGGGTTGGGTATATTGGCTTTGAATATGCATGGAAAGAAAAAATTGAACAAGTCAACCCGCAAATGAAGGTGATTGACCTTTCAAAAGGGTTGGACCTAATTACTGCTACATCCACAATTTCAACAGAAGCAAAAACAGAGAAGGGAATTAATCCCCACATTTGGATGTCGCCGCCATTGGTAAAACAAATGGCCCTACGCATTGTCGAAGAACTTTCTGTTTTAAATCCTGAAAAAAGTGCCATTTATAACGAAAACTATCGCGGCTTTGCCACCGAAATCGACCAATTGGATAATAAAATCAGAAGTACTTTAACGAATTATCAAGGTCGTATATTTATTATGTTTCATCCGAGCCTTTCCTATTTTGCCCGTGAATACGGACTAAATGAATATTCACTTGAACCTGGAGGAAAAGAAACAACACCTCAGCGAATGGCTGAATTGGTTAGGCTGGGCAGAAAAGAAAATATAAGGGTAATTTATATTCAAAGTGATTTGGACCGTGAACAAGCTCGTGTATTTGCAGAAGAAATTGATGGAGAAATTATCGAAATGTGGCCGTTAAACCCAGCCTGGGAAGAAAATCTAATTAAAATTACCGATATGCTTATTCAGAATTTTTAGTGGTTAATAATCAACACAGAAAAGCATATTAAATTAAGTACGTAAGAAAATCTAATTCAATTGTCCCAAAGCGTTAAGCAGTAGTTGCCTCAGTTTTTTTAAATGTGGCTCTTCCATGCTACGGTTTCCGACCGGTTCGTTTATATTTTCATGAGCAACAATTCGGGCCGGAGCCTGGCTTAAAACCACTATCTCATTCCCCAGCAAGAGCGCTTCATCAACATCGTGGGTTACAAAAATAACAGTGCGCTTGTCCGACTTCCATATTTTCGAAAACCACCGTATCATATTTTGTTTCAACGCAATGTCTAATCCACTTAGTGGTTCATCCATAAGAATGACATCAGATGGGCAGGCAAAAGCTCGTGCAATAGAAACCCGTTGGCGCATCCCTCCGCTTAACTGCGAAGGATAATAATCGGCAAATCCTTCAAGTTCAACAAGCCGGATAAGTCGTTCAGCCTGGTTTTTTCGCTCTTCTGAAGATAAGTTTCTGCTTAGTACAAACTCAATATTACCCATGACTGTTTTCCATGGCAATAAACGGGGATCCTGAAAAATGTACGAAAACAGCTTATCGTCGAAGCCTGTGAGCTTCCCGCTGTCGGGAGTTATTAGTTTGCCAATGATGTTCAGTAGGGTAGTCTTGCCGCACCCCGAAGGACCAAGAATGCAGGTGATAATACCTTCTGAAAGTTCCATACTGAAATCGCTGTAAAGCGGATTTCCGTTATAGCTTTTACTAATATTTTTAACCTGCATTCTCATAATTACATTTTCCAGGTTACAATTTTACGTTCACCCCATCGTATAATCTTTTCGAAACCATAACTTATGAGTACGGCAATTAAAGTCCAGGCAATAACAGCATCTACATTTAAAAAGGTCTGGGCCGACTGCATTCTTGTGCCAATACCGTATTGAGGCTGGCTGAGCACTTCGCCAATGATTATGGCCCGCCATCCTATTCCCATAGCGCTTGATGCTCCGCTAATTATAAACGGCATAATTGCGGGGATGTATACTTCGCTTATAATCCGGCGTTTGCCTATCCTGTAAAACCGTGCCATTTCAATCAAGTCCTTATCGACGCTCCTGATACCGTCGACTACATTGGTACAAATAAACGGGAACATGGTAAGCATGGCGATAAAAATGGGGACGATATCGGGGTTAAACCATATCAGGGCCAAAAGGATAAGGGAAATTACAGGTGTAGAGCGGATAGAAACCAGCATTGGATTAATGAAAGCGTTGAATCCGGGACTGAGGCCGGCCAAAATACCTATTCCCATTCCTAAAATACCGGATACAATAAAACCAATTACCCCGCGTAGTATTGTTGTGCCTGCAACCTTTATAAACGCACTGTCGCCAAACAATTTAACGACGGTTAAAAAGGTGTCTTCCGGCTGGGGAACAATAAAATCAGAATCAAAACAGATGGCCAGAATTTTCCAACCGATCAGCATTACTGCTACCGATGTAAAACTTATATATTGCTTTTTAGTAAAAGAAATTTTCATCGGGTATTTTGCCTCCAATAATATCAGGGTTCATATCATAAAAAACCTTCAGGTATTCATCAATTTGCGTTTGTATTTTGTTTGCCCTTACAAAATTAAGATTTGATCGGGGAATGGACTGTAAAGCAACCTGGTAATCGGGCAGGATGCCGTATTTTACGATAAGGGTTGCGGCACTGTCGGGATGTTGATTTACCCATTGGACAGAGTTTTTGTATGACGAAATTAATTGCTCCGCCAGTTGTGGGCTATCTTTCAGAATGCTATTACTTCCTAAAAAAGCAGTCATAGCAATAGATGTGCTTTGCTGTTTATTCCATTCAAGGTTCAAATCGAAAATGGGATGTAGTTTTTTATTTTTATGCATTACCAGGCTCACCAAAGGCTCAGGAATAACGCCCAGTTTTGCCTGCCTGGCAGCAATTGCATTTGCAAGATCGATATGGGTTGGAAAACTGTAATCGAGGGTAATGTCCTTATCCGGATTGATTCCATTTTTTTGCAGCAGATAACGAAAAACCACATCAGGTGTCATTCCTTTGGCCATCACATTTACCCTTTTATTTCTGATATCATTCCAACTGTTGATGGTCGTATCTTCCCCAACCAGGTATAGCGTTCCCCAACCCGGAATGGCGATAAGCCGGTAATCCAGGCCCTTATTGTATAATATTGCTGCCATGGTTGTTGGAAGAATCGCAAAATCGGCAGTACCATCCAGCATCATCTTCCGAACCTGTATGGGGTCATTCATAATATCGATTTGAATGTTCGTATTACCGGCATTGTTTATGCTGTCGATAAGCTTTATCATTCCCATAGAAGAAGGCCCTTTAAGCGTAGCAATTTTATAAGAATGCTTGTCCCCATCATTTCTGACCGGATTCCGGCACCCCATTAATAAAGAGAATACTATAAATATGATTAGTCTGCCCCTCATAATTTTAAAGCTTAACACAAAGCTACTTATTTTAGGCAATTTATGTTTTTTCTTAGGTCTTTAAAAATTGCTTTTGAACATTTGATTATATTATATGGTTTGAATCTTATCTTTTCAACTAAAAAAAATATAACTTTGAAAAAGATCATAAAATAACCGTATTTATACTGCGATTCAGATATCAGTCACAATCAAGGTTTTACGGGAATATCAATAATCTAATCCGGAGGTATTCTGATGGAAAAGAGAACAGGCACAGTATTAATTCAGATTGAAACCCGCGAAAATGTTCAGTTGCTGAACGATATTATCTCAAAACATTCACAAATTATTATTGGGCGGCAGGGGCTGCCCCGCAGCAATGGACAAAGCATTATTTCTCTTGTTCTTGAAGGTACTACCGATCAGATTGGTTCCCTTTCAGGCCAGTTGGGACGTTTAAAAGGAATTCAGGTAAAATCGGTACTTTTAAAGAATAGTACCAATGAATAAATTATGCCTTTTAACTACTGCCTTATTAGCTTTTTTAACACTCACTTCTTACAGTCAGAATGATAAAAAACGGAAAGCGGATAATGACTCAATTTCTCTTGCCGACAGGAATATTCGTATAGGGGAAGTTGTTGTATCGAGCCTCAGAATGGACAGAAAAATGAGGGAATTGCCCGCTTCGTTGAGCGTTACCCGAGCTTCTGATTATCAGCGACAATCTTCGCTTACCCTTTCCAATGTACTTAATGCCGAACCCGGTATTACTATGGGAAGCGACGGGGTTTGGGCTACCAATATCAATATCCGTGGCTTAGGCGAAAGCCGTTTGGTTACACTTATTGATGGGAACCGGGTGGAGACAGCCACAGATTTAACTGCTTCGCTTAGCATGATTGATGTAGCTGATATCGAGCGCGTTGAAGTTGTAAAAGGAGCGCAATCATCACTGTACGGTACCGGCGCTATGGGAGGAATCATAAATATTTTTACAAAAGACGGGCATTTTGCCGATAACCCGTACCTGTCAGGGGATGTTGCTTCAGGCTTTGCTTCGGCGAACAAACTGTTCTCAAACCATGCAGCCATCAATACAGGTAATGAAAAATGGTATTTCAGGCTTAGCGGTACATATAGTAAAGCCGATGATATACAAACCCCGGAAGGTATTTTGCCCAATAGCCAGTTCAAAACAAATAATCTTGCTGCAAAGGCGGGAATAAAACCATTTGCCAATCACTTATTTAATATTCAATTCCAGCGCAACTGGTCCACTGATGTTGGAATTCCCGGAGGCAATGCCTTTCCCGGTCCTGCTAAGGCAACTTACACTGATATTGGCAGGCAATTGTTTAATGCCAGTTATGAAATTACAAACATAACGGATAAACTCCCTTCTCTGAAAATAAACTATTTCAACCAGTATATCCTTCGCGATGTATCGATGATACCCAATACGGTGACAGAAACAACACTGGGCAACGGGAATACCCAGTTTACAACGCCTGAATTGATAACTCCCACCGGAAAGCACATGACAAACGGGGCTCAATTGCAAAGTACCTGGAACTTATCCGAAAAAAATAATCTTATAACAGGTTTGGATGTTTGGGGGCGTAAGCTTACCACCAGCCGTGAAAAATATATTACGGTCGAAGTATTAAATCCGCAGGGCGATATCCTCAAAACAAACCATCTGGAGCGCGGTGAAACACCAATTCCTGAATCAAGGTTTAACAGTGCAGGACTGTTTTTTCAGGATGAGGTTCATTTGCTGGATAACCGGCTTACGCTTATAACCGGCGGTCGGTTGGATCAGATATGGATTAAAAACGATGAAGGGTTTGATGTTGACTACCTTATTGTTAATGGTAACCGGAACGACTCTCCTTCAACCCAGCGGGTGACTTTTGAACAAGGCCATGAAAACAGTTTTTCGTGGAGTGCTAATGCCGGTATCCTATATCAAATTCATAAAAATGTTGATGTGTCGCTGAACCTGGCGCGTTCATTCAGGTCTCCATCGCTTGAGGAGCGTTTTAAATATATCGATCTGGGCAACTATGTCCGGTTGGGTGATCCTTCGCTAAAACCGGAAAAGGGATATTCTGCCGACTTTGGGTTAAGGGTATGGAATCCCCGTTTATGTCTGCAGTCAGGCGTATTTCTCAACCGGATTACCAATATGATCGTAGAAGCTCCGGGAGAATTTGTATATACCCTTACTTCGGAAAGTGAACCTGATACTATTCCGGCTCTTATCAATTCCAATGTGAGCAAGGCTTTGCTTTACGGATTCGATTTTAAACTCGATTACAATGTTTATGATAATCTGGTATTATTTGTATCGGGCGCGTATGTTCGGGGAAAAGACACCGATGCCAATGAAAATCTTCCATTGGTTCCTCCATTGAACGGACGGTTGGGGATACGCTATTCCAATTATAAAGCAGGCGCTGTTGAACTTACATTAGTTGGTGCCGCAAAACAAAATAAAATTGCCGAAGGTGAAAAGAAAACGGATGGCTATTACCGCCTGGATATGGCTGTAAGTACAAATAAAATAGACTTAGGCATAGCTCGTTTGCAGGTGTTTGCCGGAATTGACAATATTACCAATAACAGCTATACAAATCACCTTTCAACTAATAGGGGGGATATTAGTATTGAACCCGGCCGGAATATTTTTGTCCGTCTGAACCTGTCCTTTTAAGTTGTGCCTGATAGTTATTCGGGAGATACGGATCAAACATACATTGCTTTTATTACCGAGGATGGGAAAGATCTTGCAAATAGTAAGTTCGTTGGAAATGTGGTTGTTGCAAGTTAAAAAAGGCATTAAGGAAACCGCTGGATTTAAAGGCGGTTTTTTTTTGGTGTGCCGTGCATGGTAAATAGCTATAGGGTGAAAGTCCTGAATGGGGGTTTGTAGTGCCAACCATTAGCCGAAGGCAAGGGTGTCCATCGTGAGGTGGAATCTGAAGGAAGC
>NZ_FOHT01000062.1:0-8433 GCF_900111425.1 Draconibacterium orientale | reverse complement strand
TATTTCAATGAATGATAATGGCAGAAAAGAGTGGAGAAAATAGAAAAGATAAAACCCAGCTACTAACAAATTGTAAATTGCATTGCGGGGTTCGTGCGGTGTCGTTCGCTGGATTCTCGCAACATCGTTCCGTCCTGCCGGACAGGAACGAGCTCCGAAATCCGCAACGACAACTTACAAGTGACCGTTGTGCTTCATTAAAAAAGAGACCATGAACTGGAATCAATTAAAAAATAAGATTTATCTATGGGACGGAGGTTGGTTGGACATTTATGTTCATGATATTTCACGAGAAGACTGGGAAGCGTGGGTTAGGTATGTAAATCAAAATTTTAGAATTGAGTGGTATAATGGGAAAGCAGAAAAAGATGAAAACAAAATTGATATTAACGTGATTCGGGAATTTTGGGATGGCAATCATGATTTAACTTCAACTGCGAAAGTATATATTGATAATATTCAGGTTAATGCTCACTTTTTTGACGATACAGAATTAGAAAACGATATTGACCCTAGAGAATTTAAAAACATTGAAGACCATAACAAGCTAATTGAGTATCTGAAAGAACTCTCACTAAGATTAGAAAAAGAAGTGACTGTAACACCAGAAAATTGCCCTGAAATTGTTCTGATGAAAGTTAACGGTGAATCAATTGAAATAAGGACTGACAGTGACCCAGAAAAATGGCCTTTAAGAATTAAGAAATAGTAAAACGAAATGCAAAAAGAATTATGGAGAAATAGGTGGTTAAGCTGTATTAATGAATTGACTTCATTGGAACTCCAAAGAAAATCTTGGCTTGACAAATCCAATACAAATCCTCACTGGTCATTCGTAGAATTTATGTGCAGCTACTTTGACGATTTAGTAATTGATAATAATTATAAAGACTTATTGAATGAAGGATGGATTTCCAAAAGAGAATTTGAAATAATCCAATCATGGCATGGATTGCTAGATAAATATGATTCTCCAAATAATGAAGACCATGATGTGGAAGCAATTCTGGCAGATAAAAAATGGCAACGGATTGTTGAAGAAGGGAAAAAGGCGAAAAGTGAATTGTCAAGACTGTTGAGTAAAGATGAAAATCAAATTTTGAACGAGAAAATTGATTATACTAAATACATGTAAAATAATAACGAAAGCACAACAATATGTATAGTGCATAAGGGTTTTAGAGGTTTTCGAGCGGTTTCACCCGCATCAATTTTGGGTGGTAACTTGATAAGTTTGAAGCACGCAATCCCTTACGACACCATACATTGAACGTTAACAGCAAGGTAAAATTCGTGCACATAAGAAAATGAAAATATATACAATCATCGCATTATTGCTTTTAATTTTCAACCAAAACCTGAATGGACAAAATCGAATGATTCATGGACGGATAATCACAGAAGACCTTGAAGAACTTCCTGGTGTTTGGATTCAAAACCGTGATACTTTATTGATAGGAAAAACTGATTTAAACGGTTATTTCAAGATAGAAATCCCTCCAGAGACAAATAAGTTGCTTTTAAGTTTTATTGGCATGGAGTGGACAATCATAAATTTAAAACAGAACTGTGACATAATAGAAGTTGTAATGATGTACGATGTAATTTATGACTTTATGGCCTCTAGAAAAGTGAACCGACTGAGATTAAAACGTTTTAAGGAATTACCGAAACTTCACAGAGCTGCATACGAAAACGGTATCTTCTTGACAGAAGAACAATGTTATGTACAGGACTTCAATTTGAATTAATCATAGCAAATAAAATTGGAAAGACCTTTAACGAATGAGGAGTAAAATAAAAAATTCAATACTAATTATGAGATTTGGGCTCATTGTAATAGCTGCAATCTTTATGATGCCTTTTTTATTAGAGCGCAATTTCAATTGGCAAACAATAAGTATATGCTCACTCTTATTTATCTTACTTATTTTCAACTTCACAAAATTACTTGGTCTAAAAGAACTATATCTTCATAAACACAAATTGATAATAACACATTTATTCAAGTTTAAAACTGAGACACATTTAATTCAAAATATAGATAGTATTTCAAAAAATACAGTTATTAAAGAATCTGGCAATGGCCCAAATATTATTGATTTTCCAAGTTTTGAAATACGAATAAAAATCAGAGATGAGAAAAGTTATAAATTCAATTCAAGAGAGAATTTGAACTTAAAGGAGATATATGATAAATTAAAAAATATTAAACCCAGCTGTTAACATTTTATATATTGCATAGCGGTTTCTTTGGTATGCGTAGCTCGGATTCCCGCCTGATTGTCCTCGTCCTCACGGACAGACAATCACCCGCAATCCGCTACGACAACATATAATTTACCGTTAGCATTAATATTGAAAGACCAAACTGCAAATAATAAATTGATATGTATAACTCAACTATAAAAACCTTTAGTGAAGTTGAAAGCTTTAGCGCAATTGAGCAGTGGAAAGAGCAAATAAAGAAGAAAATTGAAAGCGAAACTAAAGAGTATATTCTTGGAGTTGAGGAAGAGGATTATATTAATTTTCTCATTGAGGACTTTAAGGTTACTCCTTTAGTTATTTATGAAGAGAGCGAGCAAATTGACCAGCCAAAAACGAAAAAGGAAACAATGACTGGTCGCTTTAGGGATTATGAGTATGAACAAGATGTCTATATTTTTACAGTTCGATATACCTTTTCAGGGTCAATTGTACTTTTCAAAATAAGACCTAGCACTTGGGCTTGGACAAGCTATGATATATCTGTTAACGAACATAGTAATACAGTTTCTTTTTCATTTAAACTTTACGACCAAGACGCAGAGAAATTCAAAGCAGAGAAATCAAGAGCCTTTAGCGCGGCTTTTACAAATGTTGTAAATGTGAATAATTTCGCTAAAGAGTGGAATAACAGTGTTGAGGGAATAGTAAGAGTAGAATTCAAAAGAGTAAAAGAAAGATTTTTAAAAGAGAACGATTTTTTTGCTGCAATCAATATCTCAACTAACAAAAATACAGATTCGATATTTTCTGTACCTACAGTCAAAAAAGTAGATATTCCACAACCAAAACTTGACAAGAATAGAGAATTTGCCTCTGTTCCAACAATGTCTCAAAACATGTATTCAGGTATCCTTAAAGTTGTATATGATGCCGGGAAAAGTATGGAAAAGAAACCAGCTTTGTATAAAAACAAAGACGAAGAAGGTTTAAGAGACCAATTCCTATTTATTCTTGAAACAAGATATGAAGGTGTAACCGCAACTGGTGAGACGTTTAACAAAAATGGAAAAACTGATATTATATTAAAATACTCAGCTGACAACTCAAATCTATTCGTTGCTGAATGTAAATTTTGGAAAGGTACAACTGAATTTCACCAGGCAATAAATCAACTTTTTGACCGATATTTAACTTGGCGCGATTCAAAGGTTGCTTTATTGTTTTTTGTTCAAAATAAAGACTTTTCAAAAGTCTTAGAAACAGTTAAAGAGGAAGCAAAGAAACATCCTTATTACAGAAAAGTTAATAATCACAAAGGGGAATCTTCTTTTGGATATATATACAGATTACCGAATGATGAAGATAAAGAAGTTTTTCTAGAGATAATATTATTTCACTTTGACCAAAAATAAAAATACTAATGCTAACACGTGGTATAAGGCATGGCTGGGTTTGTACGGATTCGACAAGTCGAATCTCGTCCCAACCTCAGTTTCGGTCGGACTGGTCAGACTCTCGTCTGACCGCCACGACCTCATACCACCACCGTTATGCCCAATGTTAAAAAGACCGAAGAACTTTGAAAGAAAGAATTAAATACATAGGAATAACCCTGCTTTTCTTAATAATTGCAAGTGTTGCAATTAAATACTTCATCGACAAAAATCGCCTTGAGAAAAACTTTGATATTACAACTGGACTTGTCTATGATTATGAAGTATTAGCTCGTTCAGGAAATGCAGTTTATTATGAGTATCGCGTAGACTCCATTAAATATATTGGCGAGATTGTCATTTATGAAAATCCTAAAAAGTTTCTAAATCATAGATTCAAAGTAAAATATGAGCCAAGCAGACCTAAAAATTCTGAGATATTATTAGATGAGATTATCGGGGAAAAATAATAAGATACATAAAGACGAAGTTGACTGGCTAATTTCAGTTTACAAAACATCAGATGATGAAGAACTGGAAAATGAATCATTCGAAAAACTTGTAAACTATGGTTTTGACACTAATAAAATTGAGGAAAGATTTAAAAAAATAAAAACAGAAAAAGACGAATTAAACGCATTTAAAAAAGCATGGGAAAAACAGGAGGAAAGAAATCAATTTGAAAAATATACACTCGTTGAGAAAATTAAAATCTTCCTTTTCGGACCTTATGAATTATTCAAATTCTTTGACAGCGGATTAACGGAATTAACGGAATCAAATTATAAGACAAAATTTCGTCAAAGACTGGTTCTCCTAATTACTGGGACAATTTTCTGGATTTTAATTGGAGTTGCAACTTATCAATATTACGAATACAAAAGAATCCAGGACATTGAGAAAGTTGACATTACTAATTGGGAAAACAATAGGATAAAAAATGAATAAAACACAGGGCATAACACGGTACATATTGCAGGGCGGGGTTCGGTGGTACGCCAACTGCGGATTCTTTCAACTTTACATCATATTCTATTACCATCCATTTAAGATCGCTTCGTCCATCTAAATCTTCCACTAAGGACCCCGGTTTTTTGAATGATTGGTTTATGCTACATTTTCAATTTGCTTGAGCTTGAGCTGAAATCTTCATTCTGAGCATTAACATACTCCTTATTTTTGCATCATTCTCCTAGGGATAGGATGATACACCAGTTACTAGAGAAAATGTGTTTTTCGCCAACACCTCAACACTCTGAGAGGATGTCTTAAATTTATAAATAGTTTCATTAATATTAACTCAGCCACTTCTTTTCAAGAGGTGGCTTTTTTATTTCCTGTATATGAAAGATCAAAAAGCAAGAGCATACATCACCGGGTTATTCAAAATCGTTGGAACAGACAGTGTTTTAGTGGTTCTGTATACAGGCCATGTAAAAAGGGTGCATTGCCCTTTTACAGTGATTGCAAAAGTGGATGTTCCACCTTTGGTAGAAGGTAAAGAATACATTGTTCATGCTGTAAAAATGACCCTCCATCTTCAAGATGTATTCATCATTGATGGAAAGGCATATTTGGTGTGGTATTTTGCCGTGAAGGTTTGATCAAATGAGCAAAGGCTAGTCCAACCCCAGACTCTCATCATCTCTATTTAGTTCCCAACACCAACAAATTAACCATTTTCTCAATTCGATGGTAGGATTTATACCATCGCAGAGAAAGTGGCTAAAATCTATTCATTGAAGAATAATTATCAAATTTTAATTCCCGGAATTATGAAGAAACAACAACTAATAAATCATTTGATTCAAGAACAGATAAGGAATCAGATACTAATATTAGCATTGGAAAAACTAGGATTCGACTGCACACAATATACCCTAAATATCAGCGAGGAAATTCTTACACTTTTGGGGTTTAAAGCAAAACCGGATCGGTTGTATCAACATTATTTTGAGCTTATTGAAAAGGCGGTGGAAGATACTTCATATTACAACATGGATGAAAAACTGACCAAATGGTGTGGGATTATTTTTAACAAGCTACAGGATATTGAAAAGAATGGACTTCCTCCTTAATGGTTAAACATTAACCAAATCCGATAATGTTACTTCCAAAGCTTCACTGATCTTATACAGGGTGGATATTGTTGGATTTGTACGACCAGCTTCCAAGCGAGATAAATTAGCTTTTTCAAAATTGCAGATAGCAGCCAGATTTTGTTGGGAAATCCCCTTGGATTCCCTCAATTCTCTGATTCTGTTACCAATTTTTATTTGAAGCAGGTCAATTTTCATTAGTTATCATTTCTGACAACTAAGATTTTGTTTTATCTTTATTAAGCGGTTATCATATATGATAACTTCGTGATAGCCTTTTAGATTTCCCGATTTGACTATGGTTTCATAATTCATCTTGGAATAATACTTCATATGCAGCGTATAATGACAAAACAATAAAAAATGAAAAATAGATTTATAATTATGTTCCTAATGATTCTAGCCATGAGTAGTTGTAATACAACTCCAAAGAAAACGGATTTGACCCTAATGAACTTAAAAGGTCAAGTTGAATCAGTCTATGAAGTTTCTTATACCGCCGTGGATAAATTTGGGACAATAGAAAGAGGTAATAGAGAAAGAGAGATGACAATTCTAGGATATCCTAAAAAAGATATTTACATCAAATTTAATATTGAAGGAATGAAAACTGAGGAAAGCTATTTCCGAAATACCGGTTACGGATACACTAAAAGTGAACTAAGTTCTAAAATAATCTATCGATATGATTTAAAAGGAAATTTGATTGAAAAACTAGAATATAATTCAAAAGGTAATCTGACAGAAAAGACTATTTCAACATATAGTGAAAGTGGTGATTTAATCAATGAAATTCGTTATAATGCTGATGGTAGAATAAATTCAAAATACAATTATAAATATACTCATAATAAGATATTGAAAAGCAACTTCTACGATGGAAATGGGAATTTAGAAAAAAAGCGAGAATATAAGTATTATGAAAGCGATAAAGTAGTTGAACTCAACTCTTACTATGAAGATGGTGCTTTAGAGCTTAAAAGAGTATCCACCTACGATGAAAACGATAAATTAATCGAAGAAATAAACTATAGTAAAGAAGGTGAAATTTCTGGAATATATACATATAAGTATTTTGATAACGGTAAATTAGCTGAAGAAAATTGGATTTCCTCTAGTGGAAATATTTACAATGGATTTATCTATTCATACGATGACAAAGGTAATTTATCGGAATCACAAAACTATGTACACAGCAAGGATCATCCTCTAGGAATAACGAAATATGAAAATGGAAATATAATTGAAGATAGTGAGATTGTTAATGGTGATATTCGTCGAAAGATTACATATTCCTATGAGTTTGATAAAATTGGCAATTGGATAAAACAAATAAAGTATGAAAATACAATTCCAAAATATGTGATAGAGCGAGAGGTTTATTATTTCAACTAAATCTTTCAATTTGGGTTAAATATATCTTATTGTTAAGTAGTACTTCCAATTTTTGATAGCTTATTATCTAGAGCGATGTAACAGGGGCTACTACAAATCATTTTCATTCTAAACCATATTTCTGCCCCACAACATCTAGCCCAAATCCATCAAACCATCAATGTCTATAATACTTTGGGTGTATGGATTTAGGAATTAGTAAAACTTTTAGAAATATATTTTATGCACTGATACTCTGTAGAAGGATTATGGGGTATGCAAGTGCCGGATACATATTTTGAATAATCTATTGGAGCCAATTTGTGAGCATAAAAAGGGGGCTAGCTAAAGCTAAACCCTTATTAATTTACATACATCATTATTTGCCATAGCTTACTAATTCTTCATACCCACCCAAGGATCTTTTATCTGAAGTCTCATGTGATTGACTTTGCAGCACATAAAATCCAAATTTTCCGATTTGTCTTGAGTTAAAAGCGTCAATCTGCTTTCGGTCTTTCAATGTAACCAATGCTTCAATTTTACCTTTACTGAGACTCTCGATTCCTTCTTCATAAGTCATAAGTGGCTGGATTTCAGGTGTTTTATTTTCTGGAGATATCCTTTGTTGTTTTTTATGCGATTCCTTAATAGTTTTGGATGCCCCAGATATTGAAAGTTCACCTTTAAGCATTTTTTGCTTTACTTTCTCAGAAGCATTTTTTATAACATTATTATACCTCACCGCAGTTGACCTTGAAACTCCTGCAATCTTTGCTATTTCACTATTTGTATCAATTTTTTCATTTACAGGAGCGCTCTTTCCAGCTTTCATGAGATTTTCTTTTGCCCGTCTTTCAATTGTCTCTTTTGATTTGAAGGAGATTGTAAGTTTTTCAACACTTGAAAGATTTCTTCTTTGAAATTGATGTTCAATCATCCACAGCTTGATGTCATCCAAATCCTTAAAATCATTTGAAATTTCTTTCGTTGGAAAATACTTCAGTTTAAGCTCAAGTGCTGCTCTTAATCTCGTATGTCCTTCAATCACCAATTGATGACCACTTGATGTTCTGATGCATAAAATAGGATCATTCATCCCATTCCTTTTAATATCGGCTTTCAGATGTCTGAATAATTTATGTTCCATTTCAGGAAGAAAAGTCTTGAGTTCTTTGATGGTTTTTAACCCTTGGAAACTATCCACGACATTATATTTTTTTGAATATCCGTAAATACTCATAATTTGATTTATTTCATTATCTTTAAGGTAGTTAAAACGATATAGATGAACCTATTTACTTTCACAGCACATT
>NZ_FOHT01000023.1:0-91751 GCF_900111425.1 Draconibacterium orientale | reverse complement strand
TTACGCAAACGTGCAGAAGGAATGGAAGACGCTTTGGATTGGTTGTCCGAAAATCAGGAGGCTTTAGTGGAATTAACGCTGGTAACAGAAACTTATCTGAATGCCACTGACCGCAAGCAGTTAAATAAAGCGCATGCCGGAATAGTTTCGATTATCCCCGAAGTAACAAATCCGGATAGTTCGGTTGGTAACCAGCAAAAACAGATTGATTTGAGCCGTAGTATGGAGGAATTGTTCCACGATTATTTTATGCATGAAAAAGGACAGGAACCGAACGATGATTTGAAGAATTTATTTACTGAAATTTTAGCTGAAGAAGAACAATGATACCCGTACAACTCACCATACAAGGTTTGTATTCCTACCAGGAAAAGCAAACCATCGATTTTACAAAACTAACAGCTGCCAATCTGTTTGGGATTTTCGGAACTGTAGGAAGTGGAAAATCCTCAATTCTGGAAGCCATTACTTTTGCCATTTACGGCCGGACTGACCGGTTAAATCTTTCGGGAGACAATCGTTACTACAACATGATGAACCTGAAATCGAATGAGTTACTCATCGATTTTGTATTTGAAACTGGTAAAGAACAAACGGCCTATCGGGCAACGGTTAAGGGCAAGCGTAACGGGAAAAACTTTGAAGATGTAAAAGCGCTGGACCGGTCGGCTTACCGGAAAAAGGGGAACGAGTGGATTCCCATCGCAACGGCTGACCTGGAACAGGCAATTGGTTTAAGTTACGATAATTTTAAACGTACGATTATCATTCCGCAGGGACAGTTTCAGGAGTTTCTGCAATTGGGAAATAAAGACCGGACTCAAATGATGAAGGAACTTTTTAACCTCGGGAAGTTCGAATTTTATTATAAGGTGACCTCGCTCGAAAGCAAAAATAATGCACAAAAGCAGAATATTGAAGGTCAGTTGCAGCAGTTGGGAAGCGTTGATCCTGAACAATTGAAAGTATTCAAATCTCAATTGGTGCAACTTGAGAATGAACTCAAAAAACAGAATGCAAAACTTACTGAATATCAGAAGACAGAAGAAGATCTTCGGAAACTTCAGGACCTGGCAAAACGAAAATCAGAAGCTGAAAAAGCATTCAAATCCTTGCGGGAACAAGAGCCGGTTTTCAAACAATTAGAGCAGAAAATTTCTCGTTTCGAACAGTGTGTAATTCAGTTTAAACATTTGCTGGATGGATTAAAATTGACAAATGAAAAAGTGCAGGTTCGCGAAAAACAGATTAAGCAGGATGAGGTAAAACAAAAGTTGCAGGAGAGCGAAATCGGAACATTGAACAAGAAAATTGAGGAACTAAATCCTGCTTATGAAAAAAGAGAGGAGTTAAAACAAAAGGCAGAAGAACTTGGCCGATTGATACAAATGAAAACACTGGAGCAAACCATTTCAATAGAAAATGGTCGGCTACAGAAAGGAACTCAGGTTTGCAATGATTATGAAAAAAATCTGGAACAATTAAAGATTCAGAAACAAGAGTTGGAGGCGCTGATTAAATTCTCAAAAGGGAAGATGCCCGATCTGGAACTGTTATCCGCGGTGAAAAACTGGTACACCGAGAAACATCTTCTCGAAAAGGAACTTCCGGCAATTCAAAAGGAGTTGGAAGAAAATCAAAAAACAACTTCAAGTCTGCAAAATTCTGTGGCCAAACTATTGGAAGAAGCCGGTCTTACACAACTGCCGGAAATTGAATATTCCAATATCCTTCAAATCTTAAAGGATAAAACGGGAAAAGCAAAGGAAAAGCAGAAAGCACTGAATGAGCAGGAAAGTCATATACGTGTGAAAGAACAGTTGAAAGCTTATTCCGAAAATATGGAAGATGGAGCGCCATGTCCGCTTTGTGGGTCGGTGCATCACCCCGATGTTTTAAAAACCGAAGACCTGAACGACACGTTGTTGAAGCTTAATGTAGAAAAACAGGCAAACGAAAAGGAACAGGAACAGCTATCAGATTGGATAAGCCGCATAAATCTGCTCAGCAAACAGCAAGAGATGATTCATCAGCAGAAAAACTCTTTGTTGCAAAAACAAAAGGCTCAGCAGGAAAGAATTGAGGCTCATGCAAAGAAATTTACCTGGGAGAAATATCGCGTGGAAACCGAACTGGAAAAGGCGTTTCAGGAAGCAAGGCGTATTCAGGGCGAATTGAAAAAGCAGGATGATTTACTGGAGAAGTTAGGGAAGGATATTGATAAGAAAGGGAATGATTTTAAACGGTTTCAGGTGGAAGTCGATAAGATCAGAACCGTTTTAACAGTGCAGCAAACTGAACTAAAAACGCTGGAAAAGCAACTGCGGTTGATAAAAGCCGAAACTTATCAGGAAGTTAAAATTGAACAGATTGAAATAGAAAAAAGTAAGCTGCAGAAGGAACATAGCCAGTTGGAAAAATCTTTTTCCGAAATAACTCAGCAGATAACGGAGAAAAGCAAACTGCGCGACACCTTATTTGGTTCGGTACAGGCCGGCAAAAAGGAACTGGAGCAGGAAAAACAAAGCCTGCACAAGCTGCGACAGCAAACAAAGGAGCAACTGGAAAAATCGACGTATAATTCCATCGATGAGGTTACGGCGATCTTATCGGAATCGTTTAATCCGGATACTGAAAAACAACGTATAGCTCATTTTAAAGATCAGTTTTTGCAAGCAAAGTCGTTATTGCAACAATTGCAGAAAGACGTCGGCGAACGAATCTATGACCAGGAAACACATCAGAAATTAAATGCAGACATTGCTTTGTTAAAGGAACATCTTGCACGGAAGAACCAGGAGCAGGGAAAAATTGCAGAGCAGCTAAAAAAACTACAAAAAGATTTGGAAAGCCAGGCTGCTCTTCAGAAAGAACTAGAAAAGCTGGAGTTGCGGGCAGAGAATCTGAAAACTATAAAATCGTTGTTCAAAGCCAGTGGATTTGTCAACTACATTTCGTCTGTTTACCTGCAAAACTTATGTAATGCAGCTAATGATCGTTTCTTTCAGCTCACCCGGCAAAAGCTGAGTTTAGAAATCACACCCGACAACAATTTCCAGGTGCGCGATTTTATGAATGGTGGAAAGATCAGAAGTGTAAAAACGCTTTCCGGCGGACAGACATTTCAGGCAGCCATGTCGCTGGCTTTAGCGTTGGCCGATAATATCCAGAAAATTACCGAATCGAAACAAAACTTTTTCTTCCTCGACGAAGGATTTGGTTCCCTGGATAAAGAATCGCTGGGAGTTGTTTTTGATACACTAAAATCGTTGCGAAAAGAAAATCGTATTGTTGGTGTTATTTCACATG
Source organism: Draconibacterium orientale (assembly GCF_900111425.1). Lineage (NCBI taxonomy): Bacteria > Pseudomonadati > Bacteroidota > Bacteroidia > Marinilabiliales > Prolixibacteraceae > Draconibacterium > Draconibacterium orientale. Next base: position 88,442 of record NZ_FOHT01000023.1, on the reverse strand, counting down.
TTGAAGAAATGCAGCAGGAAATTGATGTTCACCTTCGAATAGATAATCAAGAGGAGCGTGGAAGCCAAATTTGGACAAGTTGGATGGAGTAATCTAATTAAGATTAAGGGAAAATGTTATTTTTTATACATATTTAGCTTTATTAAGCGGATCCTTCATCTATAAAAAAATTGTTACATTGAAAAAACTAAAAGTATTTATATCAAGTGTTCAGAGTGAGTTTGCCAATGAACGGGCAGAGCTGGCAAGTTATCTAAGGCTTGATCCATTACTTGGAACATTTTTCGAACCTTTTATTTTTGAAGAAGTTCCTGCCAATACTCATTCTCCAGGTAAGGTGTATTTGACAGAAGTAAAGGAATCGGATATTTATATGGGGTTATTAGGAACATTATATGGCTTTGAAGATGAAATGGGTGTTTCGCCAACTGAAAGAGAATATGATCAGGCAAAAGCAGAACATATTCCCAGATGGATTTTTATAAAGGACATTGTTGGAGCAGATCGCCATCCCAAAGAAATTGCCTTAATACGGAAAATTGAGCAGGATGTTTCCAGAAAGAAATTTTCCAATCTTGATTTGCTGAAAAAGGAAGTTTATAATTCAGCAGTTCTGTATTTAAAGCAAACAGGAAAAATTGAAAGCCACGATTTTGACGATTCGTTACATCCTTCTGCTGACATCCAATCATTGGATGAAAATAAAGTAAAAGAGTTTGTCGTTCTAGCGAGAAATAAGCGAAACTTTCCCTTAAAAGATACAGCATCAGTTGATCAAGTGTTGAAACATCTAAGAATGATCAAGAATGGAAAGCTCGTAAACAGTGCTTTACTTGCTTTTGCTCCTGATCCTCAATTGTTTTTTCCATCATCAACTATTAAATGCGCTCATTTTCACGGAGTACAAGTGCAGAAACCAATTCCTGATTACAAAGAGTTTGGCGGAACTGTATTTGAGGTAGCAGATGAAGCTGTAAATTTTGTTCTTTCTAAAATAAACTTATCGACTGGTACCAGGGAAAAAAGTAATCAGGTTGAGACTATTTACGAAATTCCTCGTGCTGTTATCTCTGAAGCAATTATTAATGCAGTAGCTCATCGTGATTACTATAGCAAAGGCAGTATACAAGTTTCGATTTTCAGGGATCGAATTGAAGTAACTAATCCTGGTAATTTGCCCCCAGAGTTGGATATTAATGATCTGAGAGAACCACATAGCTCTTATCCTCATAATCCGTTACTCGCAGGTTGTATGTTTTTGACAGGTGAAATTGAACGCTATGGTACGGGAACTCTTGAAATGTTTAAACTCACAGAAGAAAGAGGATTAAGACCACCACTTATTGTTCTTGATGAAGGTTTTAAGGTGACGATTTGGCGACCTTCAGCTGAAGCCATACATGATGCCGAACATGAAGCCATACATGATGCCGAACATGACAACATACATGACGTATCCGAACTATTTTCGGAGATAGTAGAATTGCCCCATCGTTTAGTATTGGTTTTAAAGGGTGAAATGAGCAGGACTCTGCTGATGGAGATTCTTGAATTGAAGAACAGACCGCACTTTGCAACCAATTATCTTGAACCAGCATTAAAAAAAGGGTTAATTGAAATGACTTTGCCTGAAAAGTCAACTAGTAAAAATCAAAAATATCGATTAACCACCAAAGGATTGGGTTTGAAAGAGAAGTTGGAAGGTAAAATGCGGAAATAACAAATCACTAAATGAACAAGTGAGCTAAAATAAGGATGGCTAAATTTGAAAAGATAGAAGATTTGCTTGGCGAGCTATATCGGTACCGAAAGCTTTTTTCCGGAATGTTTGATAAACGGATGTCTCCAATACAGGAAGAAATGGTCGTTTCGTTGGTTGAGCATGATACAGAGAAGCTGGAAAGACTAGCTGCTTTTGACCTTCTATTTCGAAATCAAGGCCTGATTAGCCTTGAACCTCGTTTGCAGGAATTTTTTGAGGAATTTATGGAAGTTGACGAAACGGTTCATGTTCTGTACATCCAGGAGAATCTTGATCAGATTAAGAAAAATCAATCCTATTATTTGAAAGAGAATCAACCCAGCAAACGAGATCAATATCTGGTCAAAATCAAGAAACACTTGTATCGGATTAACCAAACTACGTTACAAAATATAAAGGCACTTCGAGATAATACTGATGAAACCTATAAAACAGAAACAAATTTTGAGATAAAGAAGGAGAAGTTAACGGATATAAGAAATCAAAGAGATGCACTGGAGGGAGTAATTAAAGCCGTTGAAAGGGTATTGCAGGACGATATATTTTTCAAAACAGCGGCTGATACGGAATTGCAGCTTATCGTCCATCGGTTACGACTGGCCTTGAATGACAGCTTCCATAATCTTATTGAAATTCAGCAACAGATTATTGAATACCTAAACCATATCGAAAAACGGGTACATGTTGTTGAAAAAGTTCTACGATTGAAGATGCTTCGGGATAAACACTACCTGAAAGAACGAACCAATTTTTACTGGATCGTCGGATCCAATCAGGATCTTCCTTTACGGAAGACCGAAGGTTTCCGTACCCGACTATCTATTCAGGATATGTTGAATGAGGAAGAAAAACGGAAGCTGATTTTAAAGGTTAGGGAAAAACAGCAAAACCAGCGACTTTTAGCACAGAATACCGCCGGCAGCATATCTGATGAAGCTTTCAATGATAAAAATGAGATAGACAGTGTTTTCAATTATCATGCATTGAAACGGGTCTTCATGGGGAAAAACCAGGACCTTTTTTCTTTTGTCATGCATCATCAGTTTGCTGAGGAAATCTCCATCAACAAACGTATTCAACTATACTGTCGGCTTGCCTCGCTATTCGAAGCGGATTTTGCTTTCTCGGAGGAAACCGGCCGATTTGAAAACCTCGAGTATGCACTTATTTATCCGGCCTCGAATTCAACAACAACCGATCCCCAAACTACTAACACGATAAACGATCCAGCCTAATGAAAGATTCAAACTACAGAACTGCAGAAATATTTGACATCCTGAGTAAAGGGCAATTTATATGCTCTAATGCGATAAATTCACAACGTCGTTATTTGTATCAATATATTGAAGAGAATATTAATGAATTGGAGCCTAAATTCATAGACATTGGATATCAACTGGAAAATGGGAACAACTACTACTATTTCTCACGACCAAATGAAAGCACCCAGAATGTGGAAAACAAGATAGAAAAGGGTTTGCGCTGGCTCGATATTCTGGCATTCTTTACAACTTTTAGAAAGGACTTGTGCCGAGGGGCGCGTTTCAAGCTTTTCGACATTTTGCAACAGATCGATATCAATATGTCGTTGAAAGAACAGTTAACCGATTTACAAAAACGTACAAATCCCGGCAGAAATTACCAGGAGATGCTCAATGATCTGATTCGAGAAGTGCAAAAGGAAGGCTTTATTGATCTTGAAAATGAAATGGATCAAACCTGGAAGATTCTGGATTCATGGGATTACATGGAAAAGTTAGTAATGGCTGTGAATATTCAAGACGAAGAAATTAATAACCAACCACAGGAATTAAACTGAGATGAAACAATTAAGCCGCATTGTGCTGATTAATAGCGCGACTGTTGATTTTTACGAACTTCAACTGGATGGAAATATTCATTTTATTGGAACACAGGGAACAGGCAAAAGTACATTGCTCCGGGCTATTTTGTTTTTTTACAATGCTGATGCCCGCAAGCTGGGAATTTCGAAAGAGAAGTCGTCTTTTAGTGATTACTATTTTCCTTATGCCGATTCCTATATTGTTTACGAGGTGAGTGAGGAAAACCGAAACTTCTGTGTTTGGTTGTATAAAAAACAAAATCGTTTGTGTTTTCGATTCATTGATGGGTCATACAATCGTGAACTTTTTATCTCTCTGCAGCAGGCATTAACAGAAGGGCAGGTGATCGAAAAGGCCAATCAACAGGGATATAAGGTCCACCGACCAATTCATAACTTTACCGAATACCGTGACATTATTTATGGCGCGAACAAGGGAATGAACCGGTTTCATGTACTTCAAAATCCTGGCTATCAAAATATCCCCAGAACGATTTCAAACATCTTTCTGAACTCCTCGCTTGATGGAGGTTTTATCAAAACGACGATTATAAACTCGTTGAGTGATGATCCATTTGAACTGAATCTGGATGCCAACCGGCACCATATTGAGACAGCCAGAAATGATTACCGTGATGTTTCAGAGTATCTCCTACATGAGAAAAAGGCGCAGAATATAGTGACTCAGTATGAAATGCTTCTTCAAATGGAAGATGGAAAGAAGGAGATGGCGTGGCAAATCGGTGCTTCATATAATTTGGCAAAATATAAGGAGCGTGAATTGGAAGATGATCAGAAAGTGATTGGACAAAAGGTACAAGATCAATCCGGTAAAATTGGAAAGATCGAAGCTGAATTTTTGGTGAATCAACGGCGCATCCAAGACAAACTATCCCTTGTAAAAAGGGATATTGCAAAAGCCAATCAATTGGCAAAAAACTACGCTGCAAAAAATATCCAGCAAATACTGAATGAACATGCTAAAAAGCCAGAATATGAAACAGAACAATCTCAAATAGAAGCACAACTGTCTTTGCTGACTTCAAATTTAAAAGATGTTGAGAGTCAGTATCAGACTGACAAGCAGCGGCTGGAAACACAATGTCAGCAAATCATTCTGGATTTTGAACGTTCCCTGTCCAAAGAGAAGGAAAATCTCCAAAAGGATTCAGCTGATCTGCTTAATACATTCTATAAGAAAAAGGAGCAGATTACAAAAGACCACAACGGTAAGCTGGACGAACAAAAAGAAGATAAAACGATCGTTGACCAGAAGCTACGTGATATTGACCATCAAATTGAAGGCATACAGAAGAAGCCTTTTTTGAAGGAAGAGGTAGAAATGCAAGTTAAGAAACAACAGGAACTTTCGCATAAAAGGCAAGCCCTCGTTTCGGAAAAATTGGTTGCAGGGATAAAGAAGGAAAACGCGATAAAGGAAGGTGAACAAGAATCCGAGGTTTTCGGTCTGAAGAAAAACAAAGAGAATGAGGTCTTGTCTGAAAGGAAGAAATCACTGGAAAAAGAGATAGAACGATTGCAATCGGAACTGCAGGCTTTATCCGGTTCACTTTTAGAGTTTTTGGACCAAAATAACCCAGACTGGCACCAATCAATTGGAAAAGTAATTTCTCGGGATGTTTTGCTAAAGAGTGATTTAAAGCCTTCAATGAAAGATGGAAATAGTATTTATGGTCTGGATATTTCCCTGGATCAACTTCAACCGCTGGAAATCTCAAAATCAAAACTGGAGGAGAAGTTGGACGCTTTCAATAACCTGTTGAAAGAACAAAACAAGCTCGTTGAACAACATCAACAGAAAGCCCAGGATCAGAAAGATAAACTTCAGAAAAAGTACAACAAGAAAATTTCAGAGCTTAGTCAGGAAATCACTCAAAGCGTCATTCAGGTAGATAAGATTGATATTGACCTTGAAAAATGTGGAATCGCTCTGGAAGAATTAAAGGAGAAAGCTGAAAACCTGAAACGTCAGGAATTGATCAAAAAAGACGAAGAAAAGCACACGCTGAAAGTCGAACAACAGAAAATTCTGGATTTTCAAGAAAAGCTACAACAGCAGTTTCAAAATTCCATCCATGAACTTGAATCAATCAAAAGAGGACAAGAGAAAAAGATCAGCAATCGGTTGTTAGAACTAGATGATAAAATAAAATCAGGGAAAAAAGAGATTACAGAAAAATTCAATGTAAAGATCCAAGCTCTGCAGGAACAACGAAACTCGTTTTTGAAAGAAAAAGGGGTGGATACAACAGAAATTCGGCGATTGGAGGATGAGCAAAAAGCCATAAAAAACAAATTATCAGAAATAGAGAAAAGCTTCCCAACAATAATTGAGTACAAAAAAGATTCGGTAGAATACATTGACCGATTGGACGAGTTCCGTCAAAATCGTAAAACTCAGGAAAATGAATTAGAGCATTTGCAGCAACTCCATACCAATAGAATAAATAAGGAGAAAGCTGAACTGAAATTATTACAAAACCAAAAAGAAGAGCTTACCAAAACAATTGGAGAACTACGGCGCGAGTTAAGCGCTTTTGATCTCTTTAGCAAGAGTCATTTGTTTGACGAACTACAAAACTTTATTGAACACCACGATAATGCAGAGAAGTGGGACTGTGATCAAAATATTCGGAAGTTGCAGGAGTTGGCTCTTGAATATGAAAAGCATGATAAACTATTCACAGAGCGGATTACTGAGTTTTCCGGTTATTTCAGTGAACACAATTGTCTTGGATTTGAACCCAGCTTATCCGGCAGATTGCAATATCGGGCCTTTTCTGAAAATTTGAGAGAGTTTGTTCGCGAACAGAAAATTATAGATTATAAAACAGAAGTGACGCGAAAGTATGCGATGGTATTGATGAATATTGTCAATGAAACCAATGAGTTGCTGCAGAAAGAAGAAGATGTTGCAAAAGTGATAAAACGGATCAATACCGATTTTAAGAAATCGAATTTTGTTGGTGTTGTTAAAAGTATTGAAATGCGCCTTCAAGAAAGTTCCGATAAGATTATTCAACTTTTGAGGAAAATAAGGAAATTCCAATCCGAGAACAACCTAAACTACGGAGAAATCAATTTATTCAACCAGGGAGGTTCGAACAGCAATAATGATGAAGCGGTAAAATTGCTGGAAAGCTTACTTTCGCAAATAGGACAGGCGAAGTCAAAGGTTCTGAAACTGGAAGATGCTTTTGACCTGGAATTTAGGATTCGCGAAAACGAGAACGATACAAATTGGGTCAGCCGTCTGGCAAATGTAGGATCAAACGGAACTGATGTTTTGGTCAAGTCAATGATATACATCAATTTGTTGCATATCTTTAAAAGTAATGGTTCCACCCAAAAAATCGATACTATTTTACATTGTTTGATTGATGAAGTAGGAATTCTACACGATAGTAATGTGACAGGGTTAATTACCTTTGCCAGTGAACGAAACATCCGCCTGATTAACGGATCTCCAAATTCACACAATGAGCAGGATTACAAGCATATCTATATGTTTCGAAAGAATCCAAAGTCTAATAAAACAGGAATTACCAAACTGATTAGTCATGAACTCTAAGCCGCTATCCCTGTCATTTGCCCGTTGTTTGATTCGCATGCAGGATGGTGAGCAACTAAATGCAAGTGAGGTTAAGTCAAAAAACTTACTGAAGCGATTTTGTGAGGATGGAATTATTCAAAAGAGGGCTCTAGGTAACCGCAGATCCGGTTATGTTTGTACAAACGCGGAAGTATTACAAAACTATCTTAGGGTACAGAATGGTATACTTTCGTTGGAAAATTATATTGCAGAATTTGAGAATGATACTTCAGATGGGGAGAGTTCGCTTGGGGCATCCAAATCCACCAAAACTTTTCGTGTTAAAAGTTTGCAGGGGTTTTTTATTAAGGCGATAAATTCAGAAATGAGTATTTCTGGAAAAATAATTCAACCGGAGCCTCAAGGCATCGAGTTGTTTGTTCATCAGCCGGAGCACTTGCAAATTTCTAAGACAGCGCTAGTTGTAGGGATTGAAAATCCGGAGTGTTTTCTGAAATTTGAAAAATTGGCTCACCTTTTCCCCCAGCAAGAACTGGTTATAATCATGCGGTATATGAGCAACAGTCCAAACAGGTGGCTTCAAACTATATCAAACAACTATCTGCATTTTGGCGATTTTGATCCGGCAGGTTTGAGTATCTACATCCATGAATACCGGAGGCATTTGCCCAATCATAGATGTGATTATTTTATAACGCCTAATATTGAACAACTAATTAGTCGATATGGACTATCCGACTTATATGATCAGCAGATACATTTGTTAGAGAATATCGATCGCGAACAGTTCCCTGAGATAGATAAACTATTAGATATCCTCGATACACAAAAGAAGGGGCTTGAACAAGAACGCCTGCTGGCTATCGTCTAAGATTACATTATTTACCACTTAATATTCTTAACTCCAGTAGGTTCATTCCATTCATTTGACGCGAAATTCGTACTGGACCTCTGATTATATCATGTCAGGCTAATTTTACCTTCTCCAACTGCTGTTTTCAATTTAAAACCCTTTCTTCATTAGCTCTGTGGATCTTTTGGTTTTAGATCATTTATAATAAAAATGATCTAATAAAAAATATTGCCCTTAAATCCCGTCAAAGTTACTTCGCCGTCCGGAAAAGTCAATGGCGGCTGAAATTTCCCAATTTTGCCAGCCGTCCTTCGGAGCTGTTCAGTTTTTATTTCGCACACTCATAAAAACTGACATAGCCCCTTGACAAGAATCCATCCGGCTCAATGGCATGCGCCAAAATTTAATGGCGTGCCAGAAGCTGCAAAAAATCCCAAGGGCATGGGTGGATTCAATGAGTAAATTTGATATTTATGAAACAGTAACTAATCTTATTGTAGAACGTCTGGAAGCAGGTGTAATACCATGGCATATGCCGTGGAAAACTGCCAGTGCCATTCCTCGTAACCTGGTTTCTAAAAAGCCTTACCGGGGATTTAATTTTTGGTATCTGCTAAGCTTTGGTTTCGAACGTCCTTATTTCCTCACTTTCAAACAGGTTCAGGATCTTGGTGGAAAGATCAAAAAAGGCTCTTCATCATTTATGATTGTATTCTGGAAAATGGTGGAATACGAAAAGGATGATGAAACCAAAGAAATTCCTATGCTTCGTTATTATCGGGTATTTCATATTGATGATGTAGAAGGTATCGATCCTGACAAAATACCTGAGAACACAGCTCACGATCACGACTTCGATCCGATTGCTTCTTGTGAACAGCTTATCCAGTTTTGGTCCGATTCTCCTGTAATAAAACTTGATCAGAAAAAAGCCTGTTATATTCCATCGTTGGATGAAGTACACATGCCTGGTGCAAGAACTTTCTTTCAAGATGAAGAGTTTTACTCTACGATTTTTCATGAATTGTGTCATAATGCTGCATCAGTGATAATGCCGAATTAATTTTATATGCTTGTGTTTTTGAAGGTTTTTAAACTATTCTATCTGCATAATTTTTACAGGACAAGCTTAAATTGAAACAGGTAAACATTGACAATCTTCTCATTTTACCTCATTATATAGCCTACTAACTTAAAATAATGAGTACAATGAATGAACGATTAAAAGCAGAATCAAGAGAAAGACTTAAAGAAGAGTATCAAATTTATCTTAGACGTCAGCGCGGATTAACAGAAAGAACCATCTACAAATACTGCACATTTGCGGATAGATTCTTGAACTTTACGTTTAAGGACGCTCCTGATGATTTATCAAAAATCACAGGGCGTGACATTGTTAGGTTTCTACAATCCTTGACAGGCCATGTGCGGCCATCACCTGATAAAACAATGTCAACCGGAATGCGCAGTTTTTTCCGGTTTCTATTCCAAAGTGAAAAGATTGAGCTCAACCTGGCTGTTGGAATCCCAAGCGTCGCTAATAAATACGCCCATCGAATTCCTTATCATCTGACACCTGAACAGGTGGAGGAATTGCTTGAAGCGGTTCAGACTAGTAGAAAATCAAATTATGCAAAACGTAACTATGCAATGGTTTTACTCATGGCTCGTCTGGGACTGCGGTCACCTGAAGTTATAGCAATACAGCTTAACGACATTGATTGGCGTAGAGGAGAAATCCTCATTCGGGGGAAAGGGAATTACTACGACAAAATACCGTTATTAGAGGACGTTGGGCAAGCGATCGCTGATTATATTCGTGATGAACGGAAAGGTACATCCCGACATGTATTCGTATCAAGTCATTCTCCATACAAACCATTTAAAGATGCCCAGATCTTGAATTCAATTCTGAAGAAGGCTTTGGAGAAAACGAATATTCCAAGACCGAAGCAATATACTGTTAGCTACATTCTCCGGCACAGTCTTGCCACTAACCTTGTTCGAAAAGGAGCAACACTTGAGGAAATAAGTAATACTTTGCGCCATCGTTCACGCCAAACCACTTTGTTATATGCACGTCAGGACATCAACGGCCTAAGGACTATCGCTCAGTCCTGGCCTCTAAGGAAAGGAGGTGCATCATGAGCCTTTCAATGGAGTTGCAGCATTATTTGGAAATACGGAGGAGTCTTGGATATAATTTGAGTACGACAGAGCGCATCCTTAAACGATTCGTTTCTTTTTTGGAAACGAAAAACGAGCATCATATTACGACTGACATGTTTTTACAGTGGAAACATGTCTTTGGGAAGGCATCCCAAAATACCTGGAATAGGCGATTAGGAATGGTTCGGTTGTTTGCAGCCTGGTTAAATAGTTTGGACCCACTTCATGAAATACCACCCCAATCCCTTATTCATTGTCGTTTTCAGCGGAAACCACCATATATCTATACGGATGATGAAATCAAACGGATTATTGAAACAGCCAGCCTTTTACCATCAAGTAATGGATTACGTGAAATCACCTATCCGACATTCTTTGGTCTTGTATCAGTAACCGGGATGAGAATTAGTGAGGCAATTTCTTTGAATAACAGCGATGTGGATCTGCACAACGGCATTATCATGGTGTACAACGGTAAAAATGGAAAAGAACGGATATTGCCTGTTACAGAGTGTACTAAAGTGTATTTAAAAGAATATAGCAGAAAACGTAACAGGCTTTTAGGAAATACACCTGAACCGTTTTTTGTTTCAGATAAAGGCATTCGTTTGACCGATTGTGCTGTCCGATATAATTTTGCAGTTGTTGGTAAGATTATCGGCCTGCGTACCGAACAACAATACCACAAACATGGAATAGGCCCTCGTATTCATGATCTGCGGCATACGTTTGCTGTCAAAATCATGATAAGCTGGTACAAGGAAGGTAAAAATATTGATCAGGAAATGCTGAAACTGGTCACATATTTAGGGCATAAGAATGTCTCACATACCTATTGGTACATTGAAGCTGTCCCGGAATTATTGGCTTTAGCTTCACAGCGTGTTGAAGAATATGTTCGGAAGGAGGTGAAGGTATGACTACATTAACTCTTTCTGCATTAATCCAGAAATATTTTACTGACCGGCTTTACAACCAGCTTGAAGCCAGTCCTCATACAATCTCCAGCTATCGTGACTCATTTAGATTACTTCTAAGGTTTGCCGGAGAGAAGACTATGAAAACACCAACAAAACTAACAGTTAATGATCTCGATGTAGAAATGATTGTGTCTTTTCTGGACGATATTGAGAGACACCGAAAAAACAGTGCAAGGAGCCGAAATACCCGGCTCGCTGCTATCCGTTCTTTCTTTCGTTATGTCGCAATACATGAGCCTGCCTATATGTATCAATGTCAGAAAATTTTGAACCTGCCGGGAAAGCGATATGTAAAACGTAATGTTGAGTTTCTAAACAGTACGGAAATGCAGGCTTTATTAAATGCACCAGACTGCTCAAAATGGATTGGTTGCCGTGATCATACACTGCTCACAATCGCCTTGCAGACAGGATTAAGGGCATCTGAACTTATTAACCTGCGATGTTGTGATGTAGTTCTCGATACTGGAGCACACGTTCGTTGTGAAGGGAAAGGTCGAAAGCATCGTGCAACACCGCTTAGGCGCGAAACAGTCACAGTCATAAAAAATTGGTTAAAGAGACGGGGTAGCTCTGATTTAGAGCCTCTCTTCCCAACTATTAGAGGAGATAAAATGAGCAGGGATGCTCTTGAGCACCTTGTAAAACGGCATGTGAAAACTGCATCGAAATCGTGTCCTTCGCTGATTGGGAAAAGAGTCAGCCCTCATGTTCTACGTCACAGTACTGCAATGGATTTACTTCATCATGGTATTGATCAGACTGTGATTGCTCTTTGGCTCGGCCATGAGTCTATAGAAACGACACAGATTTATATACATGCTGATATGAAGCTAAAAGAAAAAGCTTTGGCAAGAATGTCGAAACCTGAATTAAGTCCAGCTCGCTATAAACCAGATGATGAATTGCTTCGTTTCCTTGAAAATCTATAAAATTATACCGAATGTTCGTACCGGAAGAGTAATCATTACAATCGGTTACAACTCCGGTGCGGCATTATCACGGATGCAACATTATGAACCTTATGCCGATATCGGCATAATGTGCACTCTACGGGTCATCGTAAACGGTTAAATCGTCACGGAAAGTTTTCTAACCTGAACTTCGCCAGTAAAGATTACTCGCAAGATTATCCTAACTAATATATTATCACAACTTTTGAAGCATACCTTTTAGTTTACAGTATGTTAATACCGTAAAAGTTAGGATAATATTTCTTCAAAAAAGTGAGCGGTCTTTGCTAATTCACATGTGTTTATTCCTTAAGGCCAAGATATTCCAGCAGGTCCTTCTTCTTTCGGATGTTTTTCCACTTTTTACCAGTATTCTTCATAACATTATCTTCAAGCGTTGCCAAAGCCTGATTCTTTTGCTCGGTAGAGACAAAAATATAGCGCATTGTCGTATTTATATTAGCATGCCCCATCAATCTTTGGATGGCTACGATATTGAGATGTTGCTCCAGCCAATGACTGGCCCGTGCATGGCGTAGCTGGTGGCAGTGTAAATTCTCGGGCACTTCGGGATTAATACAATGTGCCTTTTGCGCATATATTTTTAGACGCTTATTTACAGCCTCCTGGGTGAGTTTCTTTTTCCTACCGTCATAATAAACGAAGAATAAAAGATCCCAGGGATTAGGTTTTTTGCCGTGGAACATCTCAATGTAACCCTTTAGGACTTTAGAGACCTCTTTAAGTATTGGTGGTGACCTTCTTTTTGCTCCCTTACCCAGGACTGCAATGTAGTTTTTACCATTTGGCTGATTTAAATGGATGTCAGATATTTTTAAGGATAGCACCTCGTCGATACGAGCCCCAATACTGTAAATCAGGTAGAATAGCGTAAAATCACGTTTCCCGATTTTGGTTTTGAGATTGATGACATTAAAAAGAGTTTTAATGGCCTCTTGTGTTATTTCCACCTGTGCCGGCTTGACATATCGCATCTGCTTAACTTCCCGGGCCTCCATCCATAATTGAATAAAGCGGATATCCTTTTTACTCAAGAACTTAAGGAAGTTCTTTAACCCAGCTAGCCGTTGATTACAAGTGGAGTTGGAGCAACTTCTTTCGCTCTTTAACCACAACATCCATTCCTGGATATTAGCAGTTGAAAAAAAATCACCTGAGAGGTTGCCAAAATTGGCTGACTTGGCATCTTTAAGGAAGATAGCGTACAGGGTAATGGCTTTATGATATGACCGCAGAGTATGAGGACTCAGAGCCCTTATTTCAGGAAGATATATCTTCTCCCACTCACGCATTGCCTTTGCGATGACTAAAGATTCAGTTAGTTTCTTCATAATCAAAAAAGTTTGTAAGATTTGGTAACAGTTCATGAAGAGCTTGTCCTGTCAGTTCTTCTAATTGGTTAAAGAACAAAGGAACAAGTTGATAGTAATAACAGGTACTTTCGATTCTTCGATGCCCCATTGAGTGGCTGAGAAAGAGTAGCTTGTCAAACCACTCCGTACCATCATAATCCCAACTATTAATGTTGGTTACAGCGTAAAAGCTACGTAAGTCATAAGCCCGTGCAGGTTCATTGGATATGGTTTTCCAGATATTTCTAAAGTGATTTGAATGCCATGCAATCCCATGGAAGTTATCATTTCTATCTGGAAAGAATATTTTCCTACCTGGCATAAGTCGTTCCATTGCATCATTATATTGTTTTAACAAGTTCCACATGGTTATATGCAAAGCCACTCTGTGTTGATCAAGACCTTTAGTATGGGCAATATTGATTATGCCATTTGTAAGATCAACATCTTTACATTTGAGCATCCGAGCCTCGTTTGTTCTCATACCGGTACTGTAAAGCAACCGGAAGTATACAGGAACTTGCATTCTTCTAAGCTTAAATATCAATTCGTTTTGGCACCCAACAAGCTTAATTGTAGCGGTGGAATGAAAAAAAGCATTTAATTCACCCTGGTTAAATCCATGAGGAGTATATGTGGATTTTTCGTTAGGCAAGTTTTCCGGTATCAACACATTTGTCCATCCATGTTTATTGGTATATTTTAAGAACTTGCGTATCGGCCTTATCCGTAAATTTCGTGATTTGCATTGTTCAAAAGGCCTTTTGCCGCACCATCCATTGACAATATCATCAGTGAGTATATCTGCGTCTGGTTCAATTGATGCGCAGTATTTGTTAAAGCGTATCAGAGTTTTATGAGTAAATCTTGAAAGATGATTTGATGTTTTCAGGTAAAAGATATATTTATCCATCATCCCAGATACGAACGTTTTAACCAAAGGAAGCTCCGTTTCTGAGACAACCTTCTTCGAACTGGAGATTTGAATTAGTGCCGGTAGCATTAAGGACGTATAGCCACAACTGTTAGTGTACCTTAGAAATTGCCGGATACAACCGGCTCGTGCGTTGTGCGAGAGTTCAGTCTCTCCCGGACGTTTAACACACCATTCATCAACCAACTTCTGCGACATATACAGAATCTTCTTTTTATTCACACAGAAACTGGTAAACGTTCTTAACGGCAGGAAGCTCTGATACCCTAATTTCTTTCCTTTAGATCTATGATAGTCCAAATAGGTATCAGTCAGTTCTTCAATTGTTTTCATACCTCGAATACCTCCTTTCCTACGGGATATTGCTCAATGCTTACCCCACATTCACGCAGATGTTTGATGTCAGTATCGATATATGGATTTAAAGATTCCGGTGACAGGTGACCAAGAATATCACTGATAACCCTGGGCTGAACGCCATTTTCGAGGACTTTAGATGCCAGGTATCGTCGGAACAACCGGAGACCATTTTCTTTATCATCACTCCTTATTCCCAATTTTGCAAAAAAACGCCTGATAATACCTCCTATGGTACTTGAGTCCATTGGATTTTCCGGATCGTGGACATTAGTAAAAATACTCTTGATATCCAGGTTTCTTGGTCGTTCATTTGAGAGGTAATCTACCAAGGGATTGCCAACGATAGCCCTGAGTGGCAAGATCATAGGTTGCTGCGTTTTGGATTGAGTAAGTATAATTAGGTCTCTTTCCAAATCGATATTATTAATCCGCATTCGAGCGATGTCGGTTCCTCTTAATGCGGTATACATAGCCATTGATACAACAGCTTTATCACGTAACGAAAAATCATTTCGCGCTCCCTCTTGTAAATTCTCTTTAATAATGCGGATCTCATCATCTTTAAGAGTAGCAAAATTTTTTCTACCGTTTCTTAAACGAGGCATATCCTCAATGATACGTGCGCATTGGGCATAGTAATCAGTCCCCATAGCTGATTTTAAAACGGTCTTGATTTTAGTCCTATAGGAGCAACCTCTTAGCTGCTTGTAACCATCATAAAAGAAAGATAATACCATCGATTCCGTGATACCACATAAATCAATCGCGCCATTTCTTTGCATGTGACACAAGAAGGCGGCGCCAGCATTCGATTCTACTCTGATTGACTTTTCACTCTTACATTTTTTTGATGCCACTTGCATGTAATGGTCAACGATGCCTTTGAATGTCGGGTTCAAGTGCTCATAGCTACATTCCCTGTACTGAACAGGAGCGAATTTGAGCCTGTTGGGAAAATGATCAAACTCATCAAACCCTTGAATAGTGCGCACGGAGGTGCGATAATAACGAAGTCTTTTGGTGCTTCCTTCAAGACCTTCCCTGGAAATAAATTTCTTGTAAAAATCATTGTAAGACGTGTACTTTCCTTCATGGTCAAACAATCGTCTGAACATGACCTTAACGCCGCCGATGGCGCCGCTGCCAAATCCATTTGCTTTCATGTATTCTAAAAGCTCTGGATGCGTTTTCTTCAGTTTTTTAATATCCATATATTATTCTTTAGCGTTAAAACTCGAGAGTAGTATACGGATGAAAGGAAAAATATTATCCTAACTTTTTGAACGTTAAAAATCTATGCAACAGGCGATATGATAATTAATTTAGGATAATGTTTTAGTTAGGATAATCTTGCTTATCCGAAAATTTGGATAATCAGGAGGAACTTGTGGCTGAAATGGGAGCTGCATACCTCTGCGGAATATGCGGCATTGAAAATGCTACAATTGATAACAGTGCAGCGTACATTGAAGGATGGTTGAAGAAACTAAAAAGCGATAAAAAGTTCATTGTGATGGCTTCCGGATTAGCTCAGAAAGCTGTTGATTATATTCTGGATCATCAGGATTCAAATCCGAAACCGGTTCTTCCTGATCCTAAAAAGAATGAAAAGTAAATCAACTTCTCTTTCAATGAATTTCTGATTATACGGCTAATGAAGCCCCCAAATCTTTTTTTGTATTCATTAAGCTGGCATCACGAAATTGCCTGTTAATCTCGTTTTTTAGTTTGTATGGACGGTTAAAAGCTTCCTGTGAAACCTGAAAATTCTCGGATAATTTACGAATCGTTTCTTTCGATAGACCTTTTTGGTAATTCAGAATCTTTGAAACTGTTCCTTTTGACAATCCAAGGAGTTTTGCCAATCCAACTGCTTTCATGTTGTTCTCTTCCATTAATGACTTAATGAGTTGAATAGGATCCAGATCATTAAAGGTACTGTGTTCCGAATCCCACTTCTCAATGAGAAGCGTCAACAACTCGATTTCATCATCAAGGGCAGGAGAGGCCTTTGAAAGAAGATCCTCAAGGATATTACAATAGTTGTTATACTGCTCTTCAGTTTTTATCACTGTATATTTTAAAGCTCTCATGTCTCCTTTATTAATAGATATATACCGAATACTGTTCTTCATTATTACAGAGCTTATTGTAGAAAGCATGCGTTCCAATCCATTTTACAAATAGATGTACCTTCTGCTTCCCAAAATAATACTGGCAGATAATCCGGTATTTGTTGCCACCAATATTAAAAACAACTCTGTTTGATCCTTTCCCCAAAATATCAGCAGAATTAAATGCTCTTATAATATCCTGAGGGTATTCCAATTTGCATGTTTTACAATCGAAAGCCACATTTCAAAAGCCCTTTTGCTTTGGGCATTTTCACTAACATAGCTTTCGATTTATTGTACTTTTATTAAATGAACTTTCATTGTTCAACTTTACAAAGTTAGTAAAAGTTTCACAAAAGGAAACTTTATATGTGTTAGAAAATAGATAGTACTATTTTGCATTCTTCTTTTTAGACCTCTCACCAGATAGATATGCCTCTAGATTGGCCATATCATCACTGATCTTTTTTTCGACAACCTTAGCATAAATCTGTGTTGTCTTTAGATCGGTATGTCCCAGCATTTTACTGACGGATTCAATAGGAACTCCATTTGTAAGCGTTACTGTGGTTGCGAAAGTATGTCTGGCAACGTGAAAAGTAAGGTTCTTATCAATTTCGCAAACATCTGCAATTTCTTTGAGGTAACTATTCAACTTTTGATTGGAAATATTTGGGAAGATTGTTCCTTTATTAGCGGAGCGAGGATGGTCTTTGTACTTGTCGATTAAAACCTGAGCCTGTGACAATATTGGAATTCGTACTGGTGTTGTCGTTTTTTCTCTTTGTGTAATAATCCAGTTCATCCCGTTAATTCCAATTCGAATGTTATTAGGTTGAAGATTCATTACATCGATATAAGACAGACCGGTATAGCAACTAAATACGAATAAATCTTTCACATACTGAAGGCGTTCAATCTTGAATTGTTTCTTTTTGATGGTATCTAGTTCAAGTTGCGTTAAAAATTCCCGTTCCACTCGTTTAAACGACAATCGATAGGCTACAAAAGGATCTTTGTCAAGCCATCCAAGTCTTACGGCGAGGTTGGTCATTTTACGCAATCTTTCAATGTGTTTCATTACCGTATTATTACCCATCGGTAAATGATGATCTTCCGGCTGGTATTTTCGCAGGAAATGCTCGAAATCAGTTATGAACTTGTAATTTAATTCTACCAGGTAGATGTCATTGCGTTTGAATTTCTGCTTCAAAAATTTCTCGATATACTTTTCGGTAGTTTTATAGTTTTTTAATGTTCCCCACCTTAGGTTCGAATCCATGCCGGTATTGTGGTATTCAACAAGTCCTTTAAGTGTTTCTCCAGAATCTTCAACTCCCAAAAATTTGTTTTTAATTGCTTCAGGTGTTACAGTCTGTTTATTTACAACCAGTTCTTGATAGCATTCAGTAAGTTGAGACCTGAATTGCTCAAGATAGGAATTGAGTCGACTGATGTCAGTGGTTTTGCCTTTAGCTAAGCCTTTTCCTTTGTGCCAGTTGGATACAGGGATTCTTTTTTTTACTGAGATTTCAACTCTGTTGGTGTCAACAGTAATTCTTGCATAAATAGGTGCTGTTTCATCAATTACTTTACTGTTTTTTAGAACGAAATGGATTCCGAAAGTACTTTTTGAATTCATGTCAATTAATTTAATTTGGTTCTGGTTCCCTCAGGGGTCACCGTTTACTACTTATTTTTAGCTCCAAATTGAACCAAACCGCACCATTTTACAGGAAATAAAACCGTTGTAAATTTCAGTACTATAGCCTTTTATGGCTTGCGCGGTGACCTCTAAGGTATGAAAAATGAGAGGTCACCGTATAGGTCGCATTTACAACGGTTTTAAATGGTGTATTTTGACATCGTAAAAACAAAAAAGCCTGCAAATCATCTAATTTACAGGCTTTTGGTGGGTTTTGATTTTCCACTTCGTCGGGATACCAGGATTCGAACCTGGGACCCCCTGCTCCCAAAGCTAGAGAGTTATTTCAGGAAATTTCTTATAAATTCCTATGTTTTCTCCTGTCTAGCCCTAAATATAGTTGTTTTGTAATTGTGTTTATGAATTAAAATGAATAGATTTGAAACAAATGTTTCAACTATGTTTCAACCAGCGAATTTCTTATGGCATCAATCAAAGTAATTCTATATACACATAAAACTTTAAAAGATGGATCTCATCCCATCTTAATTCAAGTTTTGAAGGATCGTAAAAGAAAGACAATTTCTCTGGGGCATTCAGCAACTAAAAAACAGTGGAATACTAATCAGCAATTGCCCAATAGTAAGCATCCTAATCAGTCATTACTAACAGCCAGGATTAAACGAGTAAAAACCTCAGTTAATGATATTATTCTAAAGTTGGAGAATAAGGAAAAACCATTTTCTGTAGATGATATAATTAAGCAATTCAGGAATAATGGAACCGATGAAACTTTTGAAACTTATACAGATGCTTTAATTGAAACACTTAAAACGCAGGGTAAATTGGGAAATGCTCGTGTGTACACATATACAAAGAATGCATTTATGGCTTACCGAAATGAAATGGATATCAAACTTTCTGAGATTGATATTAAGATAGTTCAAGGTTTTGAAAGTTATTTAACTGTAAAAGGGAATAAATTAAATTCTGTTTCATTGCATTTACGAACACTTCGGGCAATAATTAATAGAGCGATAAAAGAAGGCTTGATTGAAGAGTCAGCCTATCCATTCAAAAAGATATCAATTAAAACACAGAAGACCCGTAAAAGAGCAGTTAACAAGGATGTAATTAAGATGGTGGAAGAGCTGGATGTTTCTAAAGAAGATAACTTACAATTATATAAAGACCTATTCATGTTTAGCTTCTACAACCGTGGGATGAATTTTGTGGATATGGCTTATTTGAAAGTAAAAAATATTGAATCAGGACGCATAAATTACACTCGACAAAAAACCGGACAGCAGTTCAGCATCAAAATTACAGACAAAGCACAAGCAATTATTGATAGGTATTGCAAGCTGGAAGATAAAGAGTCCTATGTCTTCCCAATCATCTACCGCAAGGATAAAGAATACCTGGACTATAGGAATGCCATGAGGTTGATGAATAAAAAACTAAAGAAAATTTCAGAACTTCTAAAGCTTGATGTATCTTTAACCACATACGTTTCAAGGCATTCCTGGGCTACAATAGCCAAAAGGTCAGGTATTGCCACAGCTGTCATTAGCGAAGGTCTTGGCCACGAATCAGAAGAGACTACGCAGGTTTATCTGGATAGCTTTGAGAATGATGTTTTGGATGATGCTAATGAATTGATAATATCATGAAATGAAAAACAAACTCGATCATTTTTTAGTTTTTTTAAAAGAACACCAAAAGTTTAAATTTACCCAAGTAGCTGATGAGCAGGGAGAATATCATTTAGGGATTGAATTTAAAAAAGGAAAATCTGATTTTAATCGCATTAATAGAAAGAAGATTGATGTCATATATTATTTCCAAGATATATTTGTTGAGTATGACGAAAATGCATTTATCAAAACAGAACATGAAATTATTGAACTGGATGAATTAAGAAAAAATTTTTATGAAAAAACATTTGAAGGAAAATCATACTGGTGGCATAAAAATGTTGCAATTGAAAAGGATTTAGATGACTATTTAGTTAAACCCCAGTTGTCATTTTTTCATCACGAGTATATTTCAAACATTATTTTGTCACAGAAAAAAGCTGTAGATGAAATATTAGAATCGTATGCAAAAATAAGTTCTTCATTCAGATCCAAATCAAACCAACAAAAAACTAAAATAAAACTATCGGTTGGCGAACTTGCTTTGCTCTTTAGATTGCTAAAAGAAGAAGGTTTATTTGAGTATAAATACGAGACAGAAATATACAGATTGATTGCAAATACCTTCAGTACAAAAATTCAAGAGAACATTAGCGAAGCAAGTATTAAAAATAAGTTTTTGTCACCAGATAATACTTCCATTAAAAATATACACATTTTGTTGACTAATCTGAAAACCAAATTGAAGAACATAAATTAAATTCAATGCAAGATCCAATAGACGAATTCTTTGAAATTATATGGAATTTTAAAACTTTAGATGAGTCATTTGATTCTCCGCAGGAATTAAAACTATTTATCAATGGCAGATACGATTTGAAGCAATTTGATGATAGGCTGAAATATCTGTCGTCTTCTATCATTGCATCTATTGAGCTACAAAAAGAAACAAAAAACTCAATTTTGGCTCAGCTAACAGAATCCCTAAACGATTTTGTTTATGTAGAAATTGAAGAAACTAAATACTTGTTCCAACTGGGTTATTTTTTTGTTGAAGCAGGAAGTAGAGAAAGAGAAAAAATTATCATTACAAACGACAAAAAAATCAGTGGATTATTATCAGATTACCACTCTTTCTCCAATCTAAAATACCAATATATTAATAAGATAATTGATCATATAAACTCAAATCAAGAACCAAATAATTTTCACAAACTCAAAACTAAAATTCCAGTAAGTGACTTGACTCTTTTATTTAGACTTCTAGACGAAGAAGGTTTATTTTCATACAAACATAAGACTGAGATATACAGATATATAGCAACAACACTTAAAACAAAGCAACAAGACAATATTAGCGAAGCTAGTGTAAAAAATAAATTCCTTTCTCCGGACACTACCTCACTCAAAAATATTGATATACTTCTTGTAAATCTTAGGCAACGATTAAAAAAAATTCAATAAAAAATACATGTTTATATCCCTCAATTACAGATATTTAATATAGGATTGCGCAACCCTGTGCAACTGTTTTAGCATTGATATTCTCCACAATTTTGCAGTGAAGATTTTGATGGAGTAATACTCCAAACTTCATCAGAATCAATTGGAGGTTCTAAAATTATAAATGCTAAAATTTGAAATTATGGATTTAGCAGTAGAGTTTAAAAAATTACAAAAAAGCCAGGAACAAATCCTGGAAATGCTAAAACAAAGCAACACAGAAAAAAAAGAATTAAAAGTTTATTCACTTGATGAACTTGCCGCATTCTTTGGAGTAACAAAAAGAACCCTCTACAATTGGAAAGATGAAGGAAAATTACCACTCATTATCGTTGGATCCAAGTCGTACATGACTGAAGCTCAGCTTCAAACCTTTCTTTCTAAAAATGAAGTTAAACCTTTTAATAATAGGAGGTTTTAATCATGGCTAATACAATGAATAACATGCCAGGTGGCTTCTCAGAATCTCCTGAAGTAAAAGGCAGTCATTATGAAATTCTAAACGGTTTGCTAAATGAGATTACACCTATTAACGTTAGAGAATTTCTTTCAATTCCGGATGATGTTCAAATCGCACAGAAACATGTTCTTGTTGCAACAATACAACATCTACTTGAAGTTGCAGAAAAAAACAAATGGAATTTAGCGAAGGTTTATGATTATGTTTATTTATATAATGGAGCTTATTGGCAACAACTTCACAGAGAAGATATGAAATCTTTTTTGGGTAGAGCAGCTGTCAAAATGGGATTCCCTGAATATGATGTACTTCACTATGAATTCAAAGATAAGCTATTAAAGCAATTTTTATCTGATTCCTATTTGCCAGCACCTCCACCGGAGCCAGACAAAGTGCTTATAAACTTGAATAACGGAACTATGGAATTCACTACATCGGAATGGAGTTTGCGAGAATTTAGACCTGCTGATTTTATTACATACCAACTCCCTTTTTGTTACGATTCTGATGCAAAATGTCCTTTGTTTGATAAATATCTGAAAGATGTATTACCGGATGAAAACAGTCGTATGGTTTTACAGGAGTTCTCCGGGTATATTTTTTCAAGTCTCAACCTGGAAAAAATGCTCATGCTTGTTGGTACAGGAGCTAATGGTAAAAGTGTATATTTCAATATTATAAGTGCAATAATTGGAAAACAGAATATTTTGAATTATTCTCTTGGAATGTTTGGGCGCGAATATAACAGGGCTAAGTTAACTAATGTACTTCTAAATTACAGCAGTGAGAAAGGTACTGATTTAAATGCCGATACATTTAAGGCACTTGTTTCAGGAGAGCCAATACAGGCGCGAGAACCATACGGAAAATCATTTACAATTACCAATAAAGTGCGTTTCATCATTAATGCCAATGAATTACCTAAAGAGACGGAACAAACTCAGGCTTACTTCAGACGTTATCTAATAATTCCATTTGAGGTAACAATTAGTGAGGACAAAAGAGATATTGACCTTGCAACAAGAATAATTGAAAGTGAGTTATCCGGTGTTTTTAACTGGCTTCTTATAGGGCTAGAACGAATTCTTAAACATAGAAACTTTACCCATTGCGAAAAGTCCGAACAGGCTTTGGAAGAATTTCGTCTCAAATCAGACAGTATTTCACTTTTTATTGAAGAATTCAACATTGAACAATCGGCAACCGAGAAAACAGACCTAATAAGTCTTTATAAGAGATACAAAGGATTTTGTAGTGATGATAACTTTAAACCTACAGGTAAGAATAAATTCTCTGAACAATTGGAAAAGATTGGATTTGAAAAAACACGGATGAATAATGGAAGCACTGCATTCTTCATTCATATTGTTGAAAATTCATAACCTTCCGCCTGACAAAAAATGTTTGTTTGGAATTTCAGTTTTTCAGTTTTTCAGTTCGTTAAGGCTGGAATCTGAAAAACTGAATTTCTGAAAAAGCGAAACAACCTTTTTTTACCAATCTTTTCACTGAGATGAATAATTTATAATCGGTACAAATAAAGGTTCATTAGTAAGTGGGCTTTTTTATTAGTCATAAATAAAATTAAAAGATTTCAAAGGATATATATAGTTGATAAACAAAACATTAATATAGGGTTGCGCAACCCTGTGCAACTGTTTTAGCTTTGTTTAAGACTGTATGTTTGAAGTGATATAAATAATTAAAACATTTTAAATTAAAAATTATGGCACTGACAAACAAAATTGATTGGCAACAAGAAAGCTGGAATCCAACAACAGGTTGTACACCAATTTCCAAAGGGTGTAAAAACTGTTATGCGTTATCTAGAGCGAAAAAATTGAGAGAAAATGGCTATAAAAGTTACACCGATGGATTTGAATTAAAACTCCACCGGGAACGCTTAAACAAACCATTTACCTTCAAAAAGCCTTCTCGTATTTTTGTGGACTCTATGAGTGACTTGTTCCATGAAGATGTACCACTTGAATTTATCCAACAAGTGTTTGATGTAATCCGGCAGTGCCCTCAACATCTTTTCCTGATTGTTACTAAACGTGCTGAAGTATTGGTCAAGTACAGCAATGATTTAAACTGGTACAACAATATAATTATAGCTGTAACAGTTGAACATTCCGATTACAAATACAGACTGGATTTGTTGAGAAAAGTACCGGTTAAAAACAAGGCAGTCTTTTTTGAGCCGCTTCTGGATGAAATCGGAGAAGTTGACTTGTCTGGAATTAAATGGGCATTTGTTGGCGGTGAATCCGGAATGAACTACCGACCAGTAAAGAAGGAATGGATTTATCAGGTTAAGGAGCAATGTGATAAACAAGGTTGCACTTTCATCTTTAAACAGTGGGGAGGATTAAATAGGTTTTTAAGTGGGAATGAATTAGATGGTAAACTTTACCATAATATACCAACAGTTGACAATGTTTTACAACCCACACTATTTTAAAGCAAGGGCCATAAAAATTAAAGGCTCACCAATCAGGTGGGCTTTTTTTATGAACCCGAACCAACTTCTCTACAATTAAAATCCTAATTTTAGCTTTCAAATTAAAACAGCGCATAACTCCATGTCGGAAGACTAAATGAAATAATTCTAACAACAACATTTTCTTGCCCACACGCTAACTGACTAACAATGAAACGAACGAAATGTATATTGAAAAATGAGATAAATGAAAATTTTAGGCTATTTTAAGGGCTTAATTTTATGCGGACATGAACCGAATAAAGGAAGTACTTGAAGAAAAAGGAATTAAGCAAACTTGGCTTGCAGAGAAACTTGGAAAGAGTTACAACATGGTGAATGGATATGTGCAGAACAGACAACAACCTAGACTTGAAGTACTTTATGAAATTGCTAATATCCTTGACATTGAAGTGAAGGAGCTTTTAAAATCAAATAAAGAAAAGGATTAAGTGCAGACTGACATAGACATATTAGAAAATGAAATACTTAAGCAATATCCCGAAGTGCTTGAGATTCTTTTACGTGACCATACAACACAAAAAAATATCTTTTGGGCTACCGATAATTATGAGAATTTAGGCAAAGACTATTATTTTGATGCACCAATTTTACCTGAGCTAATTACTGGTGAAAATGGCAGTATTATTATGCCTCGAGTTCAAAAAGATAAACTACTTCAACAAGCTAGGTCAAAGGACATGGCTGAAGTATTTACTCCTTCTTGGATTTGTAATGCTCAAAATAATTTGATTGATAATGCTTGGTTTGGTAGAGAGAATGTTTTTAATACTGAATTAGAAAAATCCAAAGGTTTTAAATGGTCTGTCAATACGGATAAAATAATTTTCCCGGAAAATAAAACATGGAAAGATTATGTTCGTGACACTAGACTTGAAATGGCTTGCGGTGAAGCTCCTTACATTACAAGCCGATACGATACTACAACAGGTAAATTCATTCCCATTGAAAAGCGTATCGGAATATTAGACAGAAAACTCAGGATTATTAATGAAAACATAGAAACCTCAGGAGAATGGCTTAAATGGGCACAAACTGCTTACAAAAACACGTATGCTTTTGAATTTCATGGAGACAGTTTACTAATTGCCAGAGAAGCAATGCTTGTATCATTTATCGAAAACTATAAAGAGAAATTTGGAAAAGAACCTCTATTAAAGTCTATTCAATACATTGCTTACATTATTTCATGGAATGTTTGGCAAATGGATGGACTTAAAGCTGTAGTTCCAAATTCATGCGGAGTTAAAACAATAACAACAACAAATCTTTTTGGCGACACCGAAACAAAAGAATTACCATGTGAAGGTTGCCCAAAAGAAATAATACATAAACATAACGGAACGTACTGCCTGATAAAAGATTGGCCAAACAAGGATTTAAAAACTGGGAAAAAAGGCCGAAAGATTAGGTTTGTTGACTTGCTAAAAAATATGAGATAATGAAATTCACATCATCGTTAAAGCTTAAGCTGATTTATGTGTTTCGGATTAATGACCTAGCACACATGGGGTGTTTAAAAGTTGGTGAAGCAACTTCTGACAATGAAAATATTTGGGGATTAGAACCTAATAGTAAAGCATTAAACAGAGCTGCAAAAGCACGTATTGACCAATATACTCAAACGGCTGGTATTGCTTATGATTTACTTTACACAGAAGTATCTGTTCATGCTAAAAAAGGAACAATTAAAGCTTTTTCCGATGCTGAGGTACACAATGTTTTATTGCGTTCAGGAATTAAAAGAAAAACTTTTGATACAAAAAATAGAGCCAATGAATGGTTTGAAACTGACCTTGAAACGGTTAAAAAAGCGATTTCAGCAGTAAAAGAGGGTAAAGATTCATTACAAGCTAGTGAAATTACAACAACCCAAAATCCAATTGTTTTCAGACCCGAACAATTAGAAGCGATTGAAAAAACCAAAAAGCAATTTAAGAAGAGCAATGAAATGCTTTGGTTTGCGAAAATGCGTTTTGGTAAAACTTTATCTGCTCTTCAAGTGACAAAGGAACATCTGTTTACAAGAACTCTAATCTTAACACACCGTCCAGTTGTCGATAAAGGATGGTTCGAAGATTTTGGCAAAATATTCTACGATTTACCTGAGTACTCCTACGGTTCAAAGAACCAAGGCAATACTTTCGATACACTAGAAATACTTTGTAAAAAAGGAAAAACAAAATTTGTGTATTTCGCTTCCATGCAAGACCTAAGAGGCTCGGAACTTGTTGGGGGAAACTTTAACAAAAACGATGAGATTTTTTCTACACAATGGGACTTTATTATTGTAGATGAAGCGCACGAAGGTACACAAACTGAGCTTGGTATAAATGTAATGTCTGAACTCAAAAAAACAGAAACCAAAGTCCTTCACTTATCGGGCACACCGTTTAATCTATTAGATAACTACAAAGAAGAAGAAATATATACTTGGGATTATGTAATGGAGCAAAAAGCCAAGGCAGACTGGGACAAGGTTCACTTCGGCGACCCAAATCCTTATGCTTCACTTCCCAAATTAAATATTTTCACATACGATATTGGAAAACTTGTAGCAGGTTTTATTGATGAAGAAGTAGCTTTTAACTTCCGTGAGTTTTTTAGAGTTGATGAAACTGGAGGTTTTATACACTACAAGGATGTGCTTTCATTTTTAAATCTTATTTGTAAGCACGATGAAGAAAGTAATTATCCTTATTCCACAGATGAATACCGTGATAATTTTCGCCATTCACTTTGGATGATTCCAGGTGTAAAGGAAGCTAAAGCATTAAGTAAAATGCTTCAATCCCATCCAGTTTTCGGGCAATTCAAAATTGTTAACGTAGCAGGTGAAGGCGATGAAGAACAAACCAAAGAAGAGGCACTTACAAAGGTAGAAAGTGCAATTACAGATAAACCTCATGAAACTTATACCATCACGCTTTCTTGCGGAAGGTTAACCACTGGTGTTTCGGTTAAAGCATGGACGGCAGTATTTATGCTTTCTGGTTCGCATAATACAGCAGCATCTTCATATATGCAGACTATTTTCAGAGTACAGACGCCTGCAACAATAAACGGAAAAGTTAAAGAAGAATGTTTTGTGTTCGACTTTGCTCCCGACCGTACATTAAAAGTTATTGCTGAAACGGCAAAAGTATCTGCAAAGGCAGGGAAAACTTCTGGTGAAGACCGTAAGATTATGGGGGAATTTCTGAATTTCTGCCCAATAATAGCGGTGCATGGTTCGCAGATGCACAGCTACGATGTTAACGGTATGCTCGAACAGCTTAAAAAAGTGTATGTTGAACGTGTAGTGCGCAATGGCTTTGAAGATGGCTATTTATACAACAACGACCAACTGATGAAATTAGAGTCGGTTGACTTGGAAGAATTTGACGGACTTAAAAAGATTATCGGTAGTACTAAAGCTATGCCTAAGAGTGGCGACATTGATGTTAATAAGCAAGGATTTACGGACGAAGAATACGAACAGCTAGAAACGGCTAAGAAAAAGAAGAAAACAGAATTAAGCGAAGAAGAAAAACAACTACTTGCTGAAAAATCAGAAAAAAAGAAAAACCGCGACAGTGCTATTTCAATTCTACGTGGAATTTCTATTCGTATGCCTTTACTCATTTATGGTGCCGATGTAACAAACGAAGAAACAGAAATTTCCATTGACAACTTTACCGATTTGGTAGACGACCAATCTTGGGAAGAATTTATGCCAAAAGGTGTTGATAAACCAACCTTTTTGAAATTTAAAAAGTATTACGAACCCGATGTTTTTCGTGCGGCAGGTAAACGGATTAGGGCACTTGCACGTGCAGCCGACCAACTTACCATTGAGGAACGCATTGAGCGGATTACTTCAATATTCGGCACATTTAGAAACCCCGACAAAGAAACCGTTTTGACTCCTTGGCGTGTAGTAAATATGCACTTGGGCGATTGCCTTGGTGGTTATGTATTTTTAGATGAAAATCAGGAAAAAACTATAAATGAACCGCATTTTGTTTCACAAGGCGAGGTAACTGAAAATGTTTTTTCTTCAGATTCTAAAATATTGGAAATAAACTCAAAATCGGGTCTTTATCCGCTTTTTGTTGCTTACAGTGTTTTCCGTAAGCGTGTAGAAGAAATATATCCTGAAAAAGAACCAAATACTTTAACTATAAGTCAACAATTGGAACTTTGGGATAAAACAGTAGTAGAAAATATTTTTGTTATCTGTAAAACCCCAATGGCTAAAAGTATTACTAAGCGTACTTTGGTGGGGTTTCGCAATTCAAATGTTAATACTCACTATTTTGAGGATTTGGTTCGCCAAATAACCGACCGCACCAATAAGTTTGTTGTAAAAGTAAAAAAAGGAAATTCTTATTGGAAAGCAAATAACGATAACGATATGAAATTTAATGCAGTAATTGGTAATCCACCATATCAAGTTATGGATGGTGGTGGTGCAGGTTCTAGTGCAATTCCAATCTATAATAAATTTATAGATATCTCAAAGTCTTTAAACCCTGATTATATAAGTATGATTATGCCTGCGAAGTGGTATACAGGTGGTAAAGGCCTTGATAGTTTTCGAAAATCAATGTTAAAAGATAAAAGAATGCGATATTTAGCAGACTATCCAGATTCAAGAGAATGCTTTCCTACTGTTGATATTGCAGGAGGAATTTGTTATTTTCTTTGGGATAAAGTTTATCAGGGTGATTGTAACTATCATAGCTTTAGTAGAGGTATTCGCACTAAAAGTAAACGTGATTTAAATGAATATGATTCTTTTATTAGACAAGTAGAAGCAATTAATATTATTTCAAAAATCAAAAAGAATACATCGCTATATCTTTCATCTAGAGTATATAGTCGTAATCCTTTTGGCCTGACCAATAAAGACCTGAATAACCAAATAGAATTCTCGAAATCAATACCAGTATTTAGTAGTCAAGGTATATTCCATGTAAAAGATACAGATATAAAGGTTAATAGGGATTTAATTCCACTTTGGAAAGTGATTATATCGAAGACTAGTTCAGAACATGCAGGTCAAAGTGACAAAAGTGGCAGAAAAAGAGTTTTATCAAGAGTAAAAGTTCTTCCACCGTATGAAGTATGTTCAGAATCTTATTTAGTAGTTAATGTGACTGAAAAAAAACAAGATGCACTTAATACTGCTAAATATTTAAATACAAATCTTTTACGATTTTTATTATCATCAATTTTATTAACTCAAAATATCGCTAAAGATAAATTTTCATTCGTACCACAACAGGATTTTACATCAAAGTCAGATATTGATTGGAGCAAGTCTATTCCAGAAATTGATTTTCAACTATATACCAAATATATGTTGACAAAAGCTGAAATTGAATTTATTGAAAGTACGATAAAACCAATGTCAGAATGAAAATTAAAGCCCGCGCTTCAAAGCCACACATTGCTAAGCCGATTAAATAACTATATAGGTATAGAACGTTTCACCACAAAAATCTATGACTTTGCAGATACCTTTATTAATGGGGCGGCTGGAAAAAACATGAAATTAGACGAAATAAAAACTAAGCCTAAATCAGGGGATGAAAGACTAAATCTCCATGATAATCTACTTCAATATAATTTAATTGATTTCTGGAGGTGGAGTGCCTCTGATTTACTGAGTAATGCAACAAGGGGTATTCTTGCAGAATTTATTGTAGGAACAGCCATTGGAATGCCCAAAAATAATGTAAGAGCTGAATGGGACGACTACGATTTGAAAACCCAGGAAGGAATTAAAATTGAAGTTAAATCAGCAGCTTTTATTCAAAGCTGGGAACAAAATAAATTTTCTTCAATTAGTTTTAATATTAAACCAGGGAAAGCTCGTGATTTAGTTACTGGCAAAAGAACGGCTATTTGCAAACGACATGCTGATATATATGTATTCTGCTTACTTAAACATAAGGAAAAATCTACTATTGACCCGTTAAAACTGGAACAGTGGGAATTCTATGTAGTGCCAACATCCACAATAAATAAGTATGGAATAGAACAATCAAAAATAGGTTTAAATCCTGTTCGAAAAATGGTTAAACCTGTTGGATATTCAGATTTAAATGAAACGATTAAAAAATCACTTGCCATAAAATGAATGAAAGCAAAATACATAGCACTTTAGACGATGGTTATGACTTTTTCATTAACGATAAAAAGTCGAAAGAATACCATTTTAAAATAGCCTCATTTGCAGTTCCATCAGGTTTATTATCAGAAGCCATTGAAGTAAAAGAAGAGGATTTAGAAAATTTACCCCGAAAATTTCATGTACTTTCAAATTTTGATGAAGATGTGGAGAAGGTAGAAATGTTGCTGAAAGCCAAAATTAAAAAAGCAATCAATCAGGTGCATCTGATAAAAGATTACGGAGAATGGCAAATATCAGAAAATACTTTACGTGGAACGATTGACAGCACAGATAAATTATCCGATAGTGAATTTAACACTGTATTTGAAATTGATGGGAAAAGAATAACCATTGAGGAATTTGTTAAGATGCTGGAAAGTTATGAAGCCTTTAAGTTCAAATTTCAAATATTCGATAGTACAGATAGTGTCGATTAATACAAATCCTTAGTGTCCAACTAAAACCCATCTCAAAACCTTGCCAGAAAAGAGATTGGGCGTATGGACGCAGGAATTGCAGAAAACAACTTTTTAAACTTCTTCTCTTGTACTTCTGTATCCCTTTTGAATTCGTTTAATATTTTCAATTATAAAGTTTTATAGAAACCATAAATCCAAACGTCCAAACATGCATAAATAAAGGGATGTTGGCGGGTTTTTCTTGGGCACAGAGGACTCATCTATTATAATTTGTATATTCCAATTCTGATTCTTGAATCAAATTGGATTTTTTGTTGCCTCTTATTATAGAATTACATTATATAATATATATAAGAAAATTATATAAACTATTGACTGTCAGTATAGTAATTTGGAGGCTGTTTTTTGTTTTCGTACCTTTGTATAAATAAATCGACCTGAAAAAGGTGGCACAATAATATAATCAAATTAGCACATACAACTCATCAATTTAACAATATCATTTACACCATATCTAATGCCTCCTAGCCAGTAAACACTGGTCAAATCGGGTCATAAAAATTCATTTATGATGGTATTTATATTGATGAGAATCGAACTTTTGAATAGTGTATATATAGATAATTACAGGAGGAGTAATCATGACTAGAAATGAATATTCTTCCAACAGCACAATTCATTCAGGTTTCAATACACCAAACACAACTGCCGAAGTTGAAATAAATACAGTAAATACGATTACTGTAAATTCTGATCTGATAAAATTAATCAAGTTTAAACTGAAAAAATCCCGAAAAAAACATGACTTTACCTATCATTATCTTTATTTCTGTCACGTCATTGGTTACCTTAAAAACAGCCATAAAAAATTCAAGGATACTGAATACGCTAATATTCATTACAAAACAATGGTTTCAATTATTAGCAAATACAAATATTCTGAAATAGTATCAAATCTCTTATCGTGGGGAATTATTGCTACAGACGGTGAATATCAGGCTGGTTTTAAAAGTAAGGGATTTAAATTATTACCTCCTTATGACATACCAAACAAGACCATTATAATAAAAGACGATAAAATTAATATGAAGCTTACACAGTTTAAAAACAAATCATTACAACAATTAAAGAAGATGCCCGAATCCTACAATTACCTCCACATCTCGAATACATGGATAAAAATGGATTACTCGACTGCCTCCACATATAATAATGCGTTCTATTTTACAGAGCCAGATTCTTATAATGCGAATTTTTATTCAATATGCAATTACAGAGATTTAAACCATAAATTTCAAATAGACAAATCCAATCGCATACACACCAATTTAACGAATCTTAAAAGTGATTTCAGAAGGTTTCTGTCAGTACAGGGAGAAAAGCTTGGTCAGGTAGATATAAGAAATTCACAGCCGTTATTTCTTTACCTGGTAATAAAAGATAATCCTGAAATACCTGATACAGAAAAGCAGGAATACAGGCAATTGGTTGAAGAAGGAAGGTTTTATGAAATGTTTATGGAAAAACTGAATTTAACTGCGGATAAAAGAAAAGAGGTAAAGGAAATGACGTACAAATACATTTTTTACGGAGAGAGCAGAAATATTGATAAAAAGTATTTAAACATATTCAGCGAAAAATTCCCTAACATACTTGGGTTTATTAACCAGATTAAAAATCCCGATTACAAACAATTCGCAATCCTGTTACAGAAAGCTGAGAGCAGATTCGTAATTGGTAAGGTAGTTCCGGAATTTATACAAAGAAATTCAACGACACAGGAATTTGTCAGCACCATTCACGACAGTATTGTTGTTAAAGCATCAAAACTGAAAGAGGCTAAACAAGTTATGCAGGAATGTTTCATGCTTGAAGGAATTGAGCCGAAACTAGAGCTTAGTTTATTCTGATAGTTTTATCTGTCATATCATCTACCTCTCCCCAGGTACTTTCCCTTATGTGTCCTAATATAAATGTGTAAAAACCTTCTAAAAGCATTGTCAGTAAAGGAGTACAGAAGTTTTCTTCTAAATCAAAAATTTTCGAACATATATAGATTTTTACATATGTTATTTGCCAATTATGTAAATTATATTTTGGTGCTAAATCCTACCGTAAACAATACCAGTTCATATCAGCAATCCTCCACTAACTTCAAAAATCTCACCATTATATAATAAATAAACTTTACCCAATTTTCTAAGCCACGGGTTCAAGGTATTCACAAATTTTCCTCAGCAATAAAACCCTGTTTTGAATAAAATTATTGAAATTCAGCGATAGTAGTGCCCTGTATTTATGTATAATATACTTTAGCGGAATAAATCTATTGCAATGTATTTGCGCCTCAGGCACGTAAATCTGGCAGTGGTACTATTGATTCCTCCAAATTTCCCAAAATATATCGCACCCGATTGTTTTAAAAAGTAAATCTCCACAGAATTGGTGGTACCCCCTCATTAATCTAAGCAACTACATGTCCTTCAAATTTCAATTATTTTAAAATATACAGCCAATTCGTTTTTCAAAACAAAAAACTTTAAAAACTGGTGCTACCCCCCCCTCATTTATTTCAGGTTGAATTCCAACGCGAATTATTTTATGAGCAGGTGTGTGCTGATTCTATCCTATATAAAGGCTCCCTCCACCTTTCCTAATGGTCGGTAGCCCGCCAGGTCTTTTGTAATAGAACCACTGGGGCAACCATTAATTATTCATCTTAAAAATTATTAGTATGGTAACCATTGTAGATTTCAAAACAAGAATGAATGCCGAAGGAGAACCCTTTCTGGCTTTGGTCGTTCAAGGTGGTATTGAGCTTGTTAAATCCAAAGAGACAGGCATGTATTACGCCACAGCAAAAAAGGCATCTATTCCTTCAACATTCGATGAAAAGACCGCTGAAAGTCTGATCGGTCAGGAGTTGGAAGGCACAGTTCAGAAAATGGAATGTGATCCGTATGAATTCACCAACGAAGAAACAGGTGAAATTATGGAGTTAAGCCATCGTTGGGTTTATGTGAAAGATGGCGAAACTGTTGATGATGTAGTTCATCATGAGCAGCACCAGGAAGAACCGGAACTGGTTTAACCACAGAAAAGGAGGCTGAATTTGTCTCCTTTTTTGTTTGAAGAAATTGCAATACTACACTAATCAACAGGTATTTATGCTGTATTTTTTGTTCACATTTTCTGAGACGGATTTTTCCCTGGAGTGTAGTTTAAATTAAAATCCACTGAAAAAATGGAAAGAGAGGGCAATCAACTTTGATTCGCCCTTTTTGCATTTTAATAATCAAATAATTAAAAGTATGGAATTAAGACAAGCCCAGCGCAAACAGGCTAAAATTAAGCTTGCCTTGCAAGGCCCAAGTGGGTCTGGCAAAACTATGTCGGCATTACTGCTGGCATCAGGGATCACTGATTGGTCAAAAATTGCTGTAATTGATACAGAGAATCATTCAGCTGATTTGTATGCACACCTTGGAGATTATAATGTTCTCCAGCTCTCTCAGCCGTTCACGCCTGAACGCTATATCAAAGCCATTGAAGCCTGTGAAGAAGCAGGGATGGAAGTTGTAATTATTGATAGTGTCAGCCATGAGTGGGAAGGCAGTGGTGGCATTCTGGATCTACATGGGAAAATGGCTGGTAACAGCTTTACCAACTGGAACAAGGTTACACCTCGTCACAATGCTTTTGTACAGAAAATTCTGCAATCCAACTGCCACATCATTTCTACCATCAGAACCAAAACAGATTATACCCTGACTGAAAAGAATGGCAAAATGGTTCCTGAGAAAGTAGGATTAAAAGGTATTACTCGTGATGGTATGGACTACGAATTCACAGTTGTGTTCGACCTGGATATAAAACACCAGGCAAAAGCGTCAAAAGATAGAACCGGACTTTTTATGGATCAGTCGGAGGAAGTAATAACACGAAACCATGGTCGTAAGATTTTGGATTGGTGTAATTCGGGAAAAAGCGTTACTGAAATAAAAGAAGAGATTTCCTCTGCGAATACAATAGATGAACTCCGAACCATTTTACGAACCTATCCAGAGTATAAAAAAAGGCTTGAACCTCTTGCCATTGCCCGAAAAGAGCAATTATCAACAAATATTATTAATCTAAATCCTATTAGCAGTAATGGAAAACAACAACATAACCCTGGTACGGGTAAACAGTAAGCCTGTGGAGGTTGAAGATATCCAACCGATTCAGGAAACGTCAGATATTCATTTTATGGCGGCCAATACGCAGCCTGTAAAACTGGATGATCTGCAAAAGAAGCATACAATTCCGGTATTTGCAAAAGACAACGAAAGCACCATCAGCCATCAGGAATTTATTGAAACAGTATCAATAGTTACTGAAAAAATATTTGGTGGTGAACAGATTTTAAAACCTGCGGTGAGGGTTTCACACCCCATAAAAGGTAGGGTTCCAACAGCTGTAGGGAAACCTGCCAAAGAGCTTCTGGAACATGAAAAAACCCTCTATTTTGAGCGCATAGCTTTTGCCATTGAAATACCCTCCATCAATGATAGAGTAGCTGAAAATGGCTTAAATTTAACCATAGGAGGTGTACGTGCTTACAACCTTGAAAACCTGTATTCCAAAAAATCTGAGGAAAGGTTTAAACTTTTTATCGGATTTCAGAACAAGGTATGTACTAACCTTTGTATCAGTACCGATGGATTTAAATCGGATGTAAAAGTCAGAACAGTTGCGGAACTGGCCAATGCTGCATTTAACCTGATGGGGAATTTCAACGTCTACAAAGAGATTGAGAAGTTTTCGTCATTGCCACAGACGATGATTACCGAGCAGCAATTTGCACAGATTATCGGACGGGCAAGGATGTTTCAGAATATGCCGTATAAACAACGGAAAGATATTCCTCAGTTTCCATTAATGGACAGTCAGGTGAATTTGGTAGTTAAGGACTACTATTCCGATGAGTCTTTTTGCCGAAACGACATAGGGAATATCAACCTGTGGAAGTTATTTAACCTGTTTACAGGGGCTAATAAAATGAGCTACATTGATTCATTTCTTGACAGAAATGTAGGTTGTCAACAGTTTGTCGGTGGATTAAATGAAGCTATTGGACTTAATCGGCATCATTGGTTTGTAAGCTGATTTAAAAACGTTGAACCATTGTTCAAATATTTCTTGGATGATGGTTCAATATTTAGTTTTAATTTCATAAATTTAAAAATCAATTATTAACCTCAACACAATATTCGTGTTGACCTTAAAACTAAAATTCAATGAAAAATTTTTTCTATTTACTTTTAACCGTTACTCTCTTTTCATGTGGAGGAGAAAGCTTGGAAGAAGGGTTTGAAGATGCAAATGATAATGTATCGGAGAAACTTTTAAAACAAATTCGGATTGATTATGCAGATCCTTATGAAGACGACTACACTTATCAGTTTGGGTATGATGGAGACAATCGTTTGACAAGTGTTACAGACGGCGAAAATACCCGTTTCTTTAATTACGATTCAGATGGTAATCTAACAAGTATATCAGGATCAGATGAGCCATTTGAAATGAGTGAACTTTATGAAGCACCTTATGATGCATTTGAAGAAGGAGACGTTTTAGAATACGATGATAAAGGTAATCCAATAAAAATCGAAGTATATGATGATGGAGACTATTACAATGATCCAGAAATCCTAGTTGGTGAAATTAGTTACGATCAAAAACCAAATCCATTCTTTTATACTTTAGAAGCAGGTGGGATTATTGATGTTCTGAATAACGTTGACTTAAATTTTAATTCATCATCTCCAACAATTGTAAAAGCGTATCGTTTATTGCCTTTTAACAATGTTAGAGGTATGATATTCAGAAATTCCATGGATAATCAAATTGAAACCGAAGTTCAATATGAATCTGTTTATGATGAAGATGGTTATGCCACAAACACTACTATTCAAGTTCTTTCCGATTCTGATAATGAAACCGTCTATTTAACATACGTGTATCGCTGATTATTCATTAGAATACTCAGTTAAAAATCGAGGTACTACCATAAAACATTACAAAAAAGTTTAAGCCTTACAGCCTGTGTCTTTCAGATATAGGCTGTTTTTTTTGCTCCTAAAGCATTGTGAAATTTGAACACTCCAAATACCTACTACTATGATAACTGATTTATATAACAGTAGTTACAGAGAAAACTATTTATCAAAACTTAAATCATTAATCATGAACACGAAACAATTAATAATTCACCTGATTGGTGAGCAAATTCGTAATCAGGTGCTAATACTCGCTCTTGAGAAACTAGGATTTGATTGTACGAATTACACTTTAAACATAAGTGAAGTAGTTTTAAAGCTTGCTGGCTTTAATATCACTGCTGACAGACTGTATCAACGATATTTTGAGCTAATAGAAAAGGCAGTAGAAGACACCTCATATCATGACATGGATGAAAAACTGGCAAAGTGGTCAGAAATAATTTTTAACGAGCTACAGGATATTAAATTGAATGGACTTCCCCCTTGATTAAACATTAACCAAATCTGATAATGATACCTCCAATGCTTCACTTATTTTATACAGGGTGGAAATTGTGGGATTGGTTCTGCCAGCTTCTAACCTGGAAAGATTAGCTTTCTCAAAATTACAGATAGCAGCCAGATTCTGCTGTGAAACCCCTTTGGATTCACGCAATTCTCTGATTCTGTTACCAATTTTTTGTTGAAGCTGACTGATATTCATTAGTTATCATTTCTGACAACTAATTTTTATTTTTATATTTGATAAGTGGTTATCATATATGACAACTGTAAATAAAAACGTAAACCTTGAATTTTAATAATCCGACAAAACAATCTCAAAATAATAACACACATCTCTTTTTCAGAAATATAAAATTAACTACGATGAAAAAAATAATTCTATTCTTAATTTCCAGTATTCTTTTGTTAGGATGTTCGGATGATAGTACTAATCCTGAAGAACAGGACGTCTTTTCCGGTGACTCAGGAACTTTCATAGATGAAAGGGATGGTCACGAATATAAATGGGTAAAGATTGGTGAACAGATTTGGATGGCTGAAAACCTGAAATATCTGCCATTTACATATTTTACCCGTGAAGATCAGCCACTGACTGCTGCCTATTTCGTTTACG
This sequence comes from Draconibacterium orientale, assembly GCF_900111425.1. Lineage (NCBI taxonomy): Bacteria > Pseudomonadati > Bacteroidota > Bacteroidia > Marinilabiliales > Prolixibacteraceae > Draconibacterium > Draconibacterium orientale. The sequence goes on along the minus strand of NZ_FOHT01000023.1, from coordinate 50,039 downwards.
ATTATTTTGGAGCAAGCGTCGAAGAAGCAAAAGCAACTGACAACTTTGAAAAATATGGTGTGCTATACAATTACATGGCCACCCTTGAAGCCTGTCCAGAAGGCTGGCATGTCCCATCCGACAATGAATGGGAGCAACTTGCAGAATATATTAGTTCGCAGAACGAAGATTATTATAAATATGAAAGTGCATATGACGAGTCAGGAACTGCTGATGATTGGAAAGAAGTAGGAAAGCATTTGAAATCTAATAATGGTTGGGAGTTGCCATCCGGTTATTCTGATATTGAATCCAATGGGATAGATGAATTTGGTTTTACAGCCCTTCCTGCAGGGCACTACATACCAGATAATAACCATGATTTTTTAGGAGTTGGAACAAGTACAGAATTTTGGAGTTCTACGCAGGGCCAATCAGAAGGCATAGTAGTTCGGACTGGTGTATTTGCAAGGACACTTTCAAGCTATAGGCCTGATTTTGAAAGAAGATTAGTAGGTGTAAGTGGTACTTCATTAAGTATTCGATGCATAAAAGATTAATAAAAACCAAAAGCGTTAGCTTGAACCTTCAAATTGAGCTACAGTTCCACGCTAAAAAAATATAAACATCATTTAGGAACTGAATGAACTAAACCTTATTATTATGAGTGATGATTTTAACACTGGATCTGTAACATTGTTTATGTGGCTATTGACAATTGCAATAAGCATTGGTGCTGGAGTCTTAACATGGAACTGGATTGAACCAGATAATTTCTGGGGATTTTTTGGATTTCTTTTTGCTTGGGGAATATTGTCAAAAATTGGACATCTTATTGTATTTGGATTGTTTGCAGCATTATTTGGACGTAGTTAATAAATAATCAAACCATGAAATATTCAATTTTAATCTTAATAATTATTCTCATATCGTCATGTACTTACGAGAATAAGAAAATAACATCTGAACCATTCAAAATTAATACTCCAACAACAACATTGAAGGATTCAATTATTGAAGAAAATTTGGTTAAGCAATTAACCGAATTCATGACCGCATTTATTGATGGACAAGCGGATACTGCGATATCATATATGTATACTGGGATGTTTGATTACTTGAAAAAAGAGTTTCCAGAGGAATATAGTCCTGAATTAGTAAAAGAGATGTTGTGTGCTCCGATTAAACAGTTAAAAAAGTTAAATGAAGAAAAGGATATGACTTTTGAGTTTGAGATAGGTGAGATTACTAGAAGAATAAATTATAATGATGATAAAGTTTTTACGATTGTAGTAAGTATTATTACAAGAAATGGTTTTGATGAAGTATCCATGGGAGATGAAATTATTGCAATAAGTAATGATAACGGAATTAATTGGAAATTTATGCAGCTTAATAAGGAAACTAGTCCGCAAGTTCTAGAGTTAGAATATCCAGAATCTATAATAAATAAAATTATTCATTGAGTTTATGGGGTACTATAAAAGAGAATTGGGAAAGGATATCAACATTTTCATTTGGCTTTAAGCATATTAGCATCAATAATTATTATTCCATCCATTGAAGATTTTGATGAGTTGGATTTATATTGATTCCTATTACCTTTATAGTATACTGGTTGATTGTTTTGGTCGTAATCTGGATTATTAAAGGATTTAGAAAATCATGAGAAGTGTAAACAATTATGAATTTTGGAAAAGCCACCTCAACTGGTTCATCCCATTCATATCAGAATTATACCCATTAACCAAATTCCAATTGCTGCAATACGAAGATATTCTGGATTGGAGCAGAGTTGCAATCAATCAATTTATAACGTGGGATAAAGAATCGTCAGATTATTTCCAAACGAGAATAGAAAATGCGCATGTTGTTGAGCCAAGGATAGTTGGTTACATGGATAGTAATGATCACTACATTGTTAGAAATATCAATTTAATTAGCTGGAACCCGGAATATCATGAAGCTATACAGAATAATGAAATTGTCAAAAGCAAAGAGATCTGGAAACAAATTCACTTTGGACATTACAAAATACCTAATAATGCGGAAGACAAACTAACCTTGCTTTTCAATAAATTTGACTGCGAAATAAATTATGACGACAATACCTTTGAGCGTTTTCCCATACCAACAAAACTTATTGAGGAAGATTTTGAATCTGTAGATTGGGAAAGACTTTCAGGTTATTGGGGATTATGGTGGTCCTTTGAGTTACTACAAAAATTTGAAAACTACTGGGTAACGGAGAAATTAATAGAGAATCATACTGTATTTAACTACTGCCTGAAGGATGATTTGAATGATGAGTTTATTGAAATGGTGTTGAACTGAAAGAATCTTTTTGTATTTCAAAATCCATAGGTCTGAATCAGCGTTAATATCCAGATCGAAGTAGATTTTACTATGAGGTAGGAGAGAGGTAAAGGTTGTAGACTGATATTACTTTTTTGATAAATTGTTTCAACTATGTTTCAACCGGTATAAAAAATAAAGGGAGCTAGATCTTGTCTAACTCCCTTTTAATCACTTGGTCGGGATACCAGGATTCGAACCTGGGACCCCCTGCTCCCAAAGCAGGTGCGCTAACCGGACTGCGCTACATCCCGAATTTATTTATGCGGAGAGAGGGGGATTCGAACCCCCGGTACAGTATTACCCGTACGCCGGTTTAGCAAACCGGTGGTTTCAGCCACTCACCCATCTCTCCAAAAGATGATTAAAGTGCTAAATCTCCCTCGCCTCTCAGCGTTGGTATTTAAAACTTAATCAGTTTTTAAAAAGAACGTCGTTGCTTTGTTAAAGCGTGTGCAAAAGTAGAAATTGTTTTTACATTGGCAAAGAAAAATGAAAAAAAATGCCAAAAAAAATCGAATTCCTGTTTTATCGTGTAAACGAATGACGGTAGGGGATTGAGCCGTTTAAACTTTAACTTTTCGAGCATCTTTTTATGTGGTTAAAAACCAGATAGTTTCATTGAGTGGTTCTGGAAAGTTGATAGATGGCTTATGAAAATGGAGCAATTTGTTTAATATTTTGTTTTTATAGTTTAAACAAAATAGTTTTTGGTCTGTTTATTAACTCGTAGAAACTAGAAACTAGAAACAAAAATTATGAGTTACAGGGAAGAAATAATATTTACCAATACCGGAACTGGTAAGAATGGTAAAACAAACGGACATAATAAGCATGAGACCATAGGCGATAATCATATTGCAACCTCAATTGATACTCCAATGCGCGATGACGCTTTCGAGCTAAGCGATGAACAAAAAATGGAAATTATTGAAGACAAGTTCCGCGATATAATGGAAACCATGGGGCTCGATTTAAACGATGATAGTTTAAGTGGAACGCCACATCGTGTTGCCAAAATGTTCGTGAAGGAGATATTTAGTGGACTCAATCCTGCCAATAAACCTAAAGTATCTGTTTTTGACAATAAATTTAAATACGGCGAAATGTTGGTGGAAAAGAACATCAACATGAATTCCACTTGCGAGCATCATTTTCTACCGATAGTAGGAAAAGCACACGTGGCTTACATTTCGTCGGGCGAAGTGATCGGCTTGAGCAAAATTAACCGTATTGTTGATTATTTTGCACGTCGTCCGCAGGTACAGGAACGTTTAACTGTGCAAATTGCCAACGAGCTAAAATCAATACTTAAAACCGATGATGTGGCCGTTGTGATCGATGCCAAACACATGTGTGTATCGTCGCGCGGAATTCAGGATGAAAGCAGCAGTACCGTTACTGCCGAGTATTCCGGTAAATTCAAAGACAAAAGTGTTCGCGAAGAGTTCCTGAAATATGTAGAGCTTTAAGCCTTTTCCTTTATATCGAAAGCCATTAGCACCTCCCCGTGGCGCTGGTATAAAATCCCGTTTTTAATTATCGGGTGCGAAAAATGCTCTTTTGTACCGCGAGAGATTTTAAAATCGCTGACTGGCTTCATTTTTCCGGCATTATCGAAAGCTACCAACGATAATGTTCCGTTTTGGCCGTAATAATACAACATATCGTCGGCTGCAATTACAGCGCCCCAACCCAATTTCAGCGAGTCGCTTAGTTCGCCACTTATTGCATCAATGCTTCTGAAAAACTTTTTAGATGTTGCACTTCCGTACAAATGGTCGTCAATTTTTACAATGCCGCCCATATAACTGTCGAAACCTGTATTGCGCCACACTTCTTGAATGGCCGTTCCATCTTCCGAGAGTTGAAGTTTTACACCGCAATTTCCATCTCCGGCGGCGTAGTAAATGTAACCTGAGTCGTAAATAACACAGTTGCTATGTGTATCGCCCATGCCCGGCTGACGTTTATCGATCGGAACATTATCCTGTGCATGTGTCCACAACAATTCACCTGTCTCAGCATCAAAACCCATCATATTATAAGCAGAGAAAGTAACGAAGATGTGGCGTGTTGGTAGTTTGATCAGTGTTCCGGGATTATACGCCGATCGTTCGCTATGTCCGGCATTACTCCACAGTAATTCTCCTGAAAAACGGTTTAACCCAACCACATTATACTCTTTTCCTCCGGGTGTCCAGAAAACTTTGTCGCCATCAATTACAGGCGCTTCCGAGTGCCCGAAACGTGGGTAAATACCATTAAAATCTTCCACAAATCGTTTTTCCCAAACCAGCTCTCCGTTCGAGCGTTTCAGGCAAAACAAATTTCCCATTCCCGATCCTACATAAATCAAATCGCCGACAACAGTCGGTTGCGAGCGCGATCCAGGATAACTGCTTACCCATTCTTTGCCGAGCGAAACTTCCCATTTTTTCTGCCCGTTTAAATAGATGCAGAACAGCGTGGCAGTGCTGTCGATCGCTCCTGTTATAAAAATTTCATTGTCGGTTATTGTTGGCGTGCCAAAACCATCTCCAATTCCTTCGACATACCACAGTTCGGCAGGTCCTTCTTCCGGCCATTCTTTTAAAAGGTTTGACTCGTTAAAAATCCCTTTTCGGTCTTCGCCGCGCCACTGGTAAATTTCGGTTTTGTTCGAACCACATGAAAAAGCAATTAGGCCGATGAAAAGCAGGTACAAATTCTTCATAACAGTTATTTCGGTTTTTTAGAAATAAAAGTAGAAGTAAGTGCCAAATAATTACAGTTTTATGACGAAATTTTAGGCTTATCCCGCTAAATACTTTTCCTGCATTGCAATAACTGATTTATGAAAATCAGGAAATCTTTTCCAAAGATTTTTATCACAATCTATTAGCTGCTTGCACTGAATACACGAATCGTACTGTTTATCGATGGCACACGCCCGAACCGTACAATTGGAAAGAAGAACACCGGCCGGCTTATCGGAATTTTTACAGCCGAAACAAAAAATCTTTTCGGCATCGAATGCTATTCCATACTGTTCCTCTATTTGCCACTCGGCATAAACTTTTTTCTTTAGTTCCACATCATTTTTCTCTGAAGCTTCCAGAAATTGGCAATCGGCAGGGCAGGTGTAGCCACAGTAATTCAGTTTTTTCGGGTTGGGAAGTTCATCCTGTGGAAAAGTAAAGGCAGAAAGTTTGCCCGAAAGTAAAATGGCACAGCCCGTTACTGAACTGTTTCGGATAAACTGCCGACGGTTGGATTGATTGGTCATAATTATTGAATTTTGGTTTTCTAAATTATGACAACTCATCAGCGAAACTCCCTTACCCGGGCGAATATTTTTGGATGAAAATTATCTGGTTTATCAGATTGAGGTGTTATTTGAAATAAGAATATACCTCGTCATAGCCTTTCATTTCCATCACATCGGCACGCATTTTTGCTGCCCCCGGAAACGAATTCAGGTAGATTTTATAGAAGCGTTTCAGGATATTGAAATTCTTGTGTGGGCTCCAGGTTTGTTCAAAAAGTCGCGTGTGTTCCAGCAATTTGGCAATCCGGTCTTCCATCGAAATTTCTTCTTTTTCAGGACTGAAAAACCAGGGATTGTGGAAGATTCCACGGCCGATCATTACGCCATTTACACCGGTTTGGTTTACGCGGTCAAGTCCTTGTTGGTACGACATGACATCGCCGTTTCCATGAACCGGAATATGCGGTTTTAAGCTGTTTTTTAGTTGAACAGCTTTGGCAATTTCTTCCCAGCTGGCATCGCCATCCGATTGCATTCGTTGCGTACGGCCATGCAAAATAATGGCTGCCGGATCAACTTCCAGCAAATTGGCAATCCAGTTTTCGGTGATGTGCTCTTTTATTCCGGTGCGGGTTTTTACACTAACGGGTAGGTGAGTGGCTTCTTTTGTGGCCAGAATAATTTCTTTAGCGCGCTCGGGTTCGCCGATCAATGCACTGCAGGCACCAATTTTAAACACCTTTTTTACCGGGCAGCCCATGTTAATGTCGATGCCGTCGAAATCGTAATTCTCGGTAATGTGTTTGGCAATGTTGTGGTAAATTTCCGGATTTCGCCCCCAGATTTGTGCCACAATTTTAATGTTGAGTTTTTTGAGCAAAGCCCGTTCCGAATCATTAACGATTAAACGTTCCGAAACACGTTCTCTGCCCACCGGATGATTCATGCCTTCAACAGAAGTGAACTCGGTAAAAACCATGTGCAGTTTCCCAGGTGCTGTCATTCCCATAACAATTTCACGAAAAACCGTATCGGTAACGTCTTCCATTGGAGCCAGCGAAAAAGCGGGGCCATTAAACTCTTGCCAAAAATTACTCATGCCGCAAAAATAGAAAATGTAAATAAATGCCTTAACGTCATTCCGAATTTAGTTCGGAATCTGACTTGCGATAGATTAAGATCCTGAAATACCTGCTTGACAGTCAGGAGTTCAGTATGACGACTAAAATAATTTTTATTAAACCTTTAACTTGTTTTGTTCTGCTTGTATTAACGAAAGGCTTTTTCTGAATTTGCGGCTGTTGCCAAAACCAATACGTAAATCGGATGGGCGGCCGGTGCCCTGCATTTTCTCATCGGCACATTCGGGTGTACAGCAACCGTGGTATTTTTCGGCACATTCGGGGCACTGAATAAACAAAATGTGGCAGCCGTGATTAGCACAGTTGGTGTGCGAATCGCAAGGTTTGCCGCACTGATGGCATTTCGAAATGATTTCGCCATTTACACTTTCGCCCAAACGTTCGTCGAAAACAAAGTTTTTACCGATGAATTTTGAATCGAGCTGCGCCGTTTTTATCTGGCGAGCGTATTCCAGAATCCCGCCATGTAGCTGGTTCACATCACTAAATCCCTGGTGTTTCAGGTAAGCACTTGCTTTTTCGCAGCGAATCCCGCCGGTACAGTACAGCAGCACTTTTTTATCTTTTTTGTCTTCCAGCAGATCGGTAACAATTTCCAGTTCTTCACGAAACGTATCCGCCTCGGGGCAAATGGCACCTTCAAAATGGCCAATCTCGCTTTCGTAGTAGTTTCGCATGTCAACAACAACGGTGTCTTCCTGCCCAATGTAATTATGAAATTCAACACCCGATAAGTGTTTTCCCACATTGGTAACATCGTAGGCATCGTCGTTCAAACCATCGGCAACCAGTTTGGGACGTACTTTAATGGTTAATTTGTAAAACGATTTTCCATCGTCTTCAATGGCATATTTAATCGGAATGTCCTGCAGAATTTTATAGTTTTTCAAGGTCTCCACAAAAGCGTCCCAGTGGTGTTCGGGGACACTCATTTGCGCGTTAATGCCTTCGTGGGCTACATAAATCCGGCCAAAGCAGTCCAACGGAAACCAATCGCGAAAAAGCTCGTCTCTGAATTCTTGCGGATTATCAAGAATGTGATAGCGATAAAATGATATGGTTTTACGCTGAAAAGTTTCTTCTGCCAGCCTTTTTTTTAGTTCTTCTTTATTTACCCGGTTGTATAAAAACATGTTACCTACGTTTAAAATGCGCGGCAAAAATACACAATTTGGTAAAAAGAGCAAAAAAGAGCTTAAATTCCTAAAAGGTAATTATGGAAACCGTGCGTGTTAGTTGATTCCATTTTCGTAGAAACAAAAAAAGCTGCTTGTAAAATACAAACAGCTCCTTAATTTATTTTAGTGAAATTCTATTTCAACAGTTCATGCACCTTCTCAATGATCTTGTTGAAATCGTCTTCCTTAAAACCAATGGAAGCGACTGCAATTTTTCCGTCCTTATCGATTATAAAATTACGCGGTATGTTTTGTTTGGCGTATTTCGAAAATATCTCACGATCGGCATCAGGGTAGAAGGGAAGTGTGTAATTATTGTCGGTTTTAAATTTATTTACTGTTGCCCAATCGTGTTCGCGGCCAATAACCAGCACTTCAAAATTATCGTTTTGCTTTAGTTTTAGATAAACTTCCTTTTCAAGATGCGGCAGTTCTTTTCGGCATGGAGGGCACCAGGTGGCAAAAAAGTTAATCCACACTACTTTCCCTTTCATATCCGAGAGTTTTTTTACCGAACCATCTTCCAATGTTATGGAAAAGTCGGGGGCAGTGTCGCCTTCTTTTACCAGGGTGAACTCGTCTTGTGCAAAAGTAGTTATTGCGAATAAGGCCAGTATAATAAATATTGTCAGTTTTTTCATGTTGCTATTTTTTACAATTTGGCACTAATGTAACCATATGGACTGTAAACAAAAACACCTGCTCGAAATTAAGCAGGTGTCTTCAGTTTATGATTGTTATTCTTTTAAGCTTGTTGCTTCAAAAAATCATTAACGGCCGATTCAATTCGCTCTTCAATTTTCGAAGTGTCTGATTTTAAGAATTTATCGCCGGTGATGTTTTCGTACAATTCAATGTATCTTTCCGAAACTTCGTTAACAAACGACTCCGGAATTTCGGGCATTACATCGCCGTCGCGGCCCTGGAAATTGTTTTCCATTAACCATTCGCGAACAAATTCTTTCGAAAGCTGCTTTTGGTTTTCGCCTTTATCAAAACGTTCCTGGTAACCATCGGCGTAAAAGTAGCGCGATGAATCGGGTGTGTGAATTTCGTCGATCAGGTAAATCTGTCCGTCTTTTTTACCGAATTCGTATTTGGTATCTACCAAAATCAGTCCCATTTCTTTGGCAATTTCGCTACCGCGTTTAAAAAGAGCCAGTGAAATACGTTCCAGTTCTTTGTAATCTTCTTCCGAAACCAGTCCTTGTTTGATGATCTCTTCGCGCGAAATGTTTTCGTCGTGAGCGCCTTGCTCCGCTTTTGTAGTTGGTGTTAACAGCGGCTCAGGAAAAGCCTGGTGTTCTTTCAATCCTTCAGGAAGCGGAACGCCGCAAATATCGCGACCGCCATTTTTGTACAATCTCCACGAGCTTCCGGTTAAATAACCACGCACGATCATTTCTACCGGGAAAGTTTCGCAAAAATGACCTACTGTTACGTTCGGATCGGGTGTTGCTATTTTCCAGTTCGGAACAATATCGGCAGTAGCGTCCAGGAACTTTTCTGCAATCTGGTTGAGTACCTGGCCTTTAAAAGGAATTCCTTTTGGCAGTACCACATCGAAAGCTGAAATACGATCGGAAACCACCATTACCAAAAAATCGTCGTTGATGTTGTAAACGTCGCGAACTTTACCTTTGTAGTGGCTTTTTTGCCCCGGAAAATTGAAACTTGTTTTTGTAAGTGCGTTACCCATTTTTGTTGAATATTTATTGTTGTAGTTTACTTATTGCAGGTGTAAAATGCTATTCAGCTTTTAGTACAAATTTAGCTGGTTTTTGTTTAGCCTGATACTGGATACTGGATACTTGATACTGGATCTTCAGTATTTCTCCTTTTTCCTTTTTCCTTTTCCCTTTAACCTTTATCCTTCAATATCTGATCTACTGATTGTTTTTTTCCTTTGCTTCCGTTTTTATCTCAATTTTCTCCTCGTCATGTTTATCGTACGCTTCTACAATATCGCGCACCAAACGGTGGCGAACAATGTCTTTTTTATCGAAATAAATGTTCCCAATATTTTTAATTCCCTTCAAAATTTTCAGGGCCTGTATCAATCCCGAATGACTTTTTCGCGGAAGGTCGATCTGCGTAACATCGCCGGTAATAATAAATTTGGCGTTGAGTCCCATTCGGGTTAAAAACATTTTCAGCTGGTTAACGGTGGTGTTTTGCGCCTCGTCGAGAATAACGTAGGCGTTGCTTAACGTTCGTCCGCGCATAAAAGCCAGTGGGGCAATTTGTATTACGCCGTCTTTCAGAAATTCCTCCAGCTTTTTCGGCGGGATCATATCCTGCAACGCATCGTAAAGTGGCTGTAAATACGGATCGATCTTATCCTTTAAATCGCCGGGAAGAAAACCCAGGTTTTCGCCGGCTTCAACTGCCGGGCGACTTAGAATGATCTTGCGAATTTCTTTATTTTTTAATGCTTTAACAGCCAGAGCAATGGCAGTGTAGGTTTTTCCCGTTCCGGCCGGTCCAATGGCAAAAATCAAATCGTTTTTTGCACTGGCCTCCACCAAACGGCGTTGGTTGGGTGTGCGGGCACGAACGGGTTTTCCGCTGTTACCAAAAACAATAATATCGGGTTCGCCGTTGCTGTTTTCTTCTAACGATGACACCCCCGAATCCAATAGCTCATGAATAATTTCTTCCGAGAGCATATTGTACTGATAATAATGATCGAGGATGAGGGCGAATTTTTTCTCGAACGCTTTTATTTCCTTTGGTTCTCCCTGAACGAACAAGGCGTGGCCCCGTGCAGTGATCTTAATTTTTGGGAAAAGCCTTTTTATCAGTTCAATTTTCGAATTGTTTACTCCAAAAAACTCAAGGAGATCAATTCCTTCCAGTAAAATTTGTTTATCCAATGTATCTTCTTAAAAATTTAAGTAGGGCAAATTTACGAAAATAAATTACCACAATCGAATGTGGAAAGGCTTTGATAGTCAATTTCTGACTGATGGAGATATTTTCATATTTTTTATTTCGAGAACATTTTCACGAGCCAAAGAATAAAGTACAATCCCAGTCCTACACCAAAAATAAATACACCAACTACAAATGCAATTCTGATTGTTGTTACATTCCAGCCCAATTTGCCGCTTAGCCACTCTGATACGCCTAAAATCATAAATCTGAATTTTAATAATTAGGTTAACAAGGTAAAATTATTTCTTTAATAACTCTGTAAAACTTTAAAATCAGTTTTCTCTTGTTAAAGAATTGAATAATTAACTTCGGAGGAATTTGAAACGCGAAAGAATGGAACGAAAAATTGAAGAGTTTAAACGCTTGCTGGATATCATGGACGAGTTGCGCGAGAAATGTCCGTGGGATAAAAAACAAACGCTGGAGTCGTTACGCAAACTTACCATTGAAGAAACCTACGAATTGGGCGATGCCATTTTGAAAAACGATTTGCAGGAGATAAAAAAGGAACTGGGCGACATACTGCTGCACATTGTTTTTTATGCCAAAATAGGTGACGAAAAAGGGGCTTTTGATATTGGCGATGTGCTGGAAGGAATAAATGAAAAGTTGATTTACCGTCATCCGCATATTTTTGGCGATGTTGATGTTGATGGCTCAGCCGATAAAGTTGCCGAAAACTGGGAAGCCTTAAAACTGAAGGAAAAAGGGGGTAATAAACGCGTTCTGGAAGGTGTTCCGGCTGCCATGCCTGCGCTGGTAAAAGCTAACCGAATACAGGAAAAAGTGCGGGGCGTTGGTTTCGACTGGGAATACAAAGAGCAGGTTTGGGATAAAGTGAAGGAAGAGGTTGACGAGCTGAGCGTTGAGATCAACAAAGCCGACCACGATAAAATGGAAGCCGAATTTGGCGACTTACTGTTTGCAGTTGTTAACGCCGCCCGTTTGTACGACATCGATCCGGAAGCGGCATTGGAGCGTACCAACATAAAATTTATGAAGCGCTTTAATTACCTCGAAAGCAAAACCCTGATGCAGGGAAAAAGCCTGCACGATATGAGTCTTGCCGAAATGGACGAGATTTGGGAAGAAGCTAAAAAACAAGAGTAATCGCTAAGGCAAAAGGCAAAAGGCAAAAGGAAAAAGTAGAAAGGCAAAAGGTAAAAGGGAGGAAGGATTATTGATTAAGAATGCTTGGTAATAGTAATTGTCGCAGGCTCACAGTTACAGATGGCAGTTTAGCAATTTGACATATCAATCTGTCTTCAATCTCATATCAATCTAACTCAATCTAATTCAGTCTTCCTTAATCTTCTTCATCAGCCAGCTCATATTTTCCGCCAGCGTTCGGATGGTATTTATACCTTCTTCGTCTTGCAGAACATCTCCTTTGTTTTTGCCAAAAGCGAAGTTCCAGTAGCTGGAGCCGGGTACGATCATCTGGTTGATCAGGAAAAAGCGGTTTATGGTATCGAAAGTGGGTAAAGCACCGCCACGGCGCACCGAAATTACTCCGGCACCAACTTTTCGTTTTAACAGGTGGCCGTTGCCACGTGTAACATAACCGGCCACATCCATCAGGGCTTTTATTTCGGTGCTTACATCGGCAAAATAAACCGGCGTACCCAGAATAATGCCGTCGGCTTCAATCATTTTTTCGATGCAAAGATTCAGCAGATCGTTTTTTATGTGGCATTTCCGGTCCTGAATTTCGCGGCATTTTCCGCATGCCGTACAACCGTGTACCGGTTTATTTCCCAGCTGAACAACTTCAGTTTCTATTCCTTCTGCCTGAAAGATCTTAAATGTTTCTTCTATTAATAGCGATGTATTTCCGTTGCGTCGCGGGCTTCCGTTAATGGCTACTACTTTCATGAATTTGATTGATAATTGTTGAATTGCTAAATTGAAAAACTGATAAATTGTTTATTGTCCGAATACGTAGGCGATAATATTGGCTCCCATTCTCAGTGCTTTTTGCCGCAGGTCTTCCGGATCGTTATGTACGTCGATATCTTCCCAGCCGTCGCCCAAATCGGTTTCGTATGTGTACAAACAAACCAGCCTGTCGTTTACAAATAACCCAAATGCCTGTGGCGTTTTATTATCGTGCTCGTGTATTTTCGGAATACCTTCGTTAAAATCGTATTTCTGATGAAAAATCTCGTGCGAAGGAGGCAATTCCACAAACTCCTGATCGGGGAAAACCTTTTTCATTTCGCGACGGATGTATTCATCCAGCCCGTAATTATCGTCTATATGTAAAAAACCACCGCCTTCGAGGTAAACACGCAAATTCATTGCGTCGCTTTCCGATAAAATAATGTTACCGTGCCCGGTTAAATGTACAAAAGGGAAATTAAACAACTCGGGGCTGCCAATTTCAATGGTCGATGGTTCCGGATTTATATTGGTGTGCAGGTTTTCGTTGCAAAACTCAATGAGGTTGGGCAGGGCAGTAGGATCGGAATACCAGTCGCCGCCTCCATTGTATTTCAGCAAAGCAATTTTTACACTGCTGCCTTGTGCGGCTCCTCCCAGCGTAAAAAGCAAAAACAGGAACAGAAATGAAATTCTCATCAATAAAATTTTCCGAAAAATACGATTCCTCGCGGAGATGAGAAAATGCAATTGAAAATCAATTACTACCTGGCAGAAATATTAACTTTCCATTCCTCCCCGCATCAGCAAATCAAGTGCTTTGTCCAGCGAGCCGGCCGCAGTTATTTCTCCCGAGTTTACAAAGAAAATTTCATCGGCACTTTCAATGGTGTTTAGCCGGTGTGCAATAATAACTTTTGATGTTGATGCCGGCAGATTGTTGATGATTTTTTCAAGTTGTTGCTCGGTAACGGTATCGATATTTGCCGTGGCCTCGTCGAGGATGAGCAATTCCGGTTTTCGTAAAATGGCGCGCATAAAAGCGATCAGCTGTTTTTGCCCCAGGCTTATTCCGTCGCCTGTCATTTGTATAGGCGTTTCCAAACCACTGTCGAAACGTTGCAGCAAACTTCCCAGTCCGGCTTCTTCAAGCGATTGTTGCAGCTCATCGTTGCTTAAAGCCGACATGTTTTCGTTTCCGTATAAAATACTTTCGCGTACCGTGCCCGAGAACAAAATGGGGTCTTGAAGAATCACCCCGATTTTTGCAGTTCTTTCAGCAGGATCATAGGATTTTATGTCTTTGCCATCCAGCAGGATCGTGCCTTTTGTAGCGTCGTACAAACGAGCAATCAACGATGCAGTAGTTGTTTTACCACCTCCGGTTGGCCCGATAAAAGCGTAAGTTTTGCCACGCTCCAAATCGAAGCTAACTTTGTGCAGCACCTCTTTGCCGTTTGGGTAGCAAAACGAAACGTCGTTAAAGTTTACCAGCGAAGCGTTTTTTTGTACTTCCGTTTCCTTTGCAACTTCCAGGTTATTATCCAACGAAAGCAGATAGGAAATGCGATCCCACGCAGCCAAAGCTTGTTGAAAGTTGGCCCAAAGTATGGCCAGTTGCCGCAAAGGATTATAAAAGTTCATTACATAGGCAATAAAACTAATCAGCAAACCAACGCTAAAATTACCCTGAATAATGAGGTAGATACCCAGCGCCAAAACAATTAGTTGCCCAAGGTTGGCGGCAAAAGTATAAACCGGGTTAAGGATGTTGTTGGCAATTCCGGCATAAACCGAGTGTTTATAATTTTCCTCGTTCGCGGCGGTAAAACGTTTTCTGAAATAGTCGCGGCGGTTAAAAGCCACCACCACTTTAAAATTCGCCAGGCTTTCCTGAATTTCGGCAGAAAGGTCGCCCAGACTTTTTAAACTGGCCTCGTTTTTCCGGCGTATCCACGGCGAAATAATTCTTGTGAAAACCAAAAGAAACAGGGCAGGCGAGAGTGCTGCCAATCCCAGTGGCAGATTGATTACCAGAAGCAGAATTCCGGCACCGGTCATGGTAATTATGCCGCCAATAAAACGCATCAGCGATTGCGAAAAGAACTCGTTTACCTTTTGCGTGTCGTTGTTGATGCGCGATATCAGGTCGCCCGATTTGTTTTGGTTAAAGAAGTCGAGCGGCAATTCCTGCAGCTTATGAAAAACCGAATTACGAAGGCTGTACAACATGCGTTGCCCAATGCCGCCCATCATAATCATTTGAGCGTAATTCACAAAAAATGCCACCACGTACATCGTTAGCAATATACCGGCAAAAAGTAAAATCCCGTGGTAATTTTTGTTTTGCACATAATGGTCAACGGTATGTCCGATTATGTATGCGCCAGCCAGGTTTAGTGCGGCATTTATCGCAATTGCTGTAAAAGCGACGATCAGGTTACGCCGTTCGCCACTAATAATCGCCACCAGTTTCTTTAGCGATTTCAGAAACGGAAGCTTCTTCTCGTTTTTATCGGGTATTCGATTCAGATTATAATTCATACTATTAAAATTGTTAGTTTTTAACGGTATAGTATGGAACTCGCACGTATTTTAACAATCTTCCTGGGTGTAATGTATTACATGCTCGTTTCATAGTGGCTGGTACTTTTTTGTGAGTTATAAATCTGAATGTATTCGGGCGAATGTTCTTTCAACCTTTCGTGGTTACCACTTGCTACCACTTCGCCTTCCATAAGAAGAATGATTTGGTCGAATCCGGTAACCGGAGCTATTTTTTGTGTAATGGAGAGCAGCGTAAGCTCTGGGTAATTCTGATGAATATTAGCCAGGATTTTATCTTCGGTTTTACGGTCAACCCGCGAAGTAAAATCGTCGAGCAAAAGTATTTTTGGATTTAAAGCCAGTGCACGCGCCAGCATAATTCGCTGTTTTTGCCCACCCGAAAGACTGGTTCCGCGCTCCGAAACAATGGTGTTTAAGCCGTCGGGTAAGGTTTTTATAAAATCAGCCAGTTCAGCAGTGGCAATGGCTTTGTTTAAATCTTCATCCGAAACCTGGTCGTTAAACGCGATATTTTCGTGCAGGCTCATGTTAAAAATCACATTATCCTGAAAAACAAAACCAAGTTGCCGGTTTAAAACTTCGGTGGAATAATCTTTAACCGGAATATTGTCAATGGTGATCGATCCTGAATCGGGCGAAATTAGATTGGTAAGCAAATAAAGTAACTGACTTTTTCCGGCTGCTGTTGGCCCGATAATCGCCGTTTTGCTTCCGGCTTTTATATCGAACGAAATATTTTTCAGCACTGGTTTTTTGTCAAAACTCAGCGAAATATTCTGCAGTTTTATATTGCCGGTGATAGCTGTTTCAACTGTTCCCTCATCAACCGGTGGCGGAGCATCCAAAACCTGCCTGATCCGGCCGTAAGAAGCCGTTGCCGAGGCGATAATATTGCTCATAAAACCGATCATCATAATCGGGAAAATCAGCATCATAACGTAACTGTTGAATGCTGCAAAATTACCCAGCGTGAGTGTTCCTAAAACCACATAATGCCCGCCAAGCGCCAGAATGATAACAATGGCAAAGTTGGCAACAAATGTTACAATGGGAATGAGCACCGAAAACAGGCGAACAATGGCAAGCCCCAAATCGCGCGATTCCACATTTTTTTCTGCAAACTTGAGAATTTCGGGCTGTTGCGAGTTCAGAACCCGAATAAGTGCCGAGCCCAGAATACTTTCGTTTATTACCCGGTTGAGGGCATCGATAACTTCGCGGCTAAGCTTAAAAAGCACTTTTACTTTTTTGAATACAAGATAAAAGGCCACCGACAAAATTGGTACGATGGTGAGCACTGCCAGCGCCAGTTTCCAGTTGATAGAAATAAGTAAAACAGCAACCCCTACAATGATAAACAACGACGAGATGATGGAAACAAATGCCTGCGATACAAACATTTTTACCGAATCCATATCGGAAGTCAGGTTGGTTAATAATTTCGATGGATTAGCTTTTAAAATAAACG
The DNA here is from genome assembly GCF_900111425.1 of Draconibacterium orientale. Classification (NCBI taxonomy): domain Bacteria; kingdom Pseudomonadati; phylum Bacteroidota; class Bacteroidia; order Marinilabiliales; family Prolixibacteraceae; genus Draconibacterium; species Draconibacterium orientale. Next base: position 33,281 of record NZ_FOHT01000023.1, on the reverse strand, counting down.
AATAACTCTGTTTTGAAATCTTGTCCGACAGTTTATTACGCAGGTCTTTGGCAACTTTTTCGGCAGCTAATGTTTGCACCACTCCCTGAAGAAAAGTAAAAATAAATATGCCTGATGCCGCCAGAATAAATTCGGTTATAACCGTTTTTGCATCAAACTGGTTAGCTGTAAATGAGTCGATTCCGCGTGCAATTATTCGCGGAATAAGCAGGTTAATCCCGCTACCGGCCAGTGCCATTATTATTAATGCGGTTACCAATGCTTTGTATGGTCCCAGCACCTGAAACAGGCCTGCCCGCTGTTTTCCTTCGGTTCCTTTTTTTTGTTGGGTTTTGCGCATCTTAAAAATTGTGGTGCAAATCTACCCAATTAAACCGTTTAAAGTCAAAAATGATTAATAGGATATGGATTAATTAAAAAAAAAGTTTTTCAACTGGTATAACTCGTGAGAAACTTCAAGAAAATAAGTCTTCAAAAGAAAAGGGATTTCAAAGCAGTGCCAAGAAATCCCTGAAGTATTATTTATTCGAAGAACGTTCGTAACGCAAAGCCTCAATCCCGATCAAAGCATCGGGATTTCGTCACTCATTGCTGAGTACTTCGATACTTTCGAAACGTTGTTTGTCAGTATCTTTGCACTTCTTGTTACTCGTGTCGAAGTGCTTCAACCGGATTACGCGTGGCAGCTTTATAACTTTGCACCGAAACGGTAAGCAATGCAATGGCAATGGTCAGAATTCCGGCCAGTGCAAAAATCCACCAATGCAGTTCGGTTTGGTAGGCAAAATTTTGCAGCCAGCTGCTCATTACATACCATGCCAGTGGCGATGCAATTACAAACGAAATTAGTACCCATTTGATAAAGTCTTTGTTCAGCATGGCCAGAATTTGCGAAACTTTTGATCCGTTTACTTTGCGAATGCCGATTTCTTTTCGCTTTCGTTCGATGGCAAAAACCGACAGACCAAACAAACCTATGCAGGCAATAAATATGGCAACAAACGAAAAGTACTGGAACAGTCCGGAGATGCGGAGTTCCGAGTTGTACATCTCTTGCAGTCGCTGATCAAAAAAGCCGAGTTCAATGTTGGAGTCAGGAATAATTGTTTTCCAGTTTTCCTTTATTGCGGCAAGCGTTTGGCTAAAATTTTCGGGTCTTATTCGCATGATCAGAACATTGGGATTATCGTTTAACGGGATCATTACCATCGGCTCAATTCCTGATCGTAACGATTCGAAATGAAAATCTTTTGCCACTCCCACAATTCGTGCTCTGTCGCCACCATTTCTGCCAAAGTATTTCTGAACAGGATCCGTCATTTTCATTCGGCGAATGGCTTCCTGATTGAGGATTACTTCGTTTGCAAGTTCTCTTTCTTCATCCTCCTGTAACTCGGTGGAAGGAGAGAAACTTTGTCCTTCGGCCATTGGAATTCCCAGTGTTTCGAAATACTCACGGTCAACACGCATAGCGCAAATCAGTACTTTGTTTTCCGGGTCTTTGCCTTGCCAGTCGTAACCCCACGAGGAGTTGCCTCCCCAAAACGGAAGTTTATCCGCTTTTGTAAGGTTTTCAACGCCGCTAATATTTTTTAGTGATGCCGAAAGCGCTTCGTGTTTTGTTTTTGTCGCATCATCAAGATTAATGTAAACCAGGTTGTTCTGGTTATACCCCAAATCGTAATTATTGATGAATTTGAGTTGTGAATTTACTGCTATGGTGCAAATAATCAGAATGATTGACAATGTAAACTGAACCACCACCAACAAGCTTCTGAAACTGATTCGGTTGGCACTTTTTCGGGCAGCTTTTTTTAATACCCGCGCCGGTGCAAACGACGAAATGTACAACGACGGGTAGGCCACCGATAAAACGAGTGTGGTCAGGATCGTGGCAATCAGCATGTAAATAAGGTATTTATTACCCAGTAACGACAAGGAAATATGTTTGTCGGCCAATTGCCGAAAAAGAGGTGTAAACACCAGTACTAAACTAGCGCCCAGTATAATGCTAATGCCAATCATCAGTCCCTTTTCGTAGAAAAACTGCGATGTTAGATTGGCTTTTGTAGCTCCCAATACTTTGCGGATTCCAACTTCGGGCCGGCGGGTTTCGGAGCTGGCAGTGGAAGAATTTACAAAATTGATGGATGCAATAAGTATTATTATGAGCGCAATGGCCAAAAACTGGTAAATGTATTGTATGCGGTTATTTTCTCCTGAGAAATTATACAAATGGCGTTTGGCATACGGAAACAGGTAAATGGAGGTACTTTCCTGTCCTTTTTCCTGCAAAAAGCCGGTCAGTTTGCTTTCCAGTTGATTGGCGTCAGCGTCTTTGGTTAGCAGCAGACAGGTAAAAGGCCAGTTATTTCCCCAGCGTGTGAGATCGGCACCCAGTTGTTCGGCTAACTTTATAGATGCCAAAATATCAAACTGAGTAGATGAATGATCTTTGGGATAGTCGATAATCGCTCCAACCGTTAGGCTGTACGTGCCGTTAATCGTTAGCATTTTGCCAATTGGCGATTCATTGGGAAAAAATAACCGGGCAATTTTAGGAGTGATCAAAATTTTGTCGGGAGCCTGAATTGCATTTAGATCTCCTTCAATCAGATCGAACGAGAAAATATTCATAAACTCCTGGTCGGCGAGCGTGAGGCTTATGTCCTTGTATTCGGTGGTTTCGTATTTTACGGGCAAACCGTAGAGATTGGTATAAGTGGTGGCGTTTTCAATTTCAGGGTAGGTTTGTTTTAATTCGTTAGCCAACGGAAAAGGTGTGCATCCGGTGTACAGATCCTGTCCGTCGGAAAACTCCTGGTGTTCGTAAACCTGGTACATCTGTCCGAGATTGGCATTAAATTTATCGAAACTGAGCTCGTCAACCACCCAAAATAGGATAAGCGTTGTAACGGCAATTCCGATGGCTACACCGCCAGTGTTTAAGAACGAAAAGAATTTGTTTTTCAGGATGTTTCGCCATCCCAGTCTGAGGTTACGTTTAAATTCTGACATAGTAATTGTTTTTGGTTTTTGTGGCGCTCAATCCGGTTTCAGGGAATTTGAGCAGTGTTTTTTGTATAGTAACCGCTTAAAGCATAATTTCTCTCAGTTCCTTTTTTACTTCCTGGGTAATTACCATTCCGTCGAAAAGGTTGATAACGCGGTGCGCGTATTCCGAATCACGAAGCGAGTGTGTTACCATTACAATGGTGGTTCCTTCCTGGTTAAGTTCACTGAGCAATTGCATCACTTCCAGTCCATTTTTCGAATCGAGGTTTCCGGTGGGCTCATCGGCCAGAATAAGTTTAGGATTGGCTACCACTGCACGGGCAATAGCCACACGTTGCTGCTGACCTCCGGATAGTTGTTGCGGAAAATGTTTTTTGCGGTGACCGATTTTCATCCGCTCCAGCACTTCCTCAACACGCTCTTTTCGTTCGCTGGCTTTCATTTTTAAATAAATAAGTGGAAGCTCAACGTTTTCAAAAACGGTTAACTCGTCAATCAGGTTAAAACTCTGGAACACAAAACCGATGTTTCCTTTTCGCAGCATGGTTCGGTTACGTTCTTTTAGTTGACCTACTTCTTCATTGTCGAAAAAATACTTTCCTGATGAAGGATTGTCGAGCAGCCCGATAATATTCAGTAATGTTGATTTGCCGCAGCCGGAAGGACCCATTATGGCTACAAATTCGCCGCTTTTTACATGCAGGTTAACATCGTTTAGCGCACTGGTTTCAATCTCATCGGTTCGAAAAACTTTTGAGAGCTTGTTTGTTTTGATCATTGTTTATGGCTTTTGTTCGTTATAAAAGTTAATTGCTTTTTAACTAAGACGATACAAAATGCCACACGTTACAATTTCATCGAAAAAGTATTTCGAGTTTCATCAAAAAAACCAAATTAAGCGGTTCTTAGCACCGGTGACTATTGCAGCGGAGTAAGCGGCGTTGTTGGATCGTTGCGCTCGGCAAGATTGAAATACTGAAACGCCTGAAATGTAAACGGAATAACCAATAAAACAGTAGTAATCACCGATGAAATAGCGTTTAATACCCAATACCAGTTCGGATAATCAGCCGGATTGGTAATTTCAGTTGATAAAATCGAGGATGAAACGCCCATGATCATCGAAGGAATAGATAATACAATACCAACAGCATACACAATAATTATGGCAACCAGATTAATCAAAAGTGTATTCCACCAGCTTGAATTCACCAGTTTCCACGAGCGACTGAGTGCATCACTAATTCCTCTCTTTTCGAAAATAAGGATGAAAACAACCAACGAGAAGGTATTGGCAAAATACAATCCGGGAAGAAGGCACATCATAGCACCAAAAAATACAATGATTACAAATATGAGGTTGGCTCCGAGTGCCAGAAGGCTGTTCGCAAAAAATTTTGAACTGATATCGGTCAATTGAAAATTTCCTTTTCCGTGTTTTATGTAGGCTTCAAGGTAGCTGTAGTAGGTGCCCACCAGCAGCGACTGCACAAAAAGGCCAAAAAACACGAACATAAACAGGTTCAGGTAGAAAGGGCCAATATCGGCCATAAGACTTTCCGGATTGGTAAGGTCGAACTGACTTAACACATTGCGCTGAAAATAAACCTGTGCTCCGGCATATAGTATAACAAAAGGCAAAACATAAATGCCAATCATCCGAAAGATCGGCTTTGCTTCTTGTTTTAAAAAATCAAATGAATCGGAAATTACAACGCCTAGGTCGCGCTGTTTACGAAATCGGATATCTTTTTGCTCCATGAAATAAAAAATGCTTTACTCAAATGTTTTTACATCAATCTGATATTTGTTACGGTCGCTCGAACTTCTCGATACTAATTCGCCAAGGAATCCGGCCAGAAAAAACTGAGCTCCGATTATCATCGATGTTAAAGCAATATAAAAATAGGGGCTGTCGGTAACTAAGTGTCCGGTTATGCCGTGGTTTAGCTGAATAATTTTTTGAATGCCAAGGTAGGCGGCAGAGGCAAAACCAATAATAAAAATCAGTGCACCCAGAATACCGAAAAAGTGCATGGGGCGTTTTACAAAACGCGAAATAAACATTACTGAAAGCAAATCAAGCGGGCCACGAACAAAACGTTCGAGCCCAAACTTGGTTACTCCGTATTTTCGCTCGGCATGTACCACCACTTTTTCGCCAATATTTTTGTAGCCGGCCCATTTTGCCAGAACCGGGATATAGCGGTGCATTTCGCCGTAAACTTCAATGCTTTTTATAACGTTTTTACGATAGGCTTTCAGGCCGCAGTTCATGTCGTGCAACTTAATGCCGCTCATTCGCCGAACGGTCCAGTTGTATAATTTACTAGGCAGGTTTTTCGTAAGAACCGGGTCGAAACGTTTTTTCTTCCAGCCCGAAACCAAATCGAAACCGTCTTCTTTAATCATCCGGTACAGTTCCGGAATTTCATCGGGGCTGTCCTGCAAATCGGCATCCATGGTAATTACCACATCGCCTTGCACAGCATCGAAACCGCAATATAATGCGGCTGACTTTCCGTAATTACGCCTGAACTTAATTCCTTTTATACACGGATTTTCTTTCTGAAGATGTTCGATTACGTCCCACGAGTTGTCGTGGCTGCCGTCGTCAATCATCATAACTTCGTAAGAGAAGTTATTCCCGTCCATCACCTTCTTTATCCACGCTGCCAACTCGGGCAGCGACTCTTCCTCGTTAAACAGGGGAATAACTACGGAAATATCCATTAAAAACGCTTTTGTATATTATTAATATGAATCTTCAACTTTCTTTTTAACAATTGCCGCAACAATTAGCGAAATTATACCACCGCCAATTATACCAGTAAGGGCTGCCTGGCGCAAAGTTTTAGCAATAGTAGGAATTTCTTTAAATTGTTCCATAGCCTGGTCGATACTTGCATCCGGAACGCCACGGCTTTCCATAAATTCCAGGGTTTTTTGCTGCATGATGGCCATCAGGTTCTCCATATAATCAGGAGCAATAAAACTGTGGAAAATATAGCTGTACATAAGCAGAATTACAGTTGAAACAATGGTTACCAACATAACAAACTTAAAAGCCTCGGTAAAACTAATGTAACCGTCAAATTCTTTATTACGGTAATTTTTTGCAAATACAAATAGTACAACAAAAGAAATTATCAGTGATAATACCGCCACAATTAACGACCCAAAAATTCCTAATGATTCCATAATACCGCCGGCCCAAATAACTACATTAAGGAAAATGGAGATTAAAGCCGCGTAAAGGCCATAGGTTAACGATGATTTAAGTAAAGGAGAAGATTTTTGTTCCATGATGTTTGTTTTAATTATAGGTTTGACAAATATAAATGATTTTTTGTAGCATTTGCGTAAAACTATGTATAGTTACACAACGGTTTTTGGGCCCGCTTTTTTCACATAATTTCTAAAAATGTTGGGATTGCCCCGTGTGGCGTAAAAAAATGCTTAAAAATTTTCATTCAGTTGTATTTCATTTTCAATCTGATAAGTATTTATTCGACGTTTAAAATTACGTGACTGAACGATTTTGTTTGGCGGAAGAACAAAATTTTCTACTTTTGTCGCCGGGTAAGTCCTGTGCGACCAGCTCCCGCCGAATCCCCCCAGGGTCGGAAGGCAGCAAGGGTAGGCGGTTGTAGCGGTGCGACACAGGTAGCTTACCCACTTTTTTCGAAAAGAAAAAGCGTTCAGAAAAGTGGTGAAAAGTTTAAAAAAGGTATTGCAGAATTAAAAATTAATTCTTTCCTTTGCACCCGCTGATTTGAAACAGCAACGTTCTAACAAAAGATTGGAATAATAAGCCGAATTAGCTCAGTTGGCCAGAGCACGTGATTTGTAATCTCGGGGTCCCCAGTTCGAATCTGGGATTCGGCTCATTTAAAGATATTTTGGGAAGATACCGAAGCGGTCAAACGGGGCAGACTGTAAATCTGTTGGCTCAGCCTTCGTAGGTTCGAATCCTGCTCTTCCCACTAAGGGAATAACTAAACAAGTTGTTCCCTTTTTTTATGGTTTTCTATCTTTTGCAGATGCTGATTTAAAACAACAACGTTCTAAAAAAATAATGAAATAATGCCGAATTAGCTCAGTCCCGATAAACCAGAAATTTTTAATTTCATAGTTTATCGAGGATGCTCGAAAATCCAAAAGATTTTCGGCATTGGCCACCGCAACAAAGTTTCGGAACCAGAGCAAGTATTTGATGTCTCAAATAAAAATTTGGCAAAAAAATATTATGCCGAATTAGCTCAGTCCCGATAAACCGGAAATTTTTAATTTCATTGTTTATCGAGGATGCTCGAAAATCCAAAAGATTTTCGGCATTGGCCACCGAAACAAAGTTTCGGAACCAGAGCAAGTATTTGAAGTATCAAATAAAAATTTGGCTAAAAAATATTATGCTGAATTAGCTCAGTCCCGATAAACCAGAAATTTTTAATTTCATAGTTTATCGAGGATGCTCGAAAATCCAAAAGATTTTCGGCATTGGCCACCGCAACAAAGTTTCGGAACCAGAGCAAGTATTTGATGTCTCAAATAAAAATTTGGCAAAAAAATATTATGCCGAATTAGCTCAGTTGGCCAGAGCACGTGATTTGTAATCTCGGGGTCCTCAGTTCGAATCTGAGATTCGGCTCATTTAAAATATTTTGGGAAGATACCGAAGCGGTCAAACGGGGCAGACTGTAAATCTGTTGGCTCAGCCTTCGTAGGTTCGAATCCTGCTCTTCCCACAAAAGGGAATAACTGAAAAGTTGTTCCCTTTTTTTATGGTTTTTTTACCCCGTTTTTACAAACTCATACTAATTAAAAAAGTAGCGGCAAATGCAATAATGGCATACAGTTCAGGGAATACGGCAAGTACCATTGTTTTTCCAAAAATATCGTGGCCCGAGCCAATGCCGGCAATTCCGTTTGATGTTACACTTCCCTGGTTAAGTGCCGAGAAAAAGCCAACAAAACCCAGTGTTAAACCGGCGGCCATTATGGCCACTCCTTGCAGCATGGTCATTTCATCTGTAATAATTCCCTGGCTGTTAATGATGAAAAATCCGGCAAAACCGTATAATCCTTGTGTTCCGGGCAAGGCGCTCAATAGCAGGTAACTACCAAATTTGTCGGGTTTCTTCTTCAAAGCGCCAACCGTGGCATTTCCTCCTTTCGAGACACCAACAGCACTTCCAATTCCCGAAAAAATAAGCATTATCGCTAAACCTATATAGGCTAAAATAACTGCAGTTGTCATAATCGTAGTTGTTTAAAGTTTATTTCTATTTAATTCATCCTTAATCATTCATCTTTAATCCTTCCAAACGGTTTATATTCTTCGCCACCGCCTTTAAATCCGGCATTTTTGTAAAACTCCACAAAGGTTAAACGCATGGGATGTACAAACGAACCAAGCGATGAAATAAGAATATTTAATGTATGTCCCAGCAAAAGGAAAACCACAAAAAATACCGGGCCCAATAGCTTCGACGAGCCTAATATTTGTAAGCCAATATCGTTAATAACAAAGCCCAGAATGGCACTCGACAAGCCCAAAGCAAACAACCGGATGTACGAAAGCAAATCGCCAAAAATGCCTGTAACGGTTGAATACACGTCCCAAACTCCTTTGCCAAGGCGTGCAAAAATATTCACGCCCGGATCGCTGAAAAAGAGTACAAAAAATCCGCCCAGCGCTATTACTCCGTATAAAATGTTTTTGTTTTTAGGAATGATTCCGGCACCGGAAAGCAACACATAGGCAATGCTGCCGATAAGAATTATCAGCCAGCCATAAGTTGCCAGGGCGTAGCTAAAACCGAACTGTTTGGTTTGGTTGGTGGCTTTAATAAACAGTCCGAAAATGATTTGAATACCACCTAAAATCAAGGAGAGGTTGAACATCTTATTCGGATCTAAAAAGAGGTGGCGAACCTGATCGGTTAACGCGAAATTTGTTTCAATAAGGTTTATGCCAAAGAAAGTTCCTGAAATTGCTCCGAACAAAATGGTAGCAACACCTAAAAACTGTATCAGGCTTAAATACGGTTTAAATTCCGGTTTGGCTTTTAGTTTGTACAAACCACCGCCAATTACAAACAGTAATCCGTAGCCGGCATCGCCCAGACAGAAACCAAAAAACAGCATAAAAAACGGCGCAAAAAATACGGTTAAATCAAGTTCTGCATAATCGGGAAGCGAGAACATGGAACCGATAGGCTCAAATAATTTACTGAACCGATTGTTTTTTAGCAACACCGGAATTTTATCGTCGGGTTTGGCTCGGCGCGAAAAATAAACTGCATCACTTTCTTTTAAAAATTGGTTTAGCGCCGGTGTTTTAGTGTGCGGAACCCAACCTTCAAGAACCATCAATTTGTCTTCAGCCTCTTTATTGGTGTTTCGTATTACTTTGTCGAATTCCAGCGAACGAATCAGAGTCGTTTTTTCTTCTTCCAGCAAATAAACGGAGTTGTTGGCGTAGCTGTCTAAAGTTTCGTTAATTGCTTTAATTTGTTCCGCTGTTTCACTGATTTGTTTTTGAATTGCAGCGTAGGGAAGTGGTGGTAATTGCAGTTCTTCGGCATCCAATTCGATGTCTTCTTCGTTTCGTTTGATGTACATAAAAAGCACCTGGCTGCCTGTTTCAGAAATAATTGCTATGGGCAAATTGTTTTGTTCCAGCTCGTTGTATTTCTTTTTTGAGAGACTATAAAAATGGATGTGAATTCTTTCATTTTTAAGCTGTTCGATTAATTGCGGCGAAAAGTTTCCCCATGGTAACGCTTTTTGGGCGGCTTTTGTTAACGATTCCAGCTGGCCTTCCAGTTCTTCCAGCTCCTTTTGTTTTTTGGTCAGGTCATCCAAAATTTCCGGGGCTGAATATAAGCCAGGTTTTTCCGCTGTTTCATTCTCCCTTTTCTCTAGAAAGTTGATGGCTTGCTCGTATTTTTTTAATGCGGCAATTTTTATTGTGGTTTCTTCCGAAAGCTCAACGTCGCGCTCAGCAATGTGCACAAGGCCCAATCTGTTCAGTTCAATCAGGAAATCTTCGTATTCCCTGTGAAAAACCAGAAACGTATATTTTAACATCGGAACAATCATACTGTCGCTGCTTTCTGTTTTTGCTGACGTTTTTTTACAATCTTCTGTGCCGATTTCGAAAGGTTTTCCTCGTCTTCCAGAAAACGTTTTATTTTCCGGATCGCATCTTCGTAACCCGGAATTTGTACTTTTTCGTAGAGATTTACCTTTTGCGTGGTTTTCTTTCTGGCCCTGTCGAGCAAAGCCGCTTTACGCGCGTAAAACTCGCGCTCGGTAACAATACCGGCCAGTTCTTTTACAAACGAAATACCCGCCGGAAACCAATCGGGTTTTAAAAACAGGCTGAAATCTTTCTCCTTAAAAACAATTTCTTTTATAACAGGAATAGCGATTCCTGCTATTTTTTTGCTCGTAATGCTAACGTTTTCAATTCTAATTAATTCGGGTATAAACTCATTCCACAAACCTGCCGAAAGCTCCTGTTCGCTAATTCTCATTTTTAATTGTTGGTCGAGAACATCGGTTCGGTCTTTCGCCTTTTTTACCTCCAAACGAAGAGCGGCTTCCTTGTTTTTTAAGGTAGGCAGCGCCTTAAGCCTGATCTTCAGTTGTTTGTTCAGGTTGTGTAGGGCTGTTTTGTTATATTGAAATTTTATTGCCAATTTTTTGTTTTTAACGATTTACACCGGAAAAACCAGAATCGGAATATTTGCTTTTGCCACCAATGTTGCCACCAGGTCGGTGTGAAACAATTTGTATAATCCGGAATGTTTTATTTTCGACAGCGAAATAATATCAATGTTCTTTTTGTCAACAAATTCTTCAATACCTTTAAGTAAGTTCTTACTTTCGAAAAGCTCGCACTTGATGTGGTACGCGCTGTAATCTCTTTCGAGCATCGCATTTAATTCCTTCACTTTTTGCTGGTGTAGCTCATCATTTTGCATGTCGAAATGAACACAGAAGATTTTTTTCTTGATTGGCTCCAGTATCTTGAGTAATTTGTTCAGCGATGAATTATCAGAATCGTAAAAATCTGTTGAGTACAATACGTTTACCTCTTCTTTCCCTTTGAAAACTGCAGAGAAAGGAACGGCCAAAACTGAGTGATGAGTTTGCTCGATAACCTTAATCAGTGTTTTTCCCAGGAATTCACCGTCGGCATGTTTTGTGGCACGCGTTCCCATTAAAATTATATCGGGATTGTGGCGTTTGCACGATGCTGTAATTACGTTTTCAGGAGTGCCTTTTAACATGCGATAGTGCAATTTTACGGCATTAAAAAGTTCCGGAGGAACTTGCTTTTTGAGCTCCCTGCTAAAGTCAACCAATTTTTGCTGTGCCTTTCTATGGGCTTCTTTCAGCTCCATCCGAACATATTTTTCCCACGAGGTGGTATGGCGGCTGGGTTCATTAAAATTCGGGTCGGGATAAACGTATAAAATCTTGATCTCAGCATTTTGTTTTATTGCCAGCCCAATGGCATATTTGCATAAATCGATGCAGTCTTCGCTTAATTTTACCGGAAGGAGAATTTTTCTAAGGTTGGTAAAGCTCACATCATCTTTAACTTTGTCGAGGTCGTATTCTTTGTGTAGCTGCAAAAGCCGGGCAATAGCTTTTTCCGATTGCCGGGCCTTCACTTTTAGGAGCACTTCATCGGGATTGTATCGCTCACCCGGGGTCATTCCCTCGTTGGTGAAAAATACTTCAATCCCTTTTTCTTCCAGCTTATCTTTTACAAAAGATCCCAGCTGAGGTGTCGAAATCCTAAGGATTGTAACTAATTGGTTTTCCATAACAACTCCATTTAATCATTCATTTTATCTGTTTTCCGTATTTCTCAACCAACTCGGCTTTAATGCCTGTTTCGGCGTGCGAGAAATATTTATCGAATAGTTTCCATGCGGTATCAATCATCGTATCAATTTCGATATTAATGTCGATGGCCAGCAGTTCGGTTGCATAATCTTTGGCAAAACTCATGGCGCGTTTGTCGTAATCGGTCAGGTCGAAACCGTTTTCAATTTTGGTTTTGGCATTGGCAGCATCGGCATATAACCGGATGGCCGCATTCATTACCTGCGGATGATCTTCGCGTGTTTTTTTGCCAATTACCAGTTGTTTCAGGCGCGATAAACTTCGGAACGGATCGATGATAACTTTTCCTATGTCGGTTTCTTTACGCAGGAAAAGCTGTCCTTCGGTAATGTATCCGGTGTTGTCGGGAATGGCATGGGTAATATCGCCGCCCGAAAGTGTGGTAACCGCAATAATTGTTATCGAGCCGCCATCGGGGAACTGTACCGCTTTTTCGTAAAGTTTGGCCAAATCGCTGTATAACGAACCGGGCATACTGTCTTTCGACGGGATTTGGTCCATACGGTTCGAAACGATACTCAGCGCATCGGCATACAAAGTCATATCGGTTAGCAGCACCAGTACATTCTGATTCTTTTCAACGGCAAAATATTCGGCAGCCGAAAGGGCCATATCGGGAACCAGCAAACGCTCAACCGGTGGATTTTCGGTGGTGTTAACAAAACTGATAATGCGGTCGATGGCACCGGCATTTTCAAACAGGTTTTTAAAAAACAGGTAATCGTCGTTGGTAATTCCCATGCCGCCCAAAATAATTTTATCGGCTTTTGCACGTAAAGCTACCATTGCCATAACCTGATTGTAAGGCTGATCCGGATCGGCAAAAAACGGAATTTTCTGACCGGTTACCAAGGTGTTGTTCAGGTCGATTCCTGCAATTCCCGTGGCGATTAACTCCGAGGGTTGTTTTCGGCGAACCGGATTTACCGAAGGGCCACCAATTTCTACCAATTTACCATCTACTTCGGGGCCGCCGTCAATTGGCTGCCCGTAGGCATTAAAAAATCGTCCGGCCAGTTCGTCGCTAACTGCCAGTTGCGGAGCATGGCCTAAAAATACCACTTCGGCGTTGGTAGGAATTCCTTCCGTTCCCGAAAAAATCTGAAGCGTTACCAGGTCGCCTTCAATTTTTACCACCTGGGCTAAACGATCGTTTACCAGTGCCATTTCTTCGTTACCAACACCTGTGGCATACAACGAACAGGTTGCTTTTGTTATCTGGTCAACTTTGGTATGTATTTTCTGAAAAGCTGTAGTTTCCATTCTCTTTGCATTTATGGTTGTTCGGTTTCAACAACTGCTTTTTCGTTTAGTATTTCTTCCAGTTCCTTTTCAAATTTTTTGAATTGTTCTGATTCAAACTCCGAGTAATTCATCTGTTTCAGTACGTTTATTATTTTTTTGAAGTAGGGGTTTACTTCCTCAAAATGCTCGAAACTAAATAGGGTTTTATTGATGTTGAGTACTTTTTCGAGCATGTATTGCTGGCGGTTTATTGGCGTTGACGCATCGATTTTATCAAAAGCATCTTGTTGCAGAATTACAAAATCGATTACCTCCGATTTCCAGAATATTTCATGGTATTCTACCGGAACACCATCGTCGCCCAGAATATTTATTTGTTCGTAGGCTTCACGTCCCCTGACAAGGATGTTTCGTGCATCCAAAATATTGTCAACCCATTTCGGAGAAATGGCCTTCGAAACATAATCGATATACTCCGGATATTCGAGGTATTTCGAGTAGCTCTCCACTGCATCGATGGCGGGGTAGCGTTTGCTGTCGGCGCGGTTTTGCGACAGGGCATAAAAACACCGCGCTGCTTTTTTTGTGGCTTCGGTAACCGGTTCTTTCAGGTTACCACCGGCCGGCGAAACGGTACCGATAAAAGTTACCGAACCGGTTTCTCCGTTATTCAGATGTACAAACCCGGCGCGCGAATAGAAGTTAGATATAATAGCGGGCAAATCCATGGGGAAAGCATCGGGGCCGGGAAGTTCTTCCATGCGGTTCGACATTTCGCGCAAAGCCTGTGCCCAGCGCGAGGTCGAGTCGGCCAGCAACAATATTTTCAATCCCATCGATCGGTAATACTCAGCAATGGTCATGGCGGTGTAAACCGATGCTTCGCGGGCTGCCACCGGCATGTTCGAAGTATTGGCAATTATGGTGGTACGTTCCATAAGTTTGCGTCCGGTGCGCGGATCGTCCAGCTCGGGGAATTCAGCAAAAATTTCTACCACTTCGTTGGCGCGCTCGCCACAGGCTGCAACAATAATCATGTCGGCATCGGCTTGTTTCGACAGGGCGTGTTGCAGAACGGTTTTCCCTGTTCCGAAAGGGCCGGGAATAAAACCTGTTCCACCTTCAACTATTGGAGTAAAGCTGTCGATTACACGGATTCCTGTTTCGAGGAATTTTGCCGGGCGCGGTTTGTTTTTGTAGGTCTTTATCGGAACTTTCACCGGCCATTTTTGGATCATCGAAACCTTGTGCTCATTGCTTTCTTCGTCTTCCAATACAGCAATGGTATCCTCGATTTTATAATCGCCGGCAGCTACAATCTTCTTTACCTTAAATTCGCCTTCAAAAGTGAAGGGAACCATAATTTTATGGGCGATCCAGTTTTCGGTAACTTCTCCCAGCCACGATCCGGCCTCCACTTCGTCGCCAACTTTTGCAAGCGGCTTAAAACGCCAGTCTTTATCCACTTCCAGCGGGTGGGTGTAGTCGCCTTTTTGCAGAAAAACGCCTTCCATTTTATCGAGATCGTGTTGGAGACCGTCAAAATTTTTCGATAAAATTCCGGGGCCAAGAATCGCTTCCAGCATGTGCCCTGTGAATTCTACCGGAGTTCCGGTTTTTAATCCGCGCGTACTCTCAAAAACCTGGATATAGGCATTTTCGGAACCGATACGAATAACTTCGGCCATTAATTTTACAGCATGGTGATTAATGTAGCAGATTTCGTTTTGCGATACCGGGCCATTTACTTTAACCACTACCAGGTTTGATATTATTCCGACAACTGTTCCTGTTGTAGCCATATTGTTCTATTTAGTCAGACTGAACTCCGCAGGGAATTCATAATTTGTTTTTAATTCGTCAATGAGTTTGTTCAGCAACTTTTTACCCGTTTCTTTATCCAGCTTCGTCCATCGCTCAATTAGCAGAAGTTTTATAGTAAAAGCCAACACCTTTTCAATGGTGAAAAAGTGAAAGAAGGTGTGCTCATCAAGGTATTCCCATTTTATTTTATCAACTGCTTTTTCTTTTTCCATCCATTCCTTGTCCGATTCGGCAATCTTAAAAAGTTCATCGTGGTAGGGGAGCAGCTCTTCGAAATAATCGGCTTTTAGTTTGTTTTCGATAAGCAGAGAATAGACAGCATCTTCTCCTTGAACTTGTAGCAGATGTGTTTCCGGTTCGTAGTTGTATTGTCTGCAATTAAAAGCGGTAAAAACATTTTTCAGGTTGAGCTCGAAACGAAACCAATTTTGCAGAAATGAATTTGGGCAGTTAAGAGTGTGTTCGAAAAATAATGTTGTAAGTATATTTTTTGCTTCCGGATCGGCCTGTTTTTTATCCATGCCTTTCATCCAGTTAATAAATGTTTTCATATACTCAGGCAGTTGAATTTCTTCATTCTCGGGCGAAAACTGAAATTCCAATTCATGCTTTGTAATGTTGCCGGGGTAGAAGTAAGGCTTGTTTTGTGCGAAAAAAACGTTGATCAGGTTGAGGTTGTCGAAAGGTAAAAAGAGGTATTCAACCAGCTTAAAGTCGGGTGTACTTAGCTGGTGTTGCAGTTCTTCCCTGAAAACGCTACTGGTAACAGGTATTTTGTTCTCATCGAAGAACAAATCGGGAAGTCCGGCAATCAAACAATAATATTCTCTTTTTATCAGCATAACCGAATTTTAAATGGTCCTCAAATCAGTTAAAGCCCGGCGTAAGCGGCTTAAATCATGCTTCTGCGATGTGGCTTTCCGGGTTCTTACGCTGTTTCAACGGCATCAAACAGTAATTTTTTTGTTCCGTCGGTAACGTATTGTTTAAAATAATTTGCAAAGTCTTGTGCGGTGAAACTGATGAGGTAACTGCCATCTTTCGGGCCTATTCTGAAACCTGATTTTAATTTGGGATCTGTTGAAATTTCAATTCCCTTATTCATGGCTTCGGTTGCATTTTTTTGCAGGAAAGCAGTCAAGTCTTTTTGATCATCGGATGGAAGAAGCAGGTGGAGATCGATGCTTTTTCCTGCCTTTGGATCCCATTTTTCAATTAATGCGAGTATGATCTTTTTGATGAAATCGCTGTCGTTAAAGGCTTCGTTAACCGGAGAGTTGATTTGTGCAGTGGTGATAAGCTGTGTAATTTGTTGCTTTAAATGGCTGATAAACTGGCGTGTTGCCAATTGTAATTCGGCTTCCGTTCTTTTTTTGTCTTCGCTGGCTTGTTTTTGTGCTTCGCGAATAATTTCTTCCTGTGTACGTTTTGCCGATCGAATAATGGCATCTGCTTTTTCTTTTGCTTCAGCAATCAGTTGGTCGGCATCGTCTTTGGCTTTAATAATGCCTTCGTTATAGATTTTTTGCGTTATTTCTTCAATGCGGTTAGTCATCGATTATGGTTTTGTAGATTTTAAATAGCATCCAAATCATATTTTTGGGTTACGCCGCCAACGGTAAAAACCGGTTTTTTACACCCGTGAACGATAGCGGAAACAAATTTGCCAATCTTTTTTCCGGTGAATCGCGATTCCTGGTGTGTACGAATAATTACCATTCCGGCGTTTACTTCCTCTATGTAGTCTAATACAGCTGTATGGGTCTCCTTGTCATGAACCTTTAAAATCTTAACTTCACATTCCAGTCCACGCTTTTCGAGCATCTTTCTAATCTTCTCGGCATTTTTGTAGGCTAAACTTTTTCGCTCTTCAATATTTATGTATAATGCTGAAACAATGTGCACTTTTGCTTTAAGTCGTTTGGCAAAAAATGTTGCCCAATACAACCTCTTTTTTGTGTGCTGCGAAATATCGATCGGCACCACGATCGTTTTGATTTCATTTATCGGATATTCTTTGTTCACCGAAAGAACCGGACAATACGATTTGCTCACATACCGACTAATATCGGCTGGTGTCAGGTGCTCGTTGTTGGCGTGTTTACTTTTGTCTATCATTACAAAATCGTAACCACCGCGTTCCGATTCGGCAATTAGTGTGTTGATGATTTTCCCCCAGCCAATTCTTAAAATTATGTTATCAGGAATAGCAGTGCCTAAGCTGTTTTTTACAAACCTTGTAAACTTTTCGAGGGCTGCCTGATGACGTATTTTGTTTCGTTTCGACTTTGGGTTATGAAGTATCGCCGGCCCGGTTTTTATTACATCGAGAAGAAAAATACGCATGTTTAATGCATTTGTAAAATACAAAGCTTGTTTTAAAATGCTTTCTCCATCTTGGTTCTGAGGGATGTGTGCCAGAATACTATTCAATCTATAGTTCATGTCTGTTCTTGTTAAAAATTGTATCCCAATGCAATAAGTAAAGCGTTGTAACAGCTCGATTATGTGTTATTATATACGAAAACGGGGAAATTAGTTACAGAAATCTGATTTGAAACATATTTAATTATGATGTTAAAGCGGGGAGTGATAAGGAGTGAAAAGTACTTAGCGTGATTTATTTTTCCGGGCTACCAGAACAGCGCCAAGAAATACCAGGGCAGCACCAACAATTGTTATGGCCGAAAACCGCTCGTGTTGTACCCATGAAACATTAAGCCGGATTAAAATTCCCATGGTAATAAAAGTAATCATCGGGTTTAAAATGATGATGATGCTTACTTTGTTGGCTTCGGTGTATTTAAGGGCTTTCCCGAGGCAGGTGTATGCAATAAAGGTGTTGGCGCCTAAAAACAACAGTAGTAACCACCAGGCCCAGCTTAGTTCGAGTAACGGCCGAAATTCAACAAAAGGAATGTATAAAAGTGATGGTAGCCCGAACAGCAAAAGGTTTAGGCTTTCGACGGAATAAGTACGAACCAGTTTCTTTTGCAAAATGGCATAAACCGACCAGGCGAGGGCTCCTGAAATGGTGAGCAGAATTCCGAGCTGGTAGGTGTCGGCACTGTCGAAAAAGGCCTGTAACTGGTCGCGGTAGAAAAATGAAAATCCGAACAGGGCTATTGAAAATCCAATGATTTGGTTTCGGAGCAGTTTTTCTTTAAAAATAAGAAAGCCGGCAATGGCTAAAATAAGCGGCCCGGTTTGTATAAAAAGTTGTGCATTGCTGGGAGTTGTGTGGTGGATGCCCAGCATGTAACCCATGTAGTTCCATGAAAGTGCCAGTGCGGCAAGTATCAGCAGAATGGGTGGTTTTATAAGAATTTTGAAGGATGCCGGAGTTTTATAAGCCTGCCAGATGGAGAGCATAATAAAGGCCACCACAAAACGAATCCAAACCACGCTAACCGGATCGACTTTGCGAACGGCAACTTTTAGGGCTACGGCTAAAAAGCCCCAAAAGAAAGCTGTTATTGCAGCGTAAATGATTCCCTTTGTGTGGTTTTGCATAGTATAAATTAAAAACTAAGGCTGTCTCAAAAGTACTTTTTTCGTCATTCTGTCCGTCAGCTGACGGATTCAGAATCTTAATTTGTAGAAATAGACCCTGAAACAAGTTCAGGGTGACGTTTTGTAATAACAATAATACTTTTGCGACAGCCTCGCTATACCTTATGTGCTTATCTTTTAGCGTAATTCTGCACCAAAATCCCGTTGGAAAGCCATAATCAGCTTTTGCATGGTTTTGTCAATCTGCTTGTCTTTTAGCGTTTTGCTATCGTCGCGCAAAATGAAACTTACGGCGTACGACTTTTTGCCCTCAGGCACTCCTTTGCCTTCGTAAACATCAAACAAATCAACTTCGCGCAACAGTTGGCGTTCCATTTTAAAGGCAGCTTCTTTTAACTGGCTAAACTTAACCGATTTATCAAGCAACAAAGCCAAATCGCGACGAACAGCCGGGAATTTCGGTAATTCGTTAAACAATACTTTGTGTTGTTTGTGCGCTTTAAATACACTGTCCCAGTTGAAATCGGCGTAATAAACCGGATTTTCAATCTCGAATTTCTTCAGCCATTTTCCGGCAACAATTCCCAATTTCAGTACAACTTTATTGTTGTAGGTGTAGGCCAGTGCTTCGCTGAATAACTCATCCTCGCAATCGTCAACCTGCATGTTTTCGGCAGATAAACCGAGGCGTTTCAGAATATTTTCAGCGTATGATTTTAAGCCGTAGAACGATGCAGCTTCTTCTTTCATCGTCCAGCTTTCAGCTTCTTTATTACCTGTTACGAACAGTCCAAGATGACTTTCTTCCCAGTAATTATTGGCAGGCTGGTCTTTTAACTGCGTTCCTTTATAAAAATAGGTGTTCCCGAATTCGTAAATTTTCAGGTTCTTATTCTGGCGGTTGGCGTTGTAAGCAATACATTCAAGGCCACCGAATAACAAGGTTTGGCGCATTCCGTTTAAGTCGGCACTCAGCGGATTCAGCATTTTTACCGATTGCTCATCTTTGTACTGCTCCAAACCTTCGTAGTAGCTCGATTTTGTTAACGAGTTCGACCAGATTTCGTTAAATCCCTGCGAAGTCAGCATTTCTGCCACCAGGTTTTTAACGCTGTCAGGATTTGGTTTGTCGGCCGTTTGCAACGACGATTTTACCTGCGTAGGAATTTCAATGTTGTTGTAGCCGTAAATTCTCAGGATTTCTTCAATAACATCCGCTTCGCGTTTTACATCAACACGGTAAGCCGGAACCAGCAGTTCCAAACCGGTTTCGTTTTCGCTTTCAATTTTAATTTCCAACGATTTAAGAATGCTTTTTACGGCATCGGCACCCAAGTCTTTACCGATTAAACGTGTGATGTTTGCAAACGAAACACTCACTTTAAAATCTTCAATCGGATTCGGGTAAATATCAATAATGTCGGAAGAAATGGTTCCTCCGGCAATTTCCTTAATCAATGATGCTGCACGTTTAAGCGCATAAATTTGTCCGTTCGGATCAACGCCGCGCTCAAAACGGAACGATGCATCCGTGTTCAACCCATGACGACGGGCAGTTTTGCGAATATAAACCGGATCGAAATAAGCACTTTCCAGGAACACGTTTGTGCTTATTTCTTTTATACCCGATTTCATTCCTCCGAAAACACCGCCAATACACATGGCTTCTTCGGTGTTGCAAATCATCAGGTCGTTCTCGTCCAGTTCGCGTTCTACTTCGTCAAGCGTAGTGAACTTCGTTTTTGAAGGCAAGGTTTTAACGATCACTTTTCCGCCGGTAATTTCGTCGGCATCGAAAGCGTGCAAGGGCTGAGCAGTTTCGAATAACACATAATTGGTAATGTCAACCACGTTGTTAATTGGTGTGAGGCCAATCATTTTTAAACGGTTCTGCAACCATTCCGGCGACTCTTTTACTTCAATGCCTGAAATTGTTACCGCAGCATAACGCGGACATGCTTCGGTGTTTTCAACCTCAACCGGAATTACACGGTCGTTGTTGTCAACTTTAAAAGCCTCAACCGATGGTTTTGTATATTCAATGTCCTGCGTTTTTTTCAGGAAAGCGGCCAAATCGCGTGCTGCTCCAATTAATGAAGCTCCGTCGATACGGTTTGGAGTAAGGTCGATTTCAATAACCCAATCCGATTCGACATTAAAATAATCTTTGGCCGGTGTTCCCACTTTGGCGTGCGGATCCAAAACCATAATCCCGTCGTGACTTTGTCCCAAACCAATTTCATCTTCGGCACAAATCATTCCCATCGACACTTCGCCGCGGATCTTCGATTTTTTAATTTTAAATTCCTGGTCGCCATCATAAAGTGTAGTTCCAACGGTAGCTACAACCACTTTTTGTCCGGCAGCAACATTGGGCGCACCGCAAACAATTGGCAACACTTCATCGGTGCCAACATTTACTGTTGTTTTGCTTAAATGATCGGAATTGGGGTGTTGCTCGCAGGTTATCACTTCGCCAATTACCAATCCGGCCAAACCACCTTTTACGGTTTCAACCTCTTCTAAACCGCCAACTTCCAAGCCGGTTTGTGTTAAAATATCGCAAATCTCTTCGGGCGATTGTTCCAGTTTAATGTAATCTTTTAACCAGGAATATGAAATTTTCATCTTATAATGATTTTTCTGTCAATTTTTTTTGAATCGCACAAAAGTACTGATTTTTATTACATATACATAAGCAGCTTTCTGCTAATCACAAAGAATTAAAACTAGATGCAGTGTTCTTTCCGAAAATCAGATAAAAGCCATGCTAATCACTTGAAAAACTTGAATTCCGTCATTTAGGAATGGAGCGAAAAGTATTATCTTGCGCAACTTATTACGAAACAATTACAAATAATTAGAAAATGAAAAGACTGCTATTTTTTGTTTTTATCCTGGGTTTGGTGGTCACATCGTGCCAAACACAGCAAAAGGAAAGTACAAGTAACATGGAGAATCCGTTTTTTAAGGAATGGAACACACCATTTGGTGTTCCGCCGTTTGATCAGATTGAAGACGAACATTTTCGCCCTGCTTTTGCAGAGGGAATGCGTTTGCACAAAGAAGAAATTGATGCAATTGTAAACAATCCGGAAGCGCCGACTTTTGAAAATACAATGGTTGCGCTCGACAAGTCGGGAAGATTTTTAAATCGCGTAAGTAATGTGTTCAGCAATTTAAGCAGTGCACATACCAACGATAGTATTCAGGCCATTGAAAAAGAAATTGAGCCACAACTATCAGCCCACTACGACGACATTAACCTGAATGAAGGTTTGTTTAAACGCGTGAAAGCCGTTTACGAGCAACGTGAAAACCTTGACCTGACGACTGAGGAAGCTCGTTTTCTGGAGAAAAAATACAAGTCGTTTGTACGCGGTGGTGCTGAACTTCCGGCCGATCAAAAAGCGCGTATGCGCGAAATCAACGGCGAATTGGCAACGCTTTCGGTACAATTTGGCGAGCACGTTTTAAAAGATAACAATGCTTTTAAACTGGTTATTGAAGATGAGGCTGATCTGGAAGGTCTGCCGGCATCTTCTGTTTCGGCTGCTGCTGCCACTGCAAAAGAAGAAGGGCAGGAAGGAAAATGGATTTTCACCATTAGCCGCCCGAGTTTGTATCCGTTCCTTACTTATTCGCCAAACCGCGAATTGCGTGAGAAGTTGTACAAAGGTTACATTTTGAAAGGTGATAATGGCAACGAATACGACAACAATAAAATTGTAGCCCGTATTGTGGAATTGCGCAGCGAACGTGCAAAGCTTTTTGGGTATAACAACCACGCCGAATATATTCTGGCTGAAAACATGGCAAAAAATCCTGAAAATGTGTACGATATTTTAACTCAGGTTTGGGAAAAAGCACTTCCGGTAGCCAAACAAGAGGTGGCGGATATGCAGGCAATTGCCGACAAAGAAGGCGCAAATATTAAAATTGAAGGCTGGGACTGGTGGTACTATGCCGAGAAAGTTCGCCAGGCAAAATATGCTTTGAGCGAAGAAGATGTTAAACCTTATTTTGAGGTTGACAACGTACAACAGGGAATTTTTACTTTGGCCAATAAACTTTGGGGAATCACTTTTACTGAAAGAACTGATTTACCAAAATACCATAAAGACGGAAAAGTTTTTGAGGTGAAAGAAGCCGATGGAAGTACAATCGGTATTTTTTACACCGATTATTTCGCCCGCTCGAGCAAACGCGGTGGTGCGTGGATGAGCTCGTTCCGCAAACAGGAAATGGTGGATGGCGAAAACGTTATTCCGGTAATTACAAACGTTTGTAACTTCCCGGCGTCAACTGAGGATATGCCTTCATTGTTAAGCCTGGACCAGGTAACTACAATGTTCCACGAGTTTGGTCATGGCTTGCACGGTTTGCTTTCGAAATGCGAAACACATACATTGTCGGGAACTTCGGTTTCACGCGACTTTGTGGAGCTGCCATCGCAAATTATGGAAAACTGGGCTTTCGAACCTGAAATGCTGGCTTTGTACGCCAAACACTACAAAACGGGCGAAGTAATTCCTGAGGAGTTGGTGAAGAAAATCAACAATGCATCTCATTTCAACCAGGGATTTGCAACTATTGAATTTTTGGCTGCCGGGTTATTGGATATGGATTTCCATACTTTAAATGAAGTGGATCCGAACATGGATGTTGCAGCTTTTGAAAAAGCATCGATGGACAAATACGGATTGATTCCGCAAATTGCACCACGTTACCGCAGTACTTACTTCTCGCATATTTTCTCAGGAGGTTATTCTTCAGGTTACTATGCGTATTTGTGGGCCGAGGTATTGGATAAAGATGCTTTCCAGACGTTTAAAGAAAACGGTTTGTTCGACCAGGAAACAGCAGCTTCATTCCGCGAAAATGTATTGTCGAAAGGTGGATCAGACGATCCGATGAAACTGTACCTGCAGTTCCGCGGAAAAGAACCGGGAATTGAGCCACTGTTGAAAGGCAGAGGATTGATGTAAGTATTGATAAGTTCAATGATTAGATAGACAGAAAGGTCGCCAGTGGCGGCCTTTTTTGTTTTGACGATCAATGGATTCAATTCCTTCTGCAACCATCATTGAAGCTGTTTTCCCTTTTGAAGGGAAAATGTCGATAGACAAAAGGGTAGAGTACCTCGTTTTATTTACCCCTCACCCGTCAGCCGACGGGAGCTCTCCTCAAAAGGGGGGCAAGGCAGAATCGCTTCTGTATTCCAATATATTTTCAGGTGGGGGTGATCTTTCAAAAAAAATAACTACACGATGTAATGCTTTTATTATCCCCGCGTCTTAACTTTGAAAACAAGCAAAAACAAAAACAAAGGAGCACATGGTTGCCAGGGATTTTAAAACAAGTGTACTGCCGGTCAGTAATAAGTTGCTTCGCTTTGCAACGCACTTTTTACACGACGAAGACGAGGCACGCGATGTGGTTCAGGATGTGTTCCTGAAATTATGGCAACGAAAGGAAACGCTCGACGAAGTAGAAAACATTGAGGCCTTTGCCATGCGAATGACACGGAACCGTTGCCTCGATGTAATTAGAGCAAACCGAACCGTTCCGATTGATGAAGACACCGACCGAAGATTAAAGGCGAAAACGATAGACGTTCATTCAAAAGTTGAGCTAGGTGAGTCGGCCAGGCAGATTAAAATGCTGATTGGGCAACTGCCCGAATTGCAGCAGAATATAATGCACATGCGAGACATTGAACAACTCTCGTACGACGAGATTGAAGAGGCTACCGGACTTCAACGAAATGCGATAAGGGTAAACCTTTCGAGAGCACGAAAAAAAGTGCGCGATGAATATTTAAAAATGAATAGAAATGATGGAAACACAAGAAATACTACGATTACTGCAACGCTACTTTGATGGCGAAACCACCGAGGCTGAAGAGCAACAACTGAATGCTTATTTCCAGTCGGGCGAGGTAGCTGATGAGTTGGCTGAGTACACTGAGTTTTTCGGCGGTATAGCAGAGTTGGCGGAAAAAGCCGATGATCCGACCATCGAAGACGATGTGATGGATTACATTCTGGAAAACGAGCACCGCGATAAAACAAAGTACCGAACCATGTGGAAAGCTGTAACCGGAATTGCCGCGTCAGTAATCATTGTTTTGGGTGGTTTCCTGTTCTTCCAGGAGCAGCAAAAACCTTTCGACGATACGTTCAGCGATCCGGAAGAAGCTTATGCTTACGCAGCCAAAACGCTACAGTTTGTGGGCAGTAAATATAACCAGGGAGTGGCGCACCTGTCAGAGTTCGAAAAGTTAAGGAAAGGTAGTGAACCTGTAAAAAAAGCCACCGATCCGGTTGTAGAGTTTTACGAAGGAATTGAAAAAATTGAAGCAGCAGAAGCAAGCAGCCCGTTGCAGGATATCGACAGCCTGTAACCAGCCAACAGCTTCAACTTGAAATAGTGATAAAAACATTCTGAAACGATGCAGCTGGCGCGCATTCTGCAAGTTTCGGGTGGAAACAGAAAAGTATAAACAATAAAAAAACGAATATCATGAAGAAGTTATTATTGATTTTAGCAGTTGTATTGCCCATGGCAGTGCTTGCACAAAAAAGCCCGGTTGACAAGTTATTCGAGAAATATGCCAATCAAAAGGGAATGACCACCGTAAATATTTCCGGTAAATTACTGGGATTTGCCGCCCAGATTGAAACCGGCGATAAAGACACGCAGGATTTATTATCAGGGTTAAACGGAATTCGCATTTTGTCGGTGGAAGATGACGCCTTAAATGAAAAACTCGACTTCTACAAGGAATTGGAATCTGATGGTTTTTTCAAAAACAACGATTTTGAAGTGTTAATGGAAGTAACTGAGGACGACGAAATTGTTCGCTTCCTGGCACGCGATGCCGGTAACGGTAAAATATCAGATCTTATTCTTGTGGTAGGAGGAGACGACAATGCACTGATCAGTATCAGTGGAATAATTGATCCGCAAAATATTGGAAAAATCACCAAAGCAATAAATGTTGATGTAGGTGATTTTGAATAACAGAATTTACAATCAAATGTAACCATATCAGAAAAGTCCGGGTTTTGCCCGGATTTTTTTATGCTTGAAAGTTTATAACTTCCTGAGCCGGTATAAAGTATAAATGCTGTTCAAAATGCATGTTCATAAAGCAACTATTGTTGCACACATTTTATGTTGTATAAAATAGTTTTGTAAATCGAGTAGAAACTCAAAATAATTTACGGTGATAAAATTCGAATCTGAAAGAAAAAAACCATTAAAAATTAAGAACTCAAACCGTCGTCTATAAAAGTCTGATAAGCTGATTTTTATAGGTTTTTTAAGTTGTTCAGATTGTTAATTTTGTTAGAAAATCTTTATAAAAATGGCAAAAGTAAAAGGAGCAGTTGTTGTTGATAAGGAAGGCTGCAAAGGCTGCAGTCTGTGTGTGGAAGCTTGTCCGCACGATGTATTGGCATTACACAAAGAGGTAAACAGCAAAGGGTATCATTATTCGTACATGGAAAATCCCGATGCTTGTATTGGATGCGCCAATTGTGGTGTTGTTTGCCCGGATACGTGCATAACGATTTATCGTGTAAAAGCCAGTTAGAAAAGGATTAATTAAAAGGATGAAGGATTAATCAATCAACAATCGACAATTAAAAAATTAGATATGGGAGAATTAAGATTAATGAAAGGAAACGAGGTGTTGGCCGAGGCTGCCATCCGCTGCGGATGCGACGGTTATTTTGGCTATCCCATAACACCTCAGTCGGAAGTGATGGAAACACTAATGGCACGCCAGCCCTGGAACGAAACAGGAATGACGGTACTACAAGCCGAAAGTGAAGTTGCTTCGATAAACATGGTTTACGGTGCTGCGGCAACCGGTAAAAAGGTAATGACATCATCGTCGAGCCCGGGTATTAGCCTTATGGCCGAAGGGATTTCATACATTGCCGGAGCCGAACTACCTTGTTTAATAGTGAATGTGCAACGTGGCGGCCCCGGACTGGGAACTATTCAGCCATCGCAGGCCGATTATTTTCAGAGTGTAAAAGGTGGTGGTCACGGCGATTATAAAATGATTGTGTTGGCACCGGCATCGGTTCAGGAAATGAACGACTTTGTGGATCTTGGTTTCGAGCTGGCTTTTAAATACCGCAATCCGGCAATGATTTTGGCCGATGGAGCCATTGGACAAATGATGGAAAAAGTAGAACTGGCCGACCAAAAACCACGCTGGACAAAAGAACAGATTGTGGAAATGAGCAGCGACTGGGCTACTACCGGAAAAACTGCCAACCGCAAAAAGAATATTGTTACTTCGCTGGAGATGGATTCCGATAAAATGGAAGAAAACAACCTGCGTTTCCAGAAGAAGTATCAGAAAATGGAAGAAGAGGAAGTGCGTTACGAAGCCATTCAGTGCGACGATGCAGAATTTGTAATTGTAGCATTCGGAACATCGGCGCGTGTGTGCCAAAAGGCAGTGGAAATTGCCCGCGCAAAAGGATTGAAAGTTGGTTTGCTTCGTCCGATTACCTTGTTCCCGTTCCCGAAAAAAGCAATACAGGAACTGGCGCGCAAAGCTAAAGGATTCCTTTCGGTTGAAATGAGTGCCGGACAAATGGTGGAAGACATTAAATTGTCGGTTTACGAGGCCGGAAGCAATGCCCGTGTGAACCATTTCGGACGAATGGGAGGAATTATTCCAACACCCGACGAGGTGGTTGAGGCGCTGGAAGAAAAGTTTTCGTGGGAGTTAAGTTATGGAGTTAAACGTAGTTACTAAACCGGAGGAAATTATGGACATTAAAGAAATTATAAAGCCGGAAAATCTGGTTTACCAAAAGTCGGAAGTTCTGAACGACGATGTTATGCACTACTGCCCGGGATGTTCTCATGGTGTAGTTCATAAAATATTGGCAGAATTGATAGAGGAAATGGGCCTTCAGGAAAAAACCGTTGGTGTTGCACCTGTAGGATGTGCCGTTTTTGCCTACAATTATATTGATATCGATTGGCAGGAAGCAGCGCACGGTCGTGCACCGGCAGTGGCAACCGGTATTGTTCGCGTAAATCCTGATAATTTTGTTTTTACCTACCAGGGCGATGGCGACCTTGCATCGATAGGTGCAGGTGAAATAATGCATGCCTGTAACCGCGGAGAGAATATTCTTGTGATCTTTATTAATAATGGAATTTACGGAATGACCGGCGGACAAATGGCACCAACCACACTGGAAGGAATGGTTACCGCTACCACTCCTTTCGGACGTAATGTTGATTTGAACGGTTACCCAATGAAGATTACTAATCTGATCGCTCAGCTGCCCGGAACATCGTATGTAACACGCCAGGCGGTGCACACTGCAGCTACGGTCCGCAAGTGCAAACGATCGTTGAAAAAAGCCATTCAGAATGTGCTGGATAAAAAGGGAACTTCATTCGTAGAGGTGGTTTCAACCTGTAACTCGGGTTGGAAAATGAGTCCGGTGGAAGCCAATAACTGGATGGAAGAGAATATGATTCCGTATTATCCGTTGGGCGATTTGAAAGACAGTGTTAAAGGTGAACATTCGGATAATTAAAAGTTCAGCATTGAAGCATTAACGAATTAAAGCATTGAAATTATGACAGAAGAAATGATAATTGCCGGATTTGGCGGACAAGGTGTTCTCTCGATGGGTAAAATTCTTGCTTATTCGGGCATTATGGAAGACAAGGAAGTAACCTGGTTTCCGTCGTATGGCCCCGAAATGCGCGGTGGAACGGCCAACGTTACTGTAATTGTTAGCGATACCCGCATTAGTTCGCCAATTTTACAGCAATTTGATACAGCCATTATTCTGAACCAACAAAGCATGGACAAATTTGAAAAGGCAGTAAAACCGGGCGGAACTTTATTGTACGATCCGAATGGTGTAATCCATCCACCAACGCGTACCGATATCAACATTTTTAAAGTTGAAGCCACAAAAACAGCGGTAGAGATGGGTAACCCAAAAGTATTCAATATGATTGTTTTTGGAAGTTACCTGAAAGTACGACCAATTCTATCGTTGGATAACGTGGAAAAAGGACTGGAAAAATCGCTTCCGGAACGTTACCATAAATTGATTCCGCTAAACCTGGAAGCCATTAAAAAAGGCCAGGAGATTGTGGAAGATGTACAACTGGTATAGTAGAATATTTTAGCAAATTATAGCAGTTGGATAAGGATCCGATTGGTAAATCTAAACTTTACGGATCGGATCCTTTCTTTTTACAAAAGTCCTTTTTCCTTTAGCGATTTTTTTATCCGTTTGTGATTCGCATTAAATTTATCTTCAATTTCACGAAATACCTTTTTATACTGCGGATGCTTCTGCAAATTCTCCATTAGCGGATCGATTGGTGTAAACAGAACCGTCCAGTAATGAAAGTTATCCTGCTTTGTGAACGCTTTTAAATAGTCGATAGCCTTATCGGTGTTTCCTTTATAGGAATTGTAAAATGCCAGCGAAAAATTACTGTAAATGGAAGGATCATTTTCTGCCCATGTTTTGTATTGCTCCAAATATTTATCTGCCAATTCCTGCTCGCCCACTTTATCAAAAGTAACGCCTATTTTGCCGTTTTCCGACCGGTAGATTTCAAGGTTGTACATTTCACGGGCTTCAACAAAGGCTTTGTAATAAACCGCCGCTGTTTCAAAATCGCGCAGGTAATAGTATGATTTCGCCACTTCCTGCAAAATATCGAGACGGGTTTTGTCTTTTTCAAAAGTAGCCAACAATGATTGGTTTAGCTGGTTCAGATCTTCATTCTTCGCATAATCGATATAGGCTTTTACGTATTGCGAGTAAAGGTTTTCGGGAAGGTATTCCAGTGAAATATCGATGTATTTTTCCGCTTCATCAACAAAACCCGATTGAATAAAAGCATTGCTGATGTGCAGGTAACTGTAACTCGCCGCCGAAGAATCGTAGGCCGCAACAATATCAATTTCTAGCCCTTTCAAAGCATATTCCAGGTATTTCTCGGTATTGGGCAGGTAGTTCACATACAATTCAACCAGAAAAATTAAAACCACATCCGAATTAGGGCTGATTTCCAACGCCTTTTCAAAATAGGGAAGAGCCAGTTCGTACTCGCTGTGCTCCATATAAAAAAGCGCTTTAGCCGTCAAACTCTGTGGCAATTTCGAGTCGTGAAAAAGTGCCTGGTCGGCATAAAAATTTATCGAATCGGCAAATTGTTTTTCTGTTTTATTTTGGTCTAAAAGATAGAAGGCAATAGCAATTGCGGCATAAGAACGTGCAAATTCTTCATCGTGCTGGATGGCTTGTTTGAAATAAGGAATTGCTGTTCTCAGGTTAGCCTCGGTTGGTTTACCAAGCAAATCGTATCCTTTCAGAAACAGGTCGTAAGCTACCAGGTTATTGGTTGGTACCTTTTCAATGCGTTTTATTTCTTCAGGTGTCACGATTGCTTCAATTTGTTCGGCAATACTTTTTGCCACATCGGCCTGAAGTGTAAAAATGTCTTCCGTATCGCGGCGGTATTGCTGACTCCATAAATGTTTGTCGGTTTTAGCTTCTATCAATTGAATATTCAGCAGAATCTGGTTGCCAATTTTCTGCCCGCTGCCTTCAATCAGGTAGGTGGCATTTAGTTCGCGTGCAATTTCGGGTGTTGGTTTCGGATTGTTGCGATACTGCTCAACCGATGTTCGGCTAATTACCCGCAGATCCTTTATTTGTTGCAGGTTGTTCAGCGTTGCCTCCATCAGTCCGTTAATGATATAAACGTTTGTGGTGTCGTTGCTGTCGTTTAAAAAGGGTAGCACGGCAATTGATTTTACCTTATTACCAGTGTCGGAAGCAGGGCGCAATACAAAGTACAACACCACCGCGATAACGGCAATTGCCAAAAAAGAGAGTAATAAAAACGGAAACTTCTTTTTCGGAACGGGTGCCTGTAATTCCTGCTCAGGTTCCACTTCTTGTTCTTCCTCCAGCTCCTTTCGATTGCCCATTTCGCCCGGAGGGTAACCATACAATTCGCGGAAGCATTTGATAAAATACGAGGGGCTGCCAAAACCAACCTTATACGAAATTTCCGAAACGGTGTACGAGCCTTCCTGAAGCAACTCGGCGGCATATTTTAAACGCACATTGCGAATAAACTGGCTGGCCGACAATTCGGTTAATTTTTTGATTTTTCGTAACAGGTTCGAGCGACTCATTCCAACCGCATCGGCCAACTCCGAAACACCAAACTGCTCGTTGGATATGTTCTCCTCAACAAGCTGAGTAATTTGGTCTAGAAATTTTTTTTCTGCGGTGTTAAGATTTGGCATAGTTGTCAGCTGCGGATAATTACGATTCTAAAAATACAAAAACTGTTTGTTTGTTGCCTATTTCAATCGTTCTTTTGGTCATAATCTATTTTCTGCAGCGTGTTCTCTCGATGCTTTCATGTGCTACTAAATACATTGCATTAGCAGGCTTTTCAGGGCTTTGCGTCACGTTTTGCATCATAATTTACAGGCTTGCGTCATAAGTTTTAAGCCTTCAGCAAACTTCATATTCTTGGCTGCATAGTTCATTAGACTTGCATCGCGCTTCACCCGACCTTTACACTAACGAAAAACTTCGGACTTCGGGCTTCCGTTGTCCGGCAAAATAAAAATCATGAAAATACGAATTTATTTTCTCGACCATTTAAGAACTCTGATGATTTTCCTGGTTGTTGTTTTACACTCAGGATTGGTTTATGAACATGTTTTGCAAAACTCATGGATCGTTGTTGATCCTGTAAAAGCAAATTCAATCGGAATGATCCGTTTGTATCTCGACCTTTTTATAATGTTTACGATCTTCTTTATCTCCGGCTATCTGGTTCCGATGTCGCTGAAGTCGAAAACAGCAATCGAATTTATTCAATCGAAAGTGAAACGTATTTTGATACCGTGGGTAATCGCCGTTTTTACTTTGATACCGGCTTATAAATTCATCTTTTTATATTCACGTGGTTTACCACAGGAAGAATGGTTTTCGTACTTCCACTTTTTTGAACGGGCCGGTAGCGACCTGAGTTTTTATGCCAACAACCCGGCACAGAACTGGTTGTGGTTTTTGCCTGTCCTTTTTATGTTTCAGGTGATTTATTTGGCGTTGGCAAAAACCAAAGTGCTGTTGTTAAAAATAAATCTGAAAACAGCGGTCATAGTAATGTTTGTGGTTGGTGTAGTATCAAGTGTAATCATTGCTCAACTGGGCCTTAACGGCTGGTACGATTCCGCTATTCTGCATTTTCAACGCGAGCGTTTGCTGGTTTACTTTATGTCGTTTTTGCTTGGCTCACTTTGCTACAAACTAAAGGTGTTCGAATCAACTAAAAAGAACAAACGACTTTATATTATTGCCAATGTTGTGTTGACATTCACTCTGGGAATTTTTACCGCCGTTGCATTGAATACCTTTTTCAATATTATCGATCCGCAACGTAATTACTATTTTATTTCGCAGTTTGCCGACCGCGTTGCATATTATGCTTTTGGCCTGGCTTCGCAATTTACTTTGCTGTATATATTCCTTTATGGTTTCCGTCACAGCCTAAACAAAAGGTATGTGTTAATGGACGAACTGAACCGCAATTCTTACTCGGTTTATATCATTCATACTATTGTATTGGGAGTGGTTGCACTCTCGCTAATGGCGTTACCTGTTCCGCCCATGGTAAAATTTCTGATGGTTACAATATTGACTTTTGGCCTTTCAAACCTGCTTATTTACTCGTGGCGAACCATTCGTCAGCGCGAGATTAACACAAAAACCGTTGCTACTGCAATACTATCGCTAGTAATTGTAATGGCTGCCTTTACTGCTTATCCCGAAACAACAAACACTGAAGAACAGCAAACAGAAACAACAGAAACAAGCCCAGCACCTCAAAGCGGGAACAGTATTCATGCAGCAGTAATTGCCGGTGATGTAGAAGCTGTAAAAGCCATAATTGCATCGGGAGCCGACTTGAATGAAAAAGAACCTGCCGGTGGTTCAAGCCCGTTAATGACGGCCTGTGTATTCGGGAAAACAGAAATTGCCCAAGTATTGATAGAATCCGGTGCCGACCTGAACGTAACCAATAACGATGGTTCTACGGCTTTACACACCGCTGCTTTTTTCTGCCGAACCGAAATAGTTAAAGCATTATTAAACAAAGGAATCGATACTTCCGTAGTAAATAATTCAGGTGCCACTGCTGCACAGTCGGTTATGGCTCCTTTTGAAGCAGTGAAAGGAATTTATGAATATTTTGCCAGGGTGTACGAGCCACTCGGACTTCAACTTGATCCGAACAGGATTGAAAAAACTCGCCCTGAAATTGCTGAGATGATATCGACTAACTCATAATTTTAAAAACCATAGAATGAGCTTCAGGTAGGAATTCGATTTTATATTGAGTAATCCAACCATGGTTTTCCCCAGCGGCAACTGGGCCGGAAAATCGAAGCTTTTCAAATTGGTACGTCAGTAAATTTTGACTGCAATAGAAATGCGAGGTAACTATTTACCCATTTCCCCTCAAAAGGGGAAAACTTTACAA
Source organism: Draconibacterium orientale (assembly GCF_900111425.1). Taxonomy (NCBI): domain Bacteria; kingdom Pseudomonadati; phylum Bacteroidota; class Bacteroidia; order Marinilabiliales; family Prolixibacteraceae; genus Draconibacterium; species Draconibacterium orientale. Next base: position 167 of record NZ_FOHT01000023.1, on the reverse strand, counting down.
AGACAGGACAGTGGCATTAATGAAACAAAAGCATAATCAGAGCTTGCTCCCCTCGCGAGGGGAGCTCCCGAGAGGCTGTATGTTTGTAAAAGTGCATAAGCATCCAAGTTTTGTAAATTAGTTTTTGCGAAACAAAAAAAGATGAACACTTATGCAAGGGAAAGTTA
>NZ_FOHT01000030.1:0-67504 GCF_900111425.1 Draconibacterium orientale | reverse complement strand
GCTTCCTTCAGATTCCACCTCACGATGGACACCCTTGCCTTCGGCTAATGGTTGGCACTACAAACCCCCATTCAGGACTTTCACCCTATAGCTATTTACCATGCACGGCACACCAAAAAGAAAGCTGCTCTTAAAAAAGAACAGCTTTCAGATGATTGGTATCTAATACTAAATACTAATTTCCATTCATTTCAAGAATCGTAAATTCTGTTCTACGGTTTTTACGATGATCTTCTTTTGAACATGGAACACCGTCGTCACAATGGTTCACTAACTGCGATTCACCATATCCTTTGGCGATGATCCTGTCGGCCTCTATTCCCTTGTTCACAATATAACCAACGGCTGAATCGGAACGTTTCTGACTCAAAATTTGGTTATAAGCATCACTACCACGACAGTCGGTGTGCGATCCCAATTCAACTTTCCAGTCAGGATTATCCTGCATAACTTTTACTAACTTATCCAATTCAACTTCCGATTCCGGCAAAATATTCCATTTGTCAAAGTCGTAATAAATATTTTCCATAACAAACTTCTGCCTTACCTCTACTTTTTCAACCCATAATGTATCGCGAAGAACACCAAAAGGTTTTCCAACCGTAGAAATAGTTTTCGAGTCGTTCATATAACCATCAATATTACTCGCCACAGTATAGCTTTCATTTTCTTTCAATACTTTCTTAAACACCACTCCCGCAATTTTTTCTGCTACCCCAGCAAATGTAATATTAGCATTTTCCATTGGCTCCATTGTCTTCCTATCCATAACAACCAGTTCAAGATGATATAAACCTTCAAGAAGCACCTTATAAATATCATCGCTACCCATTCCTCCTTCTTTGTTCGAGCAATAGTAACCAACTTCTCCTTCCGGATGAATTACAAAACCAAAATCGTCACCAGCAGAGTTTAATTCGGTTAACTCGGCAACTCCGCTAATGTTATCGCCAAACAACCCAACATTGTACATATTAAGATCATCCCCGGCACCTCTTCCATTGGATGCAAAAATCAGGAATTTGCCTTTATAAATAAACGGGAACATTTCATTTTTATCGGTATTTACTGCGCTACCCATATTTTCCATTTCGCCCCATTTACCATTTGTGCGAACCGACCTGTAAATATCAGTTCCTCCAAGCCCTTTTTCAGGAATATCTGAGACAAAATATAAGGTATCGCCGGTAACCGTAATACTTGGGTGACCTACCGAATAAGCAGGATCATTAAATGGCAACTCACCTGTTTTCTGCCATTCGCCATCTACCATTTTGGCAATAATAATTTTCAGTCGGATATCTGCCTTCTGATAAACTTTATTTCGTATCACAGGGTTATCGAAATTACTTAAAGTTACAAAAAGCTCTCCGGTTGCTTCGCAATACGACACCGGCCCGGCATGATAACCTTCGCTTGCCTCAGCCAGCATAGCACTTTTACCCGATTTTACGTTTCCTTTTTCGTCGGTTGGAGTAGAATACAGATTATAATAAATTTTCTTTCCTGAACCACTATTTAACTTTTCAATCTCTTCATCGGTATAGGCCGAATACCAAAGTTCATCGCCCACGAAACCGGGGCCAAAATCACTCTGTGTTGTATTCAGGTTGGTCTTTTCTGTTTCCAGGTTAACCATTTTTTTAAAATAAACACATTCTTGCTGAGCAAACACCAACATTGGTACAAATGCAAAAAGAAAAAGTAGTACTCTTTTCATAATTATTTGAATTTAGGATTTTCAGAAAACTTGTTCAATATTATACATATAAAATATTAAGAGAGCATCCGGCTTCTTAATACGACCCTTATTTTTTGCAACTTTCAATTGCATTTAGAGACACCAAGTTAGGCTATTTTATGTAATTAATCAAGCCTTTTTCTGAGCAGAACTACATTTTCAACATGATGTGTATGAGGAAACATATCAACGGGCTGAATTTTCTCAATTTGGTACAACGAATCAAGCATCGCAAGGTCGCGTGCCTGGGTGGCGGGATTGCAACTGACATAAATAATTTTATGTGGTTGCATCTTTAATATCGTTTCTATAACATCGGCATGCATACCTGCCCTTGGAGGGTCGGTAATTACCACTTCAGGGGTGCCGTGCTCGCGTATAAAAGTTTCGTTAAGAACATCTTTCATATCGCCGGCAAAAAACCGGGTATTCTCGATATTGTTGATTTCTGAATTGATTTTGGCATCTTCAATAGCCTCCGGCACATATTCAATTCCCACTACTTTTTTTGCCTTTTTTGCCACAAAATTAGCAATTGTACCGGTGCCGGTGTACAGGTCGTAAACGGTTTCATCTCCTGTCAGCTCAGCAAAGTCGCGGGTTACCTTGTATAATTCGTAAGCCTGTTCTGAGTTGGTTTGATAAAAGCTTTTCGGCCCAATCTTAAATTGTAATCCCTCCATTTGCTCCAGCACATAATCGCGCCCTGCAAACACTTTTATTTCCTGATCGGTAATCGTATCGTTTCCTTTTGTATTAACAACATACATCAACGAAGTTATCGCCGGAAACTCGTTCTTCACAGCTTCCAGCAACTGTTTGCGCGCCGGTTCATCTTCGTAAAAGAAACTTACAATAACCATTACCTCTCCTGTAGAGGTGGTTCTGACAATGAGCGTTCTTAGGAATCCATTTTGTTCGCGAATATCAAAGAATGAAAGCTTTTCTTTTAGGGCATAATTGTAAATAAAGTTTCGAATTTGATTCGAAGGATCATCCTGCAACCAGCATTTATCGATATTCACTACTTTATCAAACAACCCGGGAACGTGAAAACCAAGAGCATTCGGGTTTTTAATTTCCTCACCGCTTTCCACTTCCTCTATGCTCAACCAGCGTTTGTTCGAAAAAGTGAATTCCATCTTATTTCGGTAGAAAGTGTTCTTTTCAGAGCCAAGAATTGGCAGCATTTCAGGCAGTTCTACTTTCCCAATTCTGGATAGTTGATCCTGCACCTGTTTTTGTTTGTAGAACAATTGCTTTTCGTAAGGCAGAATCTGCCACTTGCATCCGCCGCATACACCAAAATGCTCGCAGAAAGCTTCAGTTCTGTCTTCGCTGTAAGCCTTAAACGTTTTTACAACAGCTTCCTGGTAACGTTTTCTTTTCTTTGTCACCTGCAAATCGACCACATCGCCCGGAATGGCCAACTTGGTAAAAACAACCACATCGCCAACACGTGCAACAGCTTTTCCTTCTGCACCAATATCTTCAATTTTTACATCCTCGTAAAACGGCTTTTTTCTTTTTCTTCTTCCCACTGCTTTGTAATTTTGCGCAAATATAATTCAATATTCATTACTGCATTATTATTGCTTAAAGAGTCATTTCCCAAATAAACATAGTTTTTCCCATTCTGGGAAAACCAACCTTTTTTGTGTACACAGAAGTGATTTTATGTTTTACAAAGCTTTTCTGCTTTAATCATTTCCTTATATTTGCTATTGATTTAATGGTTGGTTTTATTTTTAATAAGTAAAACTTAAAAGGGGAAAGCGACTTCTGTATTTATGATTGGTTTTGTGTTTAGGGGTTTGTAAATTATCAATCATCTTCAAAAAGCGTCCATAGAGCTTTCCCCTTCCTTTTTTTTGCCCGGGAGGGCATTTTTTCTGTCTAATTTTTTGGTGTTACCCAACTCTGGTGACGATCTAATATAATCTCTGGTTATGCTTTCGCTGAATCATTATTTTATGCAGCATATTGGCAGAATGGAAATAAAAAAAGCTCCGAATTTCTTCGAAGCTTTTTTGTTTGGTGACTCAGCTGGGGGCAGAACCCCACTTATTTATAGCTGATTGCCAACATATTAAAAACGTCAAAACCGATAGGTCTCTCTAAAGTCTCTCTCTAAAATTCTTTAGCTCACTATTTATAAATATATGAATTTTCATTGAATTAATTCTAAATTATTCCTTAATCCCAAATCGTAAACACCAATTTTTTGAATTTAGGCATTAGACAAAAGGAAACTGAATAAAAGGCATGTGAGCAGGAGGCGGATTAGTGGTCAAGTGTTTTTACCTCTTTTTTGGAGTAAGTTCGTCTTTCGAAGTATGAGAAAGGTGTATTCACTCAAAACAATACATAATCAAAACTCTTGACCACTTTCCCCGCAGCTTTTATGCGGTAGTCTTTTGACGTTTGCCTTAATTCTTTTCACTTTGTTGCAGATTTGGGATACCATATTAACAGGAAAAAAATTCATTCCACTTTCAAATTATTTCATATTCCTTAACCATAAATCTCTCTTGGGAGAGACGCTTCTTTTCCATTAATGGAAAATCAATCCTGCAGAGCAGGCAAGTTTTTGTGAAACAAAATCACATCTTGCCACCCCCTCCCCCACCAGCTAAATCATTGACTTGGGGTTAAGAATATGAGAACAGGCTCTATTAAATTTATTTTGAATAATAAAATATCTTCAAAAGAGAAGAAAAAAAGAAAAGAAAGCCCTTGAACTCCATCTATGGATAAACAGCAAGGTTGTTCCTAACCTACCAAACTTTTATCACAAACTTTAAAACCAATAAATAGGGACATTTATTTAGCCTTGCGGTTTATTGAGCGTGGGCTTTGGAAGAGGATGGCGATTTTTGGGCGCCTTTTTTTGTTTTCAACCTTTTAAATGTTAATGAGTGTGGGGAACAGGAAAGTGCCGGACTTAAGTTAAACGTAAGGATGGCTCTTTCCGAGGGAGGCCCAGAAGGCTTTTTTGCAAATAATGAACAAATATTGTCATTCAAAATACAAACAAAAGTAACTGCCAATCCAATGATGAATAGCACATGCCGAGGCACAGAGACAAACTAATATATTCATGTGAACCGTACTAAAGATCACTTCTTTCTACTAACTTATTATAATTTAATTTACACGCTGTATCAGTTCTCGTCGCAGTTCGAGTATCACTTCCGGTATTAGATGTGATACGGGAAGAATGCAAACAATTTGAGATTTATTTCCCCTTAATTAAATTTATCATGGAATTCTGTTGTACTGAATCTATAAATACTCGTGATAGAATATGTTTCTCCCGGATTTAAAATAATTGAAGGGAATTCTGGTTGGTTGGATGAATCAGGGAAATGTTGTGTTTCCAAGGCAAATGCTTCGCGGAAATCAAACGCTTTACCATATTTCCCTGTATCTGCCCCACTCATAAAGTTTCCTCCGTAAAACTGAATGCTGGGTTCTTCGGTAAAAATTCCCATTTTCCTTCCGCTCTCCGGTTCAACCACAGTTACAGCCCACGACATTTCTCCACCCTCGGTTTTATTCAATGCAAAATTATGATCGTAGCCCAATCCATTTTTCAACTGCTCGTTTTCGTCTTGCAACGGTAGGTCGGCTCCTATGGTTTTTGCTTTTCTGAAATCGAATGGAGTACCTTCAACCGAAACATTTTTGCCCAGCGGAATCAGCGTTGAATCTACTGCTGTAAACTTGTCGGCATTAATGGTCAACAGATGATCATTGATCGTTCCGTTACCTTCGCCTTTCAAATTAAAAAATGCATGATTGGTAAGATTCACCGGAGTGCTTTCGTCGGTTGTTGCTTTGTAGTCGATTTGTACCTCGTTGTCAGCTGAAAGTTGATAAGTTACTTCTACACTCAAATTCCCGGGATAGCCCATTTCTCCGTCCTTCGATAAATAAGTCAGAACAATAGAAGTCTCATCCACCGATTTTACATCCCAAACCTGGTTATGAACCATCCGGTCCTCCGTGCAAATGATTGGGATCGTTGTTTATTGGCAAGGTATATTCAATATTATTTAGCGTAAACTTGCCTTTTGCAATGCGGTTTCCAACACGACCGATTAAGGCTCCGTGAAAAACTTCCTTTGCATTCAGGTAAGCATCTATTGACGGAAATCCAAGAACCACATCAGCCATTTCTCCGTTTTTTCCGGGCACCAGCAAACTTACGATGCGCCCACCATAATTGGTTACGGCCATAGTAATATCGCCATTTTTCAACTCGTATATAGCGGTTTCTTTACCGTTGATCATCGATTTAAAATCTGCCTCTTTAAGCATTCCGCAGATCAGTTGCTCTTTAGGGTTTTGATTACATGCAGTAAGTAACAGCACTGTAATACCCAATAGTATAAATACATTTCTCATTTTCCTGTTTTATTCAGTGCCGGTTAAACTTTTAATTACATCAACTTCTTCCTGGCTGTAAGGAGTTCCGTCAGGATGGAAAATCTCGTGAAACCAAAGTGGTGGTTCCGATCCAGCAGGAATTGGTTCATCCCATGCATATTTTGTATTTGATTTTCCGGCTACCAATCCCCAGTTAATAGCACCAATGCTTTCTTTATGCAGAATGGGCATAATATTTTGGAAGTAGCTATTATTTAGTCTCGCCATATATTCGGTACAAACCATTGGCAGACCTCTTGTTTTTAAGGTGTCGATAGCAGCCTGATGTTTTTCCGGTCCTTCGTAGTTGTGATACGTAATAATATCGGAATTTTCGAGCTGAAATTTATTCAGATCTGTTAACGAAGCATTCCAAACACCTGCTGAAACCGGTTGTGCCGGACGAATTTCCCATGCCCAATTGAAAACATTTTTCAACAGAGGCATCGAACGGTTTCCGTAACCCGAGTTACCCGGCTCATTGTATAGATCCCAAATGGCAATGCGGCCGTCGTTTTTAAATGTGGTCAAAACATCTTTTACATAAGCCTCCAAAGTTGTTACCAACTCAGGATCTTCATAGATTAAATCTCCCGGATCGCGCACCCAACCTGAATTATGAACACCCGGTTTGGGGTCAGGTTGTTTTCCTGCCTGGTAAGTGGCATTCCAACAATCATCAAAAAATACAAAAATGGTTTTTATGCCATGACTATCAGCAATATCAAGATACTGATTCATACGGTTTTTAAATCCTTCCTTATCAACTTCCCAGGCCACATGATGCAGGTAAACACGCATGCAATTCAGACCAATATCTTCTGCCCACCCCAGCTCTAGATCAATGGTTTCCGGATCAAAAGTTTCGGCTTGCCACACTTCCAGCTGGTTGATTGAAGTACTCGGATTAAAATTACTTCCCCGTAACCATCCGTTTTCTTCTGCCCATGCATCGGCTTGTTCCTGTGTCCACTTTTTCGATGCTACTTCAGTAGACTTTGTTTCTGTTGATGTTTGCTTTTTACTATTCGACTGGCAGGCGGCTAAAAACAGCACCATGACCAAAAGATAAATTCCTTGCTTCATTTGATTGGTTTATTGTATTTTGTTCTATTACTTTAAAATGATACTCTTTTCATATATAGTCAATAAAAAAGATCCCCACTTCTTACATAATTCAACTCTTCTATTTTAGTTCCAACTGGTCAACATCAGAGTTCAAAGGCCCTGCCAAAGCTTCATAACTGTTAATCATCTCTTTAAGTTTCTGAGAATTACTCCAGGCTAAATTCTTTTTTTGATTGATGTCGGCTTTCAAATTATACAATTGAAAGTCACTTGAATTTCCAAGCTCAATATTCACTTGTGAAGCTATTGCAGGACCATTGTATGGTGGAATCATTAACCAATCTCCCTTGCGCAAAGCTGTACGCGAACTTGCTTCGAGCACCAGTTCTTCTCTCCCTTCTTCTGATTTTCCCATCAGCACATTAAGTAACTCCTTACTATCGGAACTATTTGCCTTTGCTCCTGTTAATTTGGCCAGCGAAGCAAGAATATCAAGATGACTTATCAGGGCATCTGACTTTTTCGGGTCTATTTGTCCTTTCCAATAAGTAATAAACGGTACACGTGTTCCTGCTTCAAACAAACTGTATTTACCACCTCGTAGGCCTCCATTTTGATCATGATTCCCAATTCGCTCAACAGCATCATCATAATAGCCGTCGTTAAGTACCGGGCCATTGTCGCTTGATAGAATAATCAGCGTATTTTCAAGAATTCCTTCATCCTCCAGCGTTTTTATAAATTCTCCAATACACCAGTCGGCTTCCACAATTACATCTCCACGTGGCCCAAGATCGGTTTTTCCAACAAAACGAGGATTTGGTGTACGCGGAACATGAGGCTGCTGCAAGGTGTAGTACAAAAAGAACGGCTCGTTTTTATGTTTCTTCACGTAGTTCTGTGCTTTTGAAAGAAAATTATCTGCCATATCCACATCACTCCATTTCGCTGTTTCACCACCTTTCATAAATCCAATTCGCGGAATACCATTCACTATTGAATTGTTGTGCCCGTGATGCCATTTCATAGTCAACATCTCAGGATTGTCTTTTCCCGTGGGTTCACCATCAAAGTTATTTTCGTAATCGATCTCGATCGGATCATTCGGATCAAGCCCTTCCACCAAACCGTTTTTAAGATAAACAGTTGGCACACGATCTTGCGTCGCTGCCATAATGTAGGAGTAGTCGAAACCCACTTCGTTTGGTCCCGGCGAAACGTGTTCGTTCCAATTTACAACGCCGCTACCTAAGCCAAGGTGCCATTTTCCAACCACTCCGGTATAATACCCTTGTTCTTTTAACATTTTCGGGATCGTTACCTGATCTGTATCAATAATTAAAGGCGCTGTTCCCGGCAAAATTTTAGCGTCTTTGTTTCGCCATGGATAAACTCCGGTTAACAGGGCATAACGACTTGGTGTGCAAGTTGCCGACGAGGCGTGTCCATCGGTAAACATTACACCTTCGTTGGCCAGGCGATCGATATTTGGAGTACTAATTTCAGTTGCTCCATAGGCACCAACATCTCCATACCCCAAGTCGTCAAGGTAAATTACTACAATGTTTGGTTTTGTTGCTACAGAAGAATTGGATTCCTTGTCAGTTTTGCACGAAAAACCAAGAACCGTAGGAAACAGTAACAATATAGAATAGGCAATATATCTTATCGTTTTATCCATTACTTATATAATTTATCAGTACGTAAATTTATCCAAATCAATATCTAGCGGATAACTTTTAAACCATTCTTCCAGCTCTTTTTTTAACTCGGCGGCCTTGCCGGGTTCTTTATCTTTTAAGTTTTGCGTTTCGCCCATATCCTTTTCAAGGTTATACAACTGAACATTCGATCCGTCGAAATCCATCAGCAATTTATAATCTCCTTTCCGCATGGCCAAATCCGGAGCATTTTCCCCATCATATCCCGGACGATCGGGAGGTCGGATCCAAAAAATCGGTTTTGTTCTTTTTTGTTGTTTTTTCCCTGAAATGGCATCCAGCATCAACTCGCCATCGTATGTTACATTTTCATCCGGCGTAGCTCCGGCAATTTCCATAAATACCAGAGGTAGATCGATTGCGGCCATTACCGTTTTATTGTTTTTTGTACCCGCTTTCTTTTCTGAAATTTTACCTGGCCACCAGCTAATAAACGGCTCGCGGAATCCGCCTTCGTAAATTACTGTTTTGTAGCCACGAAATGGTCCAGCTGTATTTACTGCTTTGTCAGGACCATTGTCGCTGGTAAAAATTATAAGTGTATTATCGCGGAGTTGCGGATTATTTCTGATGTAATCAAAAAGACGGCCCATGTGTTTATCCATCTCTTGCATCACACCCAAAAACCGTGCTTTCATCGAAAGATCGCCACGCAATTCTTTTGGTGGTTCCAGTGGAGTATGTATATCATCGGGCCAAAGATTAATGTAAAAAGGTTTGTTCGCTTTTTGTGCATTTTCTATCGCATTAATGGTTCGGTCTACAAAAATCTGCGTAAAGTTTTCGCGTTTTGCCCAATGTACTTCTCCCCTTCCCAATTGGGCAGATTGTTTTTCCAATCCCCTCGTGCTATCAGGAAGATTGAGTGTTTCATAAGTAGCGAGAAAACGCTCTCCCAATCCTTCGAACTGAGTTACCGATTCATCAAAACCGTATTCCGTAATAAGCGGAGCTTCTCCCACATCGCGACCGCCACCCATGTGCCATTTGCCAATATGTGCGGTGTAATAGCCTGCAGCCTGAATATTCCGGGCTACCGATGGAGCCGACAAATCGAGGTAATTTTTCATTCCCCGGTTTTCATTTGCTTTACGGTTGTCGATGTATGACGTTATTCCCCAACGCGCCGGATATTGCCCGGTTGTAACCGCTGTGCGCGATGGAGAACAAATTGGCGAGTTCACATAAAACTGGGTAAATAAAATCCCCTCTTTCGCCAAACGATCGATATTGGGAGTATGAACATCTTCGCGGCCATAACATCCTAAATCGGCAAAGCCCATATCGTCGATAAAGACAAAAAGTATGTTTGTTTTTTTCTGCGCCCAAATACTATTAATGCTTAAAACAAGAAGAATGACAAATGTTAATCCTTTAAATCTCATATCAGGTTTAGTTGGTTAGGTAATATTATTTTTTCTGTTGAGGGAAAATGCGTTGATACTCTTTCGCCCAAATCGCTGTCATTTCCTCAACCTTTTCAGGCATCTCTTCTGCAAGATTATTGGTTTCAGTGCGATCTTTTGCCATATTGAACAGCTCCCAACCACCTTTGCTTAACGACGATATTTTCCAGTCGCCGATACGTAATGCTTTACCTCCCTCGTGTTCCCAGAAAAGAGTATCATGCGTTGTAATAATTTCATTATTTAACATCGGCAAAATTGAATTACCTTCAATTGGAGTGGTTTCCAAACCATTCACTTCGGCAGGATATTTTGCGTCAGCCAATTCCAAACAAGTTGGTAAAATATCGATAACATGACCAACTCCCTGATTGATGGTGTTTTCTTTTCCTTTTAGTCCGTTAGGCCAGTGCACAATAAAAGGCGTGCAATTACCACCTTCGAACGACTCTTTCTTCCAATAACGGAACGGTGCATTAATTGATCCGGCCCAGGCAACTCCCAAATATCCCCAAGTCAATTCTGCGCCCGGATGTTCAAAATTATCGTAATCTATTTCTACGCCTTCACGGTTGTGTCCCGGACGATCGAAACCGGGTATGTATCCACGCTCGGGTGATGCACCATTATCTGCCAGAAATAGAATCACAGTATTGTCGTATTCCCCGGTTTCTTTCAGTTTCTGAATCAAACGCCCAACTCCCTGGTCTAAACGGTCTACCATTGCAGCATGGGTTTCCATATGATTAGCTTCCCACTCTTTACGTTCGCAATCGGCCCACAATTTTCCCGATTCATTTTTAGCCAGTGGAGCAATAGCCGGATCTACAATACCTTTTTCAACCAATCCCTGGTAACGTTTTTCGCGCAAAACATCCCAACCTTCATCGTACATACCCTCATATTTTTCAATATCTTCAGGCAATGCGTGCAATGGCCAGTGCGGTGCAGTGTGCGCCACATATAAAAAGAAAGGTTTATCATCTTTTTTGAATTCATCAATCATTTCAATTGATTTATCAGTAACAAAATCAGTCATGTAGAAATCATCCGGAACTTCTTTGATGGCTTCTTCGTTGTGCACCAGGCTAAACGGATCGAAATAATCAACCACTCCCCAAATTACACCCCAGTGTTCTTCAAAACCACGGTTTGCAGGATAAGATTCCAGCGGAGCAAAAATGCTGCTGTCTTTTCGGTGCGAGAGCCATTTCAACTGATCTTCTTTATTCGATAAAGCTTTGGTACGTGAAAGGTGCCACTTGCCCGCCATCCCGGTGTGGTAACCATTTTCTTTTAGCACTTCGGCTATTGTTGCGGCATTTCTTGAAAGTGTTTGTCCGTTTCTGTCGAGGCCAACCTGATGCGGATATTTTCCGGTAAGCAATGAAGCTCTTGTTGGGCAACATCTGGCCGCATTGTGAAACTGGTTAAAGCGAACACCATCAGCCGCCAAGCCGTCAAGATTAGGCGTGTGTATTTCTCCTCCGTAACATCCAATATCAGAATAGCCCAGATCGTCGGCCATAATGATAACAATATTAGGACGTTCTTCCTGTTTATCTGAATCCTGCTTTGGCGTACTTGTGCAGCTTATAACTACCAAGGCTGCAAAAAGTAAAACTAAATTTTTCATATATCTAAAATTATTTATTCTCCTATTTTCTTCTCTTTCCTTAGAGATCATTTGTTATTTCTCCGGTGTCCAGTTTTTAATTACAGACCCTGCTAAGTTTTCTTTATCCGGATAACGAGGATTCTGATGTTCCACTTTATTTCTATAAAAATGCTCTGCTACGGTTTGTAAACTCAAAACAAGCTCTTTGTTTTGTTCGGCAATATTAACCGATTCAATTTTATCCGTATCAATCCTATAAAGTTCGGTCTTTTCAAAGGGGCTGGTATTATCCCCGGCATTTCGCTCCCAAATTAGTTTCCATTCATCTGTACTCAGTGCCAAACGCTCGATCTTTTCTGATCTCTGATCAAAATAGGTGAACCAGTTGCGGTCTTCTAGATTCTCTCCCCTCATAGCATCTAATACATTAATTCCATCCAACTCATTTTCAACTTGCCCTTCATAACCGGCAATCTCCATCAATGTAGGAAGCACATCGATATATCCCATTCTTTCAGTAATTTTTTCTCCTCCTGAAATATTACCGGCCGGCCAGCGTGCTGCAGCAACAACATTAATTCCTCCCTGGTAAGGAGTAAGTTTCCATCCTCTTAAATCTCCATTACTTGCAACCCGCTGCACTCCTCCGTTATCACTGAAAAATAAAATAAAGGTATCGTCTACCTGTCCTCTTTTTTCAATACAGTTCAATATTTTTCCAATATTCTGGTCCATACAATCGATCATTGCTGCATAAATCTTTTTATCACCTGTCCTCTCCGGGTATTTTGCAATATCTTCAGTTTTTGCTTGAAAAGGCGAGTGAGGTGCGGTAAACGGCACATACAAAAAGAACGGCTCAGTTTCCGGGACTGAATTTATAAAAGTAACTGAAGCATCACCAACCAGATCGGTGGTGTAACCACTTTTTTCAGACGGTTTATCAAGTTCATGCCAATCCTGTTCACCTTCTCTTTCCTGGGTAAAATAATCGATTGCCCCATTGTAGCATCCTTCATAAAATGTGAAGCCCTGATTTTCGGGTAACCATTTTTTTTGCCGGTGGCCAAGATGCCTCTTTCCAACCATTCCGCGGTGTTTGTACCCGGCCTCTCCCAGCATTTCAGCTATTGTGAATTCCTCCGGAGGCATACCATATTCGCGGTACGGCGGTATTACTGCCCGCATTAATCCAAAACGATTTGGATAACGGCCGGTCATTAACCCCGCCCGGGTTGGAGAACACATCGGGCAAGCATAAAACTGGTCAAGCACAACTCCCTCTGCTGCCAAACGATCAATATTCGGAGTTTTAATATCGCTACCATGAAAACCCACATCTCCGTTTCCCAAATCATCAGCAAGAATGATAATGATATTCGGTTTCTGAATAGATCCGTTTCCTGCAAATGTTGATAATTCGACAATTGCAAGCAGGGCTAGAAGTATTATTCTGACAGAATACCGATTTTTCATCTTTTGATTACATGTTTACTTTTCCGCGTTCTTCTTACGGTATAACTCTTGAACCTGGTTCCAGGGAAGCACGTGGTTAGTCTTCGCCCAATTGTCATACATAGCAGCCATCTCCTCTACCTTTTCGGTTTCAGAAGAAGCCAGATCATGCATCTCTGAGCGATCGGTTTCCATATTGTATAATTCCCAGGTTGTTTCCTGCGCTGAATTCCATTTCGAAACCAGCTTATATTTGCCTAGTCGTACTGCTTTATTGCCTTCGTGCTCCCAAAAAATAGGTTCGGTATGAATGCGTTTATTTTCGCCTTTGAAAAGCGGAACCAAACTTTTACCGGGAGTAGAAACAATAGTATTTCCATCGTATTCTTTCGGATACGCTGTTTGAGCAACATCAACAAAAGTCGCCATTAAATCGGGCAGAAAACCATACTCCGAAATCATCTGACCTTCTTTTTCTTTTGGGATAACACCCGGCCAATGAACAATAAACGGCGTTCCAATCCCTCCTTCGTGCACCCAGTGTTTGTATTCGCGATACGGCGTATTTGAAGCATTCGCCCATGCTCCGCCATAAGTTAGGAAATAGCCTTCTTTTGTTACTAATTGGCGAGCCGGCCCGCCGCCTAATTCTCCTCCTTCGGCGCAGGCACCATTATCATTTAAAAATATGATCAATGTATTATCAAATATATTCTGCTCTTTTAAATGGTCAACCAGCTTCCCTATATTTTGGTCCATCCGGTCAACCTGTGCTGAGTAAGTGGCACGACGCAGGTCCATTTCTGCTTTCTTCTCCTCAGATAGAGAATCCCATTCTCTCCAATTCTGCGGAGAAAGGTCCCACCCCTGATCCACGATACCAATTTCTTTCATTCTTGCATAGCGGGTTTCCCTAAGTTTTGTCCAGCCATCCATGTAAGTTCCTTTGTACTTTTCAACATCCTCTTGCGGAGCATTTAAAGGCCAATGCGGCGCAGTGTAGGCCAGATATAAAAAGAATGGTTTCTCGCTATTCTCTGATTTGGCTTCGTCGATAAACTGAATAGCATAATCGGTAAATGCATCGGTTGTATAATAGTCTTCATCGGTAACCGAAATGGTGTCGTTCATATAAGTGATTCCACGCGGATAAACTGGTTTGAAAAAGTTACTTGCCCCTGGTATGAGCCCGTAAAATTTGTCGAAACCACGTTGCAAAGGCCATTTTGATTTATCGGAAATTCCCAGATGCCACTTGCCTGTCATCAGTGTTGTATAACCTGCATCTTTTAAAACTTCGGCAATGGTGACACAGTTTTTATTCAGGAATCCACGGTACTCCGGAATTCCAAGATCGTGCTGCGAAAAATCAGCAGGCGTATTCGTCATGTGGCCAATCCCGGTTTGGTGTGGGTAACAACCCGTCATTAAACTTGCTCGGGTTGGGCAGCAACGAGCTCCGTTATAAAACTGGGTAAACCTTAATCCATTTGCCGCCAGCGCATCAAGGTTGGGAGTTTCTACTTCGCCTCCATAACATCCCAAATCGGAGTACCCCATGTCGTCGGAAAGAATAAGAATGATATTTGGAGATGCTGATGATTGTGCACCAGCGTTATTATCTTTTCCGGCAGTACAACCGCTTAAAAGAAGTATTGCAAATGCAAATAGGCTTATTATTTTCATTGTTCTTTATAATAGGTGAATTCTGCCTCCCGATTTTGAGAAGCAGAATTCATTAATAATTAAAACACTAAATCACAAGTATTCATAACTAAACACTAATCTAGCAGTCCGGCTTTTTTATGAATTTCATAAAGTTTTTCCGGATCAATCTTCATTACTTTCCTATCATATGTAATCAGTCCATTTAATTCGCCCTCAACATCGGTAGTCTGAGTATATACACCGGCACTAATTCCTTTCTTTCTCAGTTCACCCAGTATTTCACAACTTTTGACGTAACGATCAACATACTCTTCGTGTGTTTTGGGTAATCCTCCATAACCCCAGTTATCTTTATTGGTATCCCAAATGTGATCTTCAACTGCCCAACCGTGGCCGCCAAATTCACCAACCACTTTTACGTAATCATCGTAAAGCTTCACATCCAAAGGAAAATCAGGGTGTGGATATTGATGCTGATCGGCAATATCCCCCACTTCAAAGAAATTACCTCCGCTGGCAATATTTAAAAGTCGCGACGGATCATAAGCTTTCACCCAGTTTCCAACTTCCATACTGCGATGTTGTCCCCAACGTTCGTTAAATGTCGTCCAGATTACGATTGACGGGTGATTGTATAGTACGTCAATCATTGTTTTCAACTCGTTTTTGTATAAGTCGTGCGCCCAATCTGGCCAGTCGGCATCAAGTGCATCTCCCTTTTTCCATTGTTGTGGCCTTTCTGCAACGTAATCCTCACGCTCCATATGCAATCGCTTCCATTTTGGCCATTCGCTGCCTCCACTTCCTCCCGAGGTCTGGTCTTGCCAAATAACAAATCCCATACGGTCGGCATGGTAATAATACCTGCGAATTTCAGCTTTTTTATGCTTACGAATCATGTTGAATCCTGCCTTTTTCAGAAAATCCATTTCCCAGACAATGGCTTCATCAGAAGGAGGTAACAGAAAACTTTCGGGCCACCAGCCCTGATCGAGCGGACCTAAATGAAATATTTTTTCACCATTCAAAGTAAATTGCCAGTTTCCATTTGCTTCACATTCCTTTCCCACGGTTCTAAAACCTGTGTATGAGGAAACTTCGTCCAGAACATCGCCGTATTCTCCAAGCAGCTCAATCTTTACATCATATAAGAAAGGTGATTTTGGTGACCAGAGTTTTGCATTTTTAACGCTTAGCAATACATTATCGGCTGTTCCTGTTTTTTCGGCAACAACTTTCCCTTCGTCGAGTAAAGTCACCTTAAGTTGCGTGTTCTGTTTTAGCCCGCCGGTGCATGCTTCAGCTTTTAATTCACCATACATATCGGCAAGTAACTTTATCGATTTAATGTAGGTTTGAGGTACAGATTCTATCCAAACCGGGGCCCAAATTCCTGATGACGGAGTGTACCAAATTCCTCCGTTATCGCGTTTCTGTTTACCTCGTAGTTGGTATAAATCAGGATCATCGGTTCCGTCAATTACCCTGAGTTTTACTTCATTTTCACCAGATGTTACCAAATCAGTTACATCAAATGAAAAAGGAAGATTGCCGCCAATATGCGATCCGGCTAATTTACCGTTTACCCATACCATACATTTATAGTCAACGCCTTCGAAATTCAATAATTGACGCTCATTCTCTTTTGCAGTTAACTCAAAAGATCTTTTATACCAGATCACCTCATTCGATTCAATTCTTCTTGCAACACCTGAGAGTGGTGTTTCCAGTGCAAAGGGAACCAGTATATCTTGTTCCCAATTTTCGGGTTTAACCGCGCGGTTAGATGTTACTGCATATTCCCAAAGCCCGTTTAGGCTTTGCCATTCCGATCGAACCATTTGCGGACGCGGATATTCTTTCCATACGTTCTCGGGAGTTACTTTTTCCGCCCAACGGGTTTTTATTTTATCACCGGCAGGTTGCCAGTTTTGTGCAAAAGTTGATGCGCTGATCAGCAACGCAAATAAAGTAAGTTTAAGTTTCATTCTGTTTTTCTTCTTTAAAAATATGGAATTACAATGTTATTATATTGAATGATTTTGGAACTGGAAATCCTATTAGAAAAAGGGTAAAATGATTCAGTTTTGTAGTATTAGCGGTCAAAAGGAGTTTCCAGCGTTGAATACTTATTTATTCTCTAACATTTTTATATAATATCCTCCAACGACTGAGCGAGCCTGAAAACCTACCTGCTTTGCATCGGGCGTTTCATACCAATCTGACATTGGAACACGATCAGGAGTTTCCGTCACAAAACCATACAAAGGATCAATAAACTTTTGGAAAGTATCTTTATCATCCGCTAAAGTAGCCGTCCAGATAATCCAGTCTGATTTTGTATATGTTCTGCGGTTATCAAGCGGCAAACCATATTTGTTTTGTGTAGTCAGATAATAGGCAATTTCCTTTCGAGTCACTTCTTTCGGAAATATACCAAGGTCAAGCAGCTTATCCCAAACAATATTGTATTTCTGGCTCCATGTTCCAGGCTTGTCAAAAGTCAAACGATAGTGGTCTCCATCGTCCGCCATTTTCATCCACTCCTTCGCCATACTTTTCGCTGCTGAAGTATATTTTTCTGCTACATCAGTTTTTCCGAGCATTTCGGCAAGTTTTCCGTAACCTGCAATTCCCATAATAGCTTTTGCAGAAAGGTTCACATTGTGTGCAAAGTGTCCGGCAAAATCGTCGGTACATAATTGATTTTCCGGATCAAGTCCATTCTCCAACAGGTAATTTGCCCAGATTGTTAGCACATCCCAGTGTTCAGCAGCGTAATCAGCATTTCCTTCAACAGTAGCAATGGCAGTAGTCAGAATCACCATGTTACCACATTCCTCAACCGGCATATCTCCGCCGTAGGTTTGGCCATTGGCTTTCGGATAAGTACCTACATCATGTGCTGCAAAAGGTTTCGTCCATTTTCCGCTTTCCGAATAATAGAAGATTGGATTCAACATTCCTTTTAAAAGTTCTGGATTGTATTTAAGGAATAAAGGAGCAGAAGGGTAAGTAACATCAACCGTTCCGATTGAACCGTTACTAAAGTTTTCTTTTGAAAGAAAAAGCGTGTTGCCTTTGGTGTCTTTTACTAATTTGTGTGCAGCAATCGACTGACGATAAGCAAGTATACACAAACGTGCATAATTTTCGCCTCCTGCAGCCAGTGCTTCTTCATATATTTTTGCATCGGTATCATCGCAACGTTCCATTACATCCTGGTAATTTTGAGTAGCAGAAGTTAATGCCTCATCAAAACTTACATGACCATCTTTTGTCCACCATGCTTTTAAGTTGTCTCCAAAATATTGGATGGATTCAATATCGTTGTATGCCAACATTATATATCCATTTGCTGGTTTTGCAGAAACTTTACCAATGACATCGGAGAAAACCAGCACCGGCATTGATTTCGATAAAACAGCTGTGGTTCTTTCTTGTCCACCTCCAACTTTTCCGCTCTCAACAAAAGCTTTTTTCATGCCTGTAAAATCACCGATTGCCATTATCTGATTTTCTTTTTCAGGCGATGCCAGGTAAAAATATCCCCAGTCTATGCGTACATTGTCACCTTTCTTTTCCAGAACGGCTTGTTCGGTTGTTCCTGTTTTTATGAAATTGATGTTGCCTGTTTTTCCACTTGTGACTTCCACTTCCTGATTTAATTCGTTAACAGCCCATTCAGGTGTCGCTTCGAAATAAACCTCCACATCGTGGGCTTTGCCATCGGTTGATAAAACTTCATAGTTAATGTAATTTACCGGACGTGAAAGTAAATCCAGATCATCCATTAACAACGGTGAAACAAATTCAACGTACAAATCTACAGGTCCACAGCTAAAATTATACTTGGTTTGGGTTGCAGTAATTTTCACACTGTTCTGGACGGCTGTCTGATCAAAAACAGATTGAATCTCTCCTTCTTTAAAAATACCAAAATCAACATAAGCTAAACCTCCGCGATCCCAACAATGCGCTGCAATAGTGTTTTTTCCATCACTATTCAATAAAGCTTTATCAAGTTTTAATATTGCCTCGCTTCGGGCACTGTTACCCGTGTTTATAATTTCTATTCCATTCAGATATAACTCAAAATCATCGTCGTGTGAATAAACCAGATACAAATCACTTTCGCTACTTACCTCAGGCATTGTAAACTCGCGACGTACCCATATATGCTCTGTTTCCCAGGAAGTAGTTGCCTGAAAAGTATTGGGTGTACCAAAAGCTGCTTTTCCGCTCTTCCAGGATGAATCGTTAAAATCTGATTTTTCCCAACCCGAAGCAGGTTTTTGGGTAAGGTATTTTCCTTCCCAGGTTTCGTATTTGGCATTTGGGACAACCGGTTCGAAGGGTATTTCTTCTTTACCCATAAAACGATAGGTCTTACCATCAACGCGAAGGGCACCAACCAGCGAGTGATTTTTTCCGGTCCAGTGTTTTACAGGTGTATCGAATAAGTGATCGGACATTGACCATGCACTGGTATAAGGATCAATGGTAACTAATGGATAGGCTGGTGCACGAAATTCCTGCCCCGCTTCTTCTTTTTGAATTTCAGACTGTGCACCGCAGGAAAAAAACACTAAGCCTAGCATTATAAATCCCCAAAAATTAGATATAAAATACTTATTCATAAAAGGTATATTATTATTATTGAATCGATTATTTATATCGAAGGGCAACATGATTCCACAATTATCTGTTAGCATTTACTCTCGTGCAGGATTGGCACGATCAGGAGTAAGAACAGGTAAATACATCCTCCAGGTAATCAATTTTTGTTTTAGGTCATTAACTAAATCCGGATGTTCTTCCGCAACATTTGATGTTTCATAAACATCGTTTTTCATGTCATATAACTCAACGTTGTTACTCTGATAATTCATTAATAATTTCCAGTCTCCTGAACGTATGGCCAAATTAGGGCTATGGTCTCGACCTTTTGGGTAGTTAAATGCATAACTATTCCGCCCATACTCCCAATACATATCCTTTTCTCGAGGAGAGTATTTTCCCAACAAAACAGATTCCCTATTTTCACCGTCGCCTTTATAATCTGCAGGTAAACTAGCAGAAGCAATTGACGCAAGAGTTGGTAAGAGGTCGGTACCATTTAACACTGAGGTACTATCCGTAACACCTTCGGGTACATGTCCTGGCCATTTTACAATAAAAGGCATGCGGATTCCACCTTCGTAAAGTGAAAGTTTAGTACCTCGGAGGCCTCCTGCACGGCTACCCTTAAAACTGGGTAATGGACCATTATCACTCGTAAAAATTATTATCGTATTGTTCTCTATACCTAACTTTTTAATTCCGTCAAGCAAACGTCCCATCTGGTTATCATACTCCTGAAGAACCATTTTAAATGATTTCTCCTCTTCGGGATTCATAGGATACTGACCAGTATAACGAAAGTCTACCTCAGGCACCCAGGGTGTGTGCATATCATCAGGCCAGAGGTTGACAAAACAAGGTTCTCCCTGATGCCGTTTCAGAAAATCCAATGTTTTATTGACGAAATACTTTGTTCTGTCCCATCTTTTTATACTATCTTCATTCGACCATATCCAATCTGTAGATGTTATTATAGAATCAGGATCGGGGCTTTCATAAGTACTGATATGCTCGTCAAAGCCATATTTATCAAAATTGGGAGCATTTTTAATATCTCTTCCTCCTCCCATATGCCATTTACCAAAATGGCCGGTAGCATATCCTGCAGACTTCATCACCTTGGCCATCGATGGTGCATTAACATTTAGATAATTAGCTTGTTCTGCACGAGCGTTACTTCGACGATCATTTAAAAAAGTAGTAAAATTCCATTCGGCAGGATACATACCGGTTAAAATACCAGTGCGTGATGGGCTGCAAATTGGTGCAGCGCTATAATACTGGGTAAACTTAACGCCTCTTTCAGCAATTCTGTCAATATTAGGTGTTGGTACAAAGTTTCCTCCAAAGCAACCAATATCACTATAACCCATATCATCTGTCAAAATCAATATAATATTAGGCTTCTCCTGGGCATGTACTCTTGTTAATGCAACTATGCTCAAAACCATCATTATCACTATTGTATTTCTCATCATCATTTTAGTTTTGTTTTTAAAATTTAGTGTCTGAGTGTATGAAGTTTGTCTCGACATCACCTCTTAACTGGCATTGCCATATCGGACTTGGAAGAATTTTACCCGAACCGTTAAAACGTAAAAATAGCAAGCTCAAGCATTCTTAAACTCTCATTTTTCATTCCCAACAGACTGAAATTAAATTTTTCTAATAAAAGGTGACTGGTTTTATGCCAGTCACCTCACTTTATTATTGTTTAATAACCAGGATTTTGTTCCAATAATGGATTTGCATCAATTGCTGATTGCGGAATTGGGAACCACACATGATTAGCTGTAGCATTTGTGAT
This sequence comes from Draconibacterium orientale, assembly GCF_900111425.1. Classification (NCBI taxonomy): domain Bacteria; kingdom Pseudomonadati; phylum Bacteroidota; class Bacteroidia; order Marinilabiliales; family Prolixibacteraceae; genus Draconibacterium; species Draconibacterium orientale. Next base: position 45,966 of record NZ_FOHT01000030.1, on the reverse strand, counting down.
ACCTCTGCTTTGAGCATTTTCAATGTACTGTCCCGTACGGATTAAATCTCTTCGTCTCTTCCCTTCGTACCAGAATTCCCAAAGACGTTCATTTAGGATTTGTTCTCTTAAGAGATCTTTCGATCCTAAATCTGTTAACGATTTATTTTCCAGTCCAGCTCTGGTACGAATTTGGTTTACAAGATCTACGGATTCCTGGGTAGGACCATTCAGCTCATTCAAAGCTTCAGCCCTACTCAACAGTATCTCTGCATAACGGATCATAGGCACGTCATTCCCATGTGAACTTCCCGATGCGTCAGGATCAGGAGGATATTTCATTGCCCGGGTACAATCAGTATAATCCAACAAATTAACTGTATTTCCCTGGGTATCAATATAACGTGTAAGAATTCTGCCTTTTCGCTGATCATTCGCTTCAAAACTGTTATAAAATGAATCGTATAAACGATAGTTGGATGCAAAATTTGACCATTTTTCATTTACTACTCCTTCTAATCCACCATCTAGTCCTTCCTTATAAACAGCAGGGAAAGATGGAGCTGCTGTTGCCCAGAGTGTATTGTTGTTGCCAGCATTCGCCAATTTGGTTTTTACAAGAATAAATTCTTCATTCTGCTCATTTTCCAGTGCAAACATGTCATTATAATCAGGATATAAACTGAAATATCCATCGGAAATAATATCCTGAGCAATATCGGCACAATTTTGCCATTGATGGGAATTTAAATACCAAATGCAAAGCAGTGCCTGAGCTCCCCCTTTATGGTGACGACCATAGGCCGGCTCATCTCCAGGTTCGGGCAGAATGGGAATGATTTCCTTTAGCTCAGCTTCAACAAAACTCGCGAATTCTTCATTTGTAGCACGAGGAAGCTCTAATTCATCAGCCTGACTTTTCCTTAACGGCATAGGACCATATTGATTCCATAGCTGATAATAAGACCAAACTCTTAAAAACCGGGCTTCTGCAACTATCTGGTTTTTATCCTGTTCATTATTAAAATCGGATACGTTATCTACACTCTCAAGAATAATATTGGCATCTCTAATCACCTGCCAATAATTCATCCAGTCAAAAGCCTCTAACGTACTGGAAGGATCCCATCTAAATCCAATTAAAGGTGCTGCAGTTCCATTCTCTCCACCTCCTGATTGCCATAAAATATCAGCGGTCATTTCTTCCCGTTTGACAACATCTCGGGTCATAATTACATTATTATTCCTTGCATAGGCATCAGCCATAAGTGATTCAATACCTTTTTTAGTACTTAAGAGGTTTTCCGAGGCAAATTGCGATTGAACAGGTTCTTCAAGAATCGACTCGCAACCATGCAACAACAAGATTGCAATGAAGGCGATTAATATATTTTTTAATTTATATAATGTTTTCATTTTTAATTACTTTTTAGTTTAAGATTAAAAATCAAGTTTTACTCCAAATATTAAAGTCCTTGCGGTTGGATAGGCATTAAAGTCGATCCTAAAATTGGCATTATTATTTGGGTTTACAGCCGGATCTAGTCCTATATAATCCGTTATGGTGTATAGGTTCTCGCCCGTAACATATACCTGTCCAGACTTAATAAATTTATTTATACGAGGTAAATTATAGCTCAATCTTACGGTTTTGAGTCTTACATAAGATGCGTCAAGCAGCGTATTCGAATTCGCTACTTTTCTACCAAATTTTAAAGGATCAACAAAAGAAGGATATTCATTAGTTGGATTATCAGGAGTCCAACGATTCAGGTATATCTCGGCAATTTTGTTCCTTCTGAAATTGATAGGGAAATAATTATCAATTACGTTTCCGTTCAACATGTCTACACCTTGTACTCCTTCAATAAATACGAATAAGCTAAAATCTTTATAATTAAAGGTATTACCCATTGACCATTGGAAATCGGGAAATGAATTCCCTAAAACAACTCTATCCTTATCAGTAATTACACCATCTCCATCCTGATCAACATATTTTAAGTCTCCGGGCTGATAATCCTCGGTAAACTGACTATAATCGTCTCCTACCTGCCAAACACCATCAACTTCATAGCCGTAATAAGAGTTAAGAGGTAAACCCGGTTTAATAATAGCAACCTGCTCTACGTGTGTATATCCTGCACCAACAATAATTTCAGAAATTCCTCCCAATTCCTTAACCTCATTTTGCATTGTAGTAAACGTAAAATCTGTTCTCCAACTAAAATCCTGAGATGTTACATTAACTGTGTTTAGCGACAATTCCCATCCTCTATTATCAATTCGACCTACATTTGATAAAATGCTGCTAAATCCTGTAGATTGTGGAATTGGTAAATAAAGGAGCATATCTGTTGTCTTTTTCCTGAAATAATCAACACTTCCATTTACTCTGCCTTCAAAAAGGCCAAAGTCTACTCCAAAATCTATTTGCTCTGTAGTTTCCCATTTTAGATCAGGGTTTGGGATTCGAAGAGGTGCTGTTCCGGTTACCTGACTGCCATTCCAAATTGCGGTTCCACCTTCACCAAAGGTACTCAATGAAGGGAAATTACCAATTTCCTGGTTACCTGTTTGTCCCCAGCTAGCTCTTACTTTCAGATTACTTATATAATCAACACTCTTAATAAAATCTTCATTAGAAGCCTTCCATGCAAATGCAGTTGATGGGAAATATCCAAATTTATTATTTGTTCCGAAGCGCGATGATCCGTCAGCACGAATGGTTGCTGTAAGAAGGTATTTATCATTCAATGAATAATTTACCCTTCCAATATAAGATGCTAGCCTATTACCAGTCAAGAAGTTACTAATTTCAAAGGTTGATTGGTCTCCAATTCCAAGGTTATTAGCTCCCAATGATTCATTTGGAAATCCTTTAGCCACATTACTCAGACCATTCGTAACGAAGCGTTGATAGGTTGTTCCTGCCATTGCACTGATAGAGTGAATATCAAACGTTTTCGAATAATGAATCGTTCCTTCAACCAAGTAATTGCTTTTCTCAACATTTTGATTTGAGGCTACTCCTCCATTATTGCGGCCTTCTTTAGTAAGACCGTTAATAAAGCTTTTACGACTTTCATTTACAAAATCACCTCCAATATTCAGTTTTGCATATAAATCAGAAGTAAAATGATATTCTCCATACATAGAAGCCATCATACGGTTCGTATTTGACTCTGAACTCATACCTTCAGAAACGGCAACGGGATTATCTACCGTTAAGAAAGGAGATAGTGCATAGTCTCCATTATCATCGAATACCGGTAAAGTTGGGTCGAAATTATAGGCAGAGTATAAAGGTCCGGCATGCTCATTTATTCCAAAACCATTTGCAATAAAGTGATCCTGTGTGTATGTCCCAGTTGCATTAAAGCCAATATTGAATTTGTCTGTAAGATCCGATTTCAAATTAATTCTTGCACCGTATCGGCTAAAATCGGTATTCTTCATAATCCCTTCCTGATCCATATAGTTTAAGGATATATAGTATGAAGTCTTTGGGGTACCCCCAGAAAATGAAAGTTGATGATCGTGTACCAAAGCATTTGCGTTATTGATCTCATCCTGCCAGTCCGTGCCTAAACCGCCATTGGCAATATCTCCTACTATCGATTCCTCATTTCCTCCTCCGGCTGCAATAATTTCATTCATTACTGTTTTATATTCTTCAGCGTTCAATAAGTCAAGTTTCCGTGAACGATTTTGAATTCCCAGGTAGCCCTGATAACTAACTTTCATATTTTCATTCTTCCCTGATTTAGTTGTTATCATTATAACTCCATTAGCTCCTCTTGATCCATAAATAGCAGTAGCAGATGCATCTTTTAATACCTCAATAGATTCAATATCTGAAGGGTTAATTGAAGCTAAAGGATTTCGAGGACTTCTATTTCCTCCAAAAGCATCAATTGAACCAGAACTTACTGGTCTTGAATTATCAATTGGTAATCCATCAATAACATAAAGCGGACTATTTCCTGCATTAACGGAACTTGCCCCCCTGATATTAATAGAAATACCTCCGCCAGGTTCTCCACTACTTTGAACAACATTTACACCGGCACTTTTCCCAAACAGCATCTGATCAACCGAGGTGGTCACACCTTCCTGTAATTCATCGACCTTAACCGACGAAACTGATCCGGTAATATCACTCTTTTTTATTGTACCATAACCAATGGCCACAACTTCTTCAAGTCCGATAGCATCTGCTTTCAATGTAATATTGATTTCGCTTTGGGCACCTACCTCCACTTCCTGTGAAAGCATCCCCACAAAAGAAAATTGTATTACATCAGTAGGTGAGATACTGGTCAGACTATAATTTCCATCAAAATCAGAAACTGTTCCACGTGTTGTTCCTTTCACAACAATTGTTACTCCCGGAAGAGGCTCTCCGCTTTCGTCGGTTACAGTTCCTTTAATTGATGATTGATCTTCCACAACCATTTCGTTTTCAGCAATAGGTGTTACGGCGATGTACCGATCGATTATCTCGTATTTGTATTTGTCTGCATCAAAAAGTTGTGAAAGCACATCATTGATATCTGCATCATTAAAAGTAACATTTACATGTTTGTTCATCAGATGCTCATCATACTTCAGCATGAAATAGAATTCAGTTTCATTTTCAATTTGCTCAATCACTTCTTTTACAGTAGCCTGTTCCATTGCCATGGTAATCTTTGTGGTTTGGGCATAGGAATCAGCAAATACGTTTAAGGTCAATAATAGGATTAGAAATGTAGTTAGTTTCATAATCATTAAAACTTTTTTTAGTGGCCCACATAAATAAGGGCACTTGTCTGTTTTTTTCATAAATTTGACATGTTATTGGTAAATACTAAGTTTTATTTATCAATGCTTTGCAGGTATTGGCTTACCTGTTAAGCTGAGCAGGCTAAAAATATTTCCAGTATTTTTGGCCTGTCGTTTTTTAGGAAGTATCTTTTTGTTTCATAAGTCAGTGATAAGTTTGATTCGTTTTATAATTTCATTTCTTATTTCCAGTAAATTAAAGTCGGCTTGTTCGCCCTGGGGACAATCTCGTATTCCAGCGAAGTCGTTAATTTAAGCACATCGAGAATCTGATCTATTGGCTTGTTCTTCAAAATAGTACCGAAATACCGCTCATCACACAAACCTTCTTTTTGAATTATTATCTCTACGTTATACCAACGTTCGATTTGTTTGGCGATGTAATCCATTTTTTCATTTCTGAAGGTCACCAGACCATCTTTCCATGATGTATACATTTCAGTATCTACTTTTCGAATTTCTATACTTGCTGTACTATCATTAAAGAATGCTTTCTCTCCAGGTTCCAGTTTCGATAGTTCATAGCCATTTTTATCAAGAAGGCCGATACTACCTTCAATTAACGTAGCTGTAAATTCCCTATCCTCGGGATAAGCCTGAATGTTAAACGAAGTTCCATATACACGTACGCCTAAGTAGTCAGATTTCACAGTAAACGGATGCTCAACATCCTTTTGAACATCGAAAAATGCTTCTCCTTCGAGATAGACTTCACGTTTCCCTGAACTAAATTCTGAATTGTATTGTAGACTAGTTCCTGAATTCAGCATTACTAGTGTGCCGTCGGGAAGTTCAATATTCGTCATTTGTCCGGCCGGGGCTGTAACAGCGAAAGACCTAGCATAAACATGCTCGTCTTTCTCGCCAAAGAAAAAATACTGTGCAATGGCACCAATACCAATTAACAAGATAAATACAGCGGCATTTTTTATGAATGAATAAAGGAATCGTTTTTTAACTGGTTTAGAGAATTCCGGTTGTATATCGCTCCAGCTTACTCCTTCTTTATTTTCAAATTTCGACGTTAACGCCCAGATCTTTTTTAATTCAATAAACTCATTGCGGTGTTTTTCACTCTCATCGAGCCATTGAAAAAAGGTTTCTATTTCAGCCTCACTAGCTGTTCCCTGTAGGTATTTTATGATGATATTATTATCCATTTTTGTCTTTCTTGCTATATGTACACATAAATAAGATGATACCCTGTATATTAATTTGAAATTTTTCAATTTCGATTGAGAAACTGTGAAGAAGAGCCAGAATTTAAGAAGAAATATGATCGATCAGGACAACTTGTTAAAGCATCCATAAAACGAAAGGAAGTATATCTCTGAGTTCTTTTCTTAGGATCTTTATGGCGCGAGTAATGTTTGACTCAACTGATTTTATCGCGATACCAAGTTCATCAGCGATCTCTCTGTTTTTTTTGCCTTCAAATCGACTTTTTTCAAATACGATCCTACATCTTTCGGGGAGTTTTTCAAGAGCCAACTGAATCATTCCTTCTAATTCCTGATATTCTAGTTTATTGAAATGAAAAGATTCAAGGATTTGACGATTTAAAAGATTCTCCTTTATTTTAAGTGTATTTTTCTGATACTCTGACTTATACTTTTCATGCCTTAAAAAATTAAGACATTCTGTTTTTGCCGCGGTGTATAAGAATGCACAAATTCCATTAATGGTATTAACTTCCTCTCGGTTTAACCACAACTTCACAAAAGATTGTTGAGCTATATTTTTGGCCTCTTCCCGATCAGGAATAAATTGTAGACAAAAACCAACGATCCGGTCATAATTGTCTTCGAAGATGATTTTAAAAGCATGCTCATCGCCCTTTTTAAACGAAGTTAAGTCGGGCAAAACCATATTTGAGTCAGCTAAACTCATTATTCATTTTATGAAAGTTCAGTTAGTAGCCGTGAAAATAGAAAATTAATTAGACTTGATTACATCTTACGCTATTAAGTCAATTAAATGGAAAGATTAAAGTATGGTGCTTCATACTTTCCTGGTATTTAATTTTGTAGTATCAGCGGATCAAAATGCTTGCCTTGCCGGGCATTCTTCAATTCTTCCCTCGAATCAATTTCTGCTCCGGGATCGCCTTGTGCTTTCATCCATTCATCCAGTTTTTGTGAAAGATTTTGTTTTATTTCTCCCAAATCATCACGCCCGATCAGATTTTGCATTTCATTCGGATCGGCAGTCAAATTGTATAATTCTTCTGCTGGACGATTCTGGTAACGGGTTACCAAATCCAGTATCTCAGGATCGTCAGAAGCATCAAAAACCCATGAAGGCCAATACTGATTGAGAGGCATTCGTGCCATCAGGTGACGTTCTATGTATAAGCTTTTCGGGCTTAGATTCCGGATGTAATGATAATTACCATCTGTAACCGAACGTATTGGATATGCCGGTCCTTCGGGTACATTATTATGCATGAAATACGCATATTCGCGATGCGTTTCTTTTTCGCCTAATAACACGGGCAGAAAACTTGAACCGTCGAAGTCTGTATCCGATGTGTTTCCTAGGGCATCAAGTAATGTTGGTAATACATCGTTGTATTGGACAAGCGCATCCGTGCGACTGCCACTATTTACTTTACCGGGCCAGCGTACAATAAATCCGGTATGCACACCATTGTTCCAGTTGGTCCATTTACAAAAAGGTAATTGCGCACCTTGTTCAGATGTAAAAATAACGATGGTATTATCCGAAATTTTCAGCTCATCAAGCAATGCTATAGTTTCTCCAACTTGTTGATCCAGCACCTCAATTTCAGCCAGGTATTTAGCGAATTCGCGCCGAGTTTCTTTGTTGTCGGCAAGATAAGATGGAAGTTTCAATTCTTCGGGATTGAAATGTGACGGGTCGCCAACTGTCCATGGAATATGAGGCACCACCAATGCAGTTATCAAACAGAACGGTTGTTCCTTATCTCTTGCCATAAATTCTTTTAGTCCGGCAGGATCATAATTCGCTGTTTCCGAAACGCAGTTGCGCTCCACTCCTTCAACCATTTCAAAAGGATAAACTTCGCGAGGATCGGCATGAACTTTACCTGCAATACCTACCCGATAGTTTAATTCTCCCAAATATTGAACAATACTTTGAGTTCCCGTGCGTGCAATGGCATGGTTCCAGCAAACACCACTGTTAACCGGTTGCAAGCCCGTGTACAATTCGGCACGACAAGGCACGCACATCGACATGGTAACAAAGGCATTATTAAAAGTCATCCCCTGCGAGGCCAGTTGATCAATATGTGGTGTTTTTACATTTTGTCCACCGTAAAGTGACAGATCACTATGGGTGCAATCGTCTGCAATAACAATTAATATATTAGGCTGCCCCTTTCTATTAACATCACTGGCATACAAATGAAATCCAAGCAGAATTAGAAGGAGGATAAAACAATATCTTGAAGTTTTTGTCATAAAATAATTTCGTTTAGTTCAATTAATATACTCAAAAAAAAATGATCTTACCTTCGTCATTTTTGCTCCATTATCGGCACTATTACTTTATCTTCTTTTACCTTGAATTTGTAAACATTATTGGCAGCATCCCATTCTTTTGCCACCGGCACTATTCGTGTCCTCCTTGGACTCACCTGATCCTGACCAAAATGAACATGGTATACATAATAGAGCTGGCCATTTAAACCTTCAAAAAAATCGCCATGCCCTGAACCATTTTCACCAACAATGGATCGATGAATAATCGGACTGTTTTCCTGCTTTATCCATGGGCCATAAGGCGAATCGGCAATTGCATACCCCACAGCATAGTCGATATTTTTAAAGTGATTTGCCGAATAAAACAGGTAATACTTATTCTTTAGTTTGATAACGGTCGGGCCTTCCATAATTGGTGCCGACTCAAAATTGGGTGTGGCTTCCCATTCTTCGGTCTGGTTGAAACATTTTGTAAGTGTTTCAGGCTTAATCTTTCCTTTTTTCAGATCAAACTCTGCTACCCAAAGAAAGTTACCATTATTAAAGCGGACATGATAGAGGTAAAACTTACCGTTATCATCTTTGAATATGAATGAATCGATATTCTTCTCGGAACCATCAATTGGTGCAACTTTTTTTTGACGATACGGCCCTAACAGCGAGTTTGACTTAGCTAGTACCGTTTGTTCATTTGCAGTATAAGTGAAAAAATACGTATCGTTGTTTCGAAATAGTTGTGGCGCCCAAAATCCCCGTTCGCCGTATACATGATCTCCCTTAGTTAGCAGCATGTGAACAGAACCGCTTGTACTTGCAGGTTGCGACCAGGTTTTTAGGTCTTTCGATTCCAGAATAGAAAATCCTAAAGGCTGGTCTTTTTGTCCGCCTGTACCGGTAAGATAGTAGGTATCGCCATCAACATAAATCGTTGGATCGGCAAAAAACAATTCTTTCTTTTCTTGTGCTGAAATCCTTACAACAACCAGTATAATAAGCGCCCAACTAAGAATAAATTTCATTTCGCTTTTCGTTTAATATTATTTGTTTAAATCTACTACCATACATTAAATGCATGTGTTTTTACATCATCAGTATTTATTCCGAGTCCAAAATAATCCGTACCAATGCTAATGGAGGGATCGTATATTTTACAGTGTTTCCTTTCACCGTAATTTTGTCGAATACTGGAGCTATCGTTTCCGGATTCTCCCAACTATTTCGTAATGCAAGATCATTACTTTCTATCATCATGAGTGCGGCTTCTTTTTTGGGATTGAATCCTTCAATGGTCAGCTCCACTTTTTGTGCTGTTTCTGCATCGCGGTTACAGATAAAAATTGAGGCAGAATTCCCTGTTTCATCCAATAAAGCAGATGCATCTACTGTGGAAATATTCTCCTTATTGATCACATATTTTCCGGTGCTGGCAAATACTGGTGAATCAGTTTTAACATCTAACGGAATGGTTCCGTTTTGACTTGAATACATAAAATGACTCCAGTATACCGGCTGTGAATAGATAATTCCACGGTCTTTTCTTAAACCGCCGCCGTGGTTCATTAATGCCGATCGGGTCACCAATTCAACCAAGCCATTGCTTCTGATACAGGTATTTATTATTCCCGAATACCACAGGGCACCACTAATACTGGTTACATTGCCAACGGAACGAGGTTGTGGCCAATCCATAAGTTCTGTTATTGCAACCTTTGGTTTAACATTTGCCTGCTCCATCGGTTCAACAACCAGATTGTGTAAGAAATCAGGGTAATTTTCAATAAAAGCAACCAGGTCTTTCCAGGCTTCAACGGGATCGGCATTCTCATCGACTGCCCTACCAACTAAAGAATGAACTGAAACAGAACGCACCAAATTACCGTTGTGTTCCATTAGTTTGTAATTCCATTCCGGATCAACTCCCCGGCTTATTAACTCGGATTTTTCCAGCACCTGAATCAAACCATTTGCAACTAAAGAGATGCTCGAATCAGCTTTCAACAATTGCGGAGCAAACATGGCATAACGTCTGGCGTAATCATCGCCATCAGTAAATCCAATCTGCCATTCGCCGCAAAGTTCGTTACCAACTTCCCAAATTTTCACATTAAATGGTTCTTTGTGCCCGTTTTCGGCTCTTAATTTCCCCATCGAAGTGTTGGCCGGATCATTACAATACCTCACCCAATTTGCCGCTTCCTCGGCCGTTCCGTTTCCTGCATTCACACAAATCATTGGCGTTGCCCCAACCAACCTGCATAAGTTTATCCATTCATCGGTTCCCACATGGTTCCATTCCATTCCGTGCCAGGCCGGATTTGGAAGCACCGGCCGCTCATCAATCGGCCCCACACCGTCCATCCAGTGATAACCACTCACAAAATTTCCACCAGGAAAACGCAGTAAAGGAAGTTTCATATTTTTTAGTAATGCCACCAATTCCGGTTCCCAACCATCGATATGGTCATCCGGGAAACAAAGAATCCTTGCAAACTCGGTTACAGTGCCCGGCTCAACCAGCAAACGCAGTAAATACGCGTCACCTTTCTGATGTTCAGATGTCCTAACTTTTATTGTCTTTTTATTGGTTTCCCAGGCTGAATTCAGTTCAAAATTTGTTTCACCTAAAACGTTTTCATCAAGATCCAAAATCTGCAAAGTCACTTTTGTTTGATTGTTGGAACGGGCTCTTAAAGTCAGCTCGTAACCTTCGGTTCGGTGTAGGGGTAAAAATACCCCACTTTGAATATAACCAACTTCATCTCCAGTTTCGATCTGCTGAAAATCATGAATTCCTTCTTTTAGCAACCGGCCATGCAAGTTGTCCGAGGAAGCCCAGTAAGCTGCAAAACCATTTCTTGAATCATTTACCAGATTAGTCAGCTTAAAAGTCTCTTGAGATTGCTGAAGTTTCTGTTCCATCATGTTTCCGTAATCACGAACCGGCCAATAGCTTGCCGGCACAAATTCGGGATTCTCAACAACCTGCGCCCACGCTCCACCATAAACGTTTCGCCCCAGATGCTCGGTAAACAAGCCAAATAAATTTCTGGAAATGGGCTTGTCTTTTTTGTTGACACCAACAGTTATTTGTACCTGCGCAACAACGTCTTGCATAAGTGCAAAACAAAACATCAGCGTTAATAATTTTACCATTTTCATTTTGTAAGCTGCTAATTTTGTAAAATTAAACGATCGGAATAAGTTCTGTTATCCGCAATAACTTTTACAAGATACATCCCATTTGTGAGATGGTGTAATTTGACTGTTCCCGACTGAACAGCTTGCAGTGCTGTTACAGCACTGCCATTAATATCAAACAACTGAAATTGTCCTTCTTCTTCCAGTACTTTTGCAGTGAATTGAATACTTCCGGCAGCTGGATTAGGATAGAAAAGTTTAAGATCCGATGGATCTGAGATCGTGTTTACAGCCGTTTCCTGATCTTTAAAACTGGCTGCAATCCCTTCGCTCATTATCGATTTAATTTGCTTCGGGCTAAGTACTTCACGGGTCCAGAATAGCTCGTCCAGGCTTCCGTACAGGAAAGCCCTTTCTTCATTTTTAAAAGCACCTAATACAAAAGCCCCAACCGATTGCTCGGTTCCAAAATCAGCAATCCCTTTTAATTCTCCGTCCACATAAAGGCTTTTCAGTCCTTTCTCGGCATCGTGAACAACTGTAAGATGATACCAGATTCCCGGTTTAATAACATCTGAACTTTGCGCCCTTAAACCACTTTCGAAAGTGCCGGGATAATCGCCATTTAATATTTCCATCATAATCCTTCCGGGAGGCGTTCCACCGGCCGGATCTTTTTGATGCAGAATTGTCATACCGGCGTTGGCCACACTGGTCGATTGATCCATTTTCACCCACACTCCAAGTGTACTGCTTTCTGATCCTACATTTATCAATGCATCCTGCGTTGTTACGTATGCCGAATTATTAAAACTTAATGCTTTGCCGAACTTTCCTTCGGTATACGTTTCACTTCCCTTTGTTAAGTTGAATTCAACATTTTCGGGCGAAGCATCTGCCAGGTTTTCATCAAATTCGAACTGCATAAATATTTTTGATGGATCCGCTGGCGGGACTTCATTATTTTCACCAGTTTCAACTTCCTGAATTTTAAAAAAATCGTCGATAAAGCCATAATTAAACTGATTAGCACCTGTCTCAGGGTCATCCTCTACAGTCGTTCCATTAATAATATTATTCAGCAGCCAGGGCACTGTGTTTCCATCGAAATTTGTTCCCCAACTAATCTGGTAGGAATAAGTAGCCACATTAAACGATTCATATTGGCTAAGCAGCTCGTATACTTCCCATAAATAATGTTTTCGCTCTTCGAACCACGAACAACTACTCAAAAAATCATCCCATTCTGCTTTCGGACGACGGTTGTTCAATGCTTCGTAAATGTATTGATGCACTAACATGTCGGATGAATAGCCATACTTTGTAGCGAATTCAGCAGGAATAAGGTCGCGGGTATGATCTTGCCAATAGAAAACCAGCGAAAATTCGGTCATCAGAATTTTCTGATCGTCACGGATTCTGGCATCAGCATAGCTGTACATCGAAACAATATCGTTATTCTCTTTATGGTGAATGTGCAGATCAATACCCTCTATCCACGGCGTTTCTTTTACAAAGTCGAGCATAGTAAGCACTCCCTCAGTATCGCGGTAGAAATCGTATAAACGGTTAAATGCCCCAAAATAAATCGGTATATTCTCTTTCTCTTCCCGGTATTCATTTACCCGGTTACACATGTACTGATAAAAAGGAGCCAAACGCGTGTTTCGTTCATCATTATTCATCGATTCGATAAAGGGTTCGTTTCCCACAACGATAATATCGATCTTGCCCCAAACACGATCCAGAAAGTTTTGGAGAAATTCATTGTATTCTTCAATTTCAGTGCTCGTAGTATCGGGGTACGATTTGTTATGAAAATTCCATTTAATATTCAAAATGGTTTTGTACCCTTCACTTTTCAGGTTCAAAAAATCTTCGAGCTGATCATCTACATCAGTCAAACGGTCCTGATCTTCGAAATAGGGAAAGAAATCAAAAAAGCCTCTTACCCAGGTAGTCTTTGTCCGGGCCAGTTTTGTAACATCCTCTGCTTGAAAAAGCGATTCGTTAAAATTTACGCCCATTTCTTGGGCGTCAATCTTCAACGTTATTATTATCAGGCAAATGGCAAGAAAACCTTTTAATGCATTTAATTTCAAATTCATAATATTTCAGTTTTATGATGTGAAAAAAAGGGCTGCATACGATGAATCCCATGCAGCCCCGATAACTAACCAAACTAAACTATCTATTAATAACCTTCCCGTTGGTCTAATGCTGTATTGGCATCAACCTCTGCCAACGGATAAGGGAAATATACCTGTTCAGGAGATGTGGTTAAACCACGATCTTCTGCGTATTCCAAAAATTTACCATGACGGATCAGATCCTCCCTGCGTTTTCCTTCTGAGAAGAATTCCCAGCCACGTTCATCCAAAATCAAATCCCTGAAACTAGCTTTGTCGCCAACATCTGCTAAAGTGTATGGCGTAACTTTTGCTCTGTTTCTAATTTGATTGATCAGATCAACTGATTCCTGTGTCGGTCCGTTTAACTCATTCAATGCCTCGGCTCTACATAGTAAAATATCGGCATAACGGATATAAGGTACATCGCATCCACTGAAGTTACCTGTCTGCTCGTTATCAAAATATTTAAGACTTCTGCAGTTATCGGTGTTTGCAGTTCTTAAATTAACAAGATTTCCTCCTGCGTTGTAATAATCCTCAATAATAGTTTGTTTTCTGGCATCATTAGGATCAAAAGAATCAACAAAACCATCGCGCATACTAAACTGAGTTGGCCAATTTGCCATTCCTACAATCCATTCAAATTCGGGAATATTATCCGAGGTTCTAAATCCCGGAGGGAATGCACCGTTCTGATAATCGTTATTGTAACCACCACTTTCGTTTTTCAACGACCAGGTTACAATCATTTCTTTATTCGCAGCATTGGTCTGTGGTTCATTTACAACAAAGAAGGCCGCCCTGTACTCAGGAAACAATTCGTAATAGTTCAAATTCATTACATCCTGCGTAGCATCAACAACCTTGCTCCATTGTTTCGTATTCATCAAAAATTTTGTAAGTGCAGCGTAGGCATGGCCTTTTGTAGCTCTTCCTACCTGAGTTTGTGCCGCAGGATCCAATAAATCCTGAGCAGCTGCATTTAATTCTGTTTCTATAAAACTGCGGAATTCTTCCTCTGTTGGCAATCCCAGTTCTTTTGGCTGGACCGTGAGATCTGCAGTGGTACGAAGCGGAACCGGTCCAAAATATTTATACATATCTGTATAGCAGTATGCACGAATGTACCTGGCTTCAGCCACAACCATTTTTTTGAAATCCTCATCAACATCAGAATTGTCGATATTATCAAGCAAAGTATTTGCATTTCGAATTGCAGTATACGGACGAGTCCAGAATAAACCTCCAAGATGGTTGGTAGATGCATCCCAGTTGAAATCCATAAAAGGCTTCATTTCTCTTTCTACTGCCCCGATTCTTACCCGCCCAACATCGGTAGTAACTTCATTAATAAGAATATCAGTTCGAACAGAAGAGCCCGGTGTATAATTATTGTAAGCAGAAAAAAGTAATGCTTCAATTCCGTCTTCATTCTGCAGAGCATTTCCAGGAGCAAACTCAGCTACCGGATACATTTCCAGTTGGTCTTCACATGAAACAAGTGCACCGATTATGAGCAATGTTCCAAATATCTTTTTGAATATATTTTTCTTCATTTTAGCCATTTTTAAAATTCAACATTTACACCTAATAAATAGGTACGTGGGATAGGATAAGCATTAAAGTCGACTGCAAGCGTATTACTTCCGCTGGCATTAGATGCCGGATCAGTTCCCAGGTAATCTGTGATAGTAAATAGATTTTGGGCCGTTACATAAAAGGAAAGTTTATTTAAGAAGTTGATATTTTCAACAGCAACATCATACCCCAATCTTACCGACTGTAAGCGTATGTACGAAGCATCTTCAACAGTAATTGAATTGATAAGTGCAGAAGTACCTCCCGAAGCAAGCGGATTTACGTACGACGGATATTTATTTGATGGATTTTCAGGAGTCCAACGCTCGAGCAATGGTGTTGCTATCCGGTTTTGTCTGAAGTTATTTGGGAACATTGAATTGGCTAAGTTTCCATTCAACTTATCCATTCCCTGCACACCCTGCATAACAACATCGAGTGAGAAATTTTTGTACTGCAAATTACTGGTAAGTCCCCAAGTAAAATCCGGAATTGGATCGCCAATAATAGTACGGTCCTCTGAGTTTATAGTCCCATCAGGAGTAATATCCCTAAACTTAATATCGCCAGGACTTACGTTATCATTTGTTACGCTAAAATCATCGTCTGTCTGCCAAATTCCGTCAACAATATATCCGTAGTATGAATTCAAAGCTTCACCGGGTGTAATAATAGCAAAATCGGGAAGTTGAGAAAGACCTCCGTGAATTATATCTCCGCGGTCGCCGATGTTCAACACTTCGTTTTTCAAGGTTGAGAAGTTACCTGAAAGGTTCCAGTATAAATCTGTTGTTCGAATAACGTCGTAACTTAAAGTCAATTCAAATCCCTGGTTACGAACACCCCCCATATTCTGTATCTGGCCAGTAAAACCGGTGTTCATTGGTTGTGGAATACTTACCAAAAGGTCAGTAGTTTCTTTATTAAAGTAATCAAACGAACCGGTTAATCTGTTCTCCCACAACCCAAAATCGAAACCAACGTCAATTTGAACTGCTTTCTCCCAGGTCAAATCAGGATTGGAAATTCGCGAAGGCACAATTGTGCTGTAAAAACTGTCGCCAAAAAGCACCTGGTTACCGGCAGAAAATGTTTGATAAGTCAGCTCATTTCCAATTGATGCATTACCGGTACTACCAATACTAAATCGTGGTTTAAGTTCTGAAACCCACTCAGCATCACCCATAAAACCTTCTTTATGCATTTTCCATGCAATAGCTGCCGATGGGAAATAACCGAATTTATTGTTTTCACCAAAACGTGAAGAACCATCTGCCCTGAATGATGCAGTTAAAAGGTATTTGTCTTTTAACGAATAATTTACCCTGGCCAAATACGAAATGAATTTAGCCTGTGTGCGGCCACTGCCAAGATTATTGAGCAAAGGATCGCCGGATCCAATCGCATTGGTTCCCAGATCTGGTAGTGCAAATCCACGTGCATCACCGGCAAAAGTTTTCGTTTGAAAATACTCGTAGGTTGTACCAACTACACCACTCAAACTGTTCTCGCCAAATTGTTTGTTATAATTTAACGTTCCTTCAACAGAAACATAGTCTTTTCTACCGGTTTGAATAGAAGCGATACCACCTGTTCCGGCTCCCGACACTGTATAAGGTTGAATAAAAATATCTCTTCTTACATTCTGGACATCGCCTCCAAGTTTTGCCTGTGCTGATAATTCAGGCAAAATAAAATACTCAAGAAAGGTGTTTCCAAAGAAGCGGAATGTTTCGGCAACAGCATCTTCTCCATTAAGAATAGCAAGAGGATTATCACCTACAAAAAAATCAGACTTTCGATAACTGCCGTCTTCTGTATAGGGAGCAATTACCGGATCGTAATTTATTGCCGTGTAAATGGCTCCGCCATTTTCGTTAATACCCAGACCTGTTGATGCAAAATCATCGAAAATATAAGAGCCATTCAGATTCACTCCTGCTCTCATTTTTTCTTTATCATCATAGTTCAGGTTAATGCGAGTATTGAATCGTTCCATACTGGAACCTTCTACTAAGCCTTCCTGCTCGAAATAATTAATCGATGAAAAATAAGTTAGATTTGCAGCACCACCTGACATAGTAATGTTATGATTTTGAGTTTTTGCTGTCCTGTAGATCAGGTCCTGCCAATCTGTTCCGCCGCCTTCAATTTCATCAATACGTTGCAGTTCATCTCCACCACCTAAATCAATAATTGAGTTCAGAACATCTTTGTATTCGGTAGCTGTTAAAACATCCAGAGGTTTATATACCTGCTGAATACCGTAATAACCATCGTATCCAACCCGTAGTTTTCCTTTGCTACCTTTTTTAGTTGTAATTATTACTACACCATTCGATCCTCTTGAACCATAAATTGCAGTTGCAGAGGCATCTTTTAAAACTTCGAGCGATGCAATGTCAGAAGGATTCAATGAGTTTAATGGGTTTCTTGGATTTTGATTACCGGTAAAGCCAACCCCACCGGTACCGGCAACACTACCATTATTAACGATAACCCCGTCAACAACATACAGTGGTTCATTACCAGCCTGGATCGAACCTGATCCCCTGATACTGATACTTAAACCACCACCAGGCTCGTTACTTTTTTGCGAAATCTGTACACCTGCAACCCGACCTTGCAAAGCCTGTTCTACTGATGCATTGGCACCAGGATTCAGATCTTCAGCTTTTACAGATGTTACGGAACCGGTAAGATCACTTTTTTTAACCGTTCCATATCCGATTACCACTACCTGTTCCAACTCTTCAATATCCTGCTTCAATACAACATTGATTTTCGACTGTCCGTTAACCGGAACAGTTTGAGATAAGTAACCGATAAAACTGAATACCAGGTTACCATCGGCAGGTGCGCTAATTGAATACTCTCCATTAAAATTTGAGGTGGTTCCCTGAGTTGTCCCCTCTACAATAATTGTTACACCGGGAAGTTCTTCTCCGTCGTCGCTTTTAACCACACCAGTAATATTATTCTGCGCAAATAACGTTACTGGGAGGATAAACAAGACCAGAGATAATAGTTTTAGCTTGTTCATAAATTGATTAATTTAGTTTATACAATATTAAAATCTGTTTGTTTTTATCTTCTTGATAATGCTTCATAAATACTGGAATCTGAGTTAATCAGGATTTTCACTCATCCTTGAACTTCAGAAAACCAGCATCTATACTATTCTTTGTTGTATCAAAGTTTTCAAATCTTTTTTCGCCGTTAAAATCTATCGGGAAAGCATTCTTTAAGGTTCCTGCACCAATGGCAGCAGAACCTTGTTCCAGGCGGAAATCATTCTTGTCGGGGTTTACAAAAAGAGGTTTGCCTTCCCGGTTTTCTGAAGCCCAGCTCTCTGCATTCATTTCAGTCACTGTTTTATAGTCGTCTGCTTTATATGAATACCTGCAAAGACTAAGGATCTGATTATCGCAAAAAAGGTTGTTTTGAATTTCGGTCCATTGTTGTTTACGTGCCGAAGTAGGATCGGCCCCCTCGTATGCGTCAGCTACAAAAAGTGCTGCGCCGTAATTATTTGCAAAAATGGAATTGATTATACGGTTTTGTGCAGGCACACGACCTAACTGAGCGATGGCTGCACCTTTAGACATACCTCTATTATTTACTACTGTGCAATGACTCATCAGAAGAGTTGCACCACCATTCATTACAATATTTCCTCCTTCAAGCAGGGTAAAATTGTTATTCAGTAAACAGTTGATAAAACGCAGTGTGCCGGTCTGCTTTTGATCGGTAACAAACCACGCAATACCTCCATTCTCTTGTGCTTTATTATTGCTGATGTTGCAATTATAAAAACGAGTGTGGTAGCTATTATCGGCATTACAATTCACGTACACCGCACCTCCGTTATTGTGCGCTTCGTTGTTAATAATGTCACAACCAACAAACAACGGACTGGCGCCATTTGTAACATAAATCCCTCCACCGTTTTTTGCTGCGTAATTATCGAAGATGGTACAGTTAACAAACCGAACTGATTCGCCGCCATTCTCCAGCCAAATTCCGGCACCGTTTCCTTTTGCCGTTTCGCCGGTATTTTTACCACCTGTTATGGTTAACCCATCAATTCTGATGTATTCTGAATTTGTTATTGTGAGTACATGTGAAGTCTTTCTTTCTCCATCAAGTTTTGTAGTTGTCAATTCTGTTCTTTCTGACAGCGCTTTTTCATTTCCATTGAAACCACCATAGATATAAATCGCTGTTTTTCTTTCGATAGTTAAGGTGGTTCCATAACTGCCTTCCGCTACCCATATTTGTGTTCCGGGTTCAGCCGCATCAACAGCCTCTTGCAATGATGTAAAACCTGACTGCCATGATTTTCCATCCGCGTTATTTCCGTTCTCAGATACAAATATTACAGGCATATTTTCGGTGGCTGCAGAAGGGTAAGGAATAACCGGCATAAGGTGGCTTTGCTTATCCATTTTCATCTGAACCAGGGCAGCATTTTCGCGCCACTGGGCAGCAGCTTCATCATTGCCGAACATGGTTGCCCAGGTGTTTCCGTCAAAATCATCGAAGATCATATTATGTCCGCCATGTGAAATGGCAATGTACGCTTCAGAATATGGCCCGGTAATATTTTCAGACATCGCGATCATACAATCATATCGCCCATCGGCAACGCGCCGGTTAACATCTGTGTTACCAAAAACGTGGCCTTTTTTAGGACTTTCGGTATTCCATTCGGCAGCCATCAGGTAATAAATACCATTCTTGTAGTACATATTTACCCCTTCGTAACCCACTTCTTTACCACTGGCATCTTTTGGGAATACTGGTGGTTCATTGTCGGCAAACCCCATCATATTGGGTTTTAGTTTTTTCATATTCCCAGGGCCCCAAATGTACCAAACGGTACCATCAACATCTTTAAATAAAGTGGCATCGATTCCCTTTACCATCGCACCATCTTTTTTAACATCTTCGTAAGGTCCTTCAGGTTTTCCTGTGGTGCTTTTTAACAATCCGGATCCGTAACCACCGCTAACGGAATAGGTAATCCAGAAGTTATTGTTGATATAATGAATTTCGGGTGCCCAAATGCCACGAATCATGCGTCCATTGGCAATCTTTATTTTTCGTTGTGCATCATTACTGGCATCTTTATCAAAGGTCCATACAAAACCATCTTCGCCAATCATTTGCCAGTCTTTTAAGTCTGATGATTCCCAAATACGAATTCCTTCGGCAACTCCCCAGTTATCGTCGGTAGTTCCGGTTAAATAATATTTTCCACTGGGAGCTTTGCATACTGCCACATCGCGCAAGTGGTATTTAAATAATGGTGAAACAACAGGCAGCGGTGGTTCGATACTGTCGATGGCACTCTCGAACATCGCCGACACCTTTGGATTTAATGTTTGACCTTTTAACGTTCCGTGGGCAAAAACAATGAAAACGATTAAAAGATATAAGCTTGATTTGATTCGTTGCATAAGTAAAAAGTTTGATGCAAGAATCGGAAATAATGTGATTTAGATACTGGAATTTGGATTAAAAAACAGGGAAAATAAGAAATACCAATTCTTCGAATCAATTCATATTCAAGCCCTTAATTTTAGCCAGCAATTCTTTACGGTAAACGGTTGGTGTTTTCTTGTACACCTTTTTAAATACCTTACTGAAATAATTAGGATCGGTGAAACCTACTTCATAGGCAATGTCAGAGATATTGCGGTTGGAATCGGCCATTAATTCAATCGCCTTTTTAAAACGCAACGACTGAATATAATCGGAACCGGACATATTGAGCAGCTTTTTCAGTTTCAGGTAAACCAATGTTTTACTCATGCCCAATTTTTTGGCCAGTTCTTCGGTATTTAGGGTTTCGCTTTCAATATTTTCGTTTATGATCGTTGATACTTTCTCAATAAAATCTTTGTCTTTATCCTGAAAATTCAACTTCTCCAAATCAATATGAGCGCCGGTAACCACTTTCTCTTTCAGCTTTTTACGCATCTCTATAAAATTGCGCACATGCAAATCCAACTCATTCAAGTCGAAAGGCTTACGCACGTATGCTTCCGCACCGGCCTGTAATCCTGCAATCTTATCTTCGTGAGTGGTTTTTGCTGTTAGTAATATAACTGCAATATGACTAGTGGTCTCGTCGGCCTTAATTTTTTTACAAAACTCAATGCCATCCATTTCGGGCATCATTACATCGCTGATAATAATATCGGGTTCTTCGTCCTTCACAATTTTCAGGGCCTCTATTCCGTTTTGAGCGCACTTCACATCGAAATTTCCGGAATAATGCTCCTTTAAAACTTCGGCCAGGTCAACAGTATCTTCAACAATTAAAAGTTTAAACTCTTTATCGCTATCTGCCTTATGTTTTGCAGGAAGCTGTTTCGAATTCACTTCAGCAATGCTTTCCAACTCAAGACTCCGATTAATGGCTTCCTTATTGTTCTCCAGTTTAATATTTGAAATCCCCTTATAATCAAGCGGTAATCGAATTTTAAACCGGGTTCCTTCGTTTGGTCTGCTACTCACTTTAATTGTTCCGTGCAGGTATTCTACCAAACTTTTTACCAGCGTAAGCCCAATTCCGGAACCGCTTTTTTGTTCGTTATGCTGGTAATTCATGTAAAAAGGCGTGAACAAATTTTGTTGTTCCTCTTCTGAAATTCCTTTACCTGTATCCGAAATACAAATATTCAAGCTTTTCTGTTCTTCATAAATTACATCATCGATAATTCTCACCTCACAAATAATCCTTCCATGTACAGGTGTATGTTTCAAGGCATTCGAAATAAGATTCACAATGATCTTTTCAATTTTATCTGGGTCGAACCAATATTCATAGCCTTCACGATTAGCCTTGAATTCAAAATTTACGCGGTGTTCATCGAACAATGGCGTAAATACCAAACACGATTCACGTAAAAAGTTGATAATGTCACCTTTTTGTAAAATAAGTTTGGCGTGTTTTGTTTCAATTCTTCGGAAATCCATTAACTGGTTAAAAAGAAAAGAAAGTCGTTTTGAGCTTCGACTCAGTCGCTGAAAGCGTACTTTCAAATCATCCGAAACATCTTTTTGCCCAAATATTTGGTCAATGCTCGAAATGATTATGGAAAGCGGTGTTTTAAATTCGTGTGAGATATAGGTATAAAAATTAAGTCGTTGCTGATTTAACTCCTTAATTTTTTCCTTTTCCATTCGCTCCATATCCAGTGCAGCCTTTTCTTTTTCTTTGTCGATAGTAATTTTGCGATAGAGAATAAAAATTCCAACAAGCAGCAAAAAATACAATAGAAAAGCACCGGTAGACAAATAAAACGGTGGACGGATTCGAATAGCAAGACTTTTTGTGTTGGCACTCGAAACACCATCGTTGTTCTCGGCTTTTAAATGAAATGTGTATTTACCCGGTAACAAATTGGTATAATTTACACTTGTTTTGTTACCCATCTCATTCCAATCCTCATCAAAACCCTCCAGGTAATAATAAAACTTATTATTTCCGGCCGAGATGTGATTGACTGCAACAAAATTGATGGAAAAAGCTTTCTGAGAATAACTTAATGTAATTTTTTCAGTTTGATCAATAGGTTGAGTTAAAATACCTTTTTCAGCAACTCGTACACTTTCGTTTGCCAGTTTAAAATCGGTAAATACCAATTGTGGTTTTACTGTATTGTCGACAATTTCAGTCGGATTAAAATAAGTCAAACCGTTTACATGACCGAAATAAAGCGTACCATCAAAATCTTTGTAGTACGAACCGAAGTTGAATTGCATTTGTGCTAGTCCGTCGTTGCGGTTGTAATTTCGGAATGAATTGGTTTCCGGATTATACATGGACAATCCCTGATTGGTACTTAACCACATATGCCTATTGGCATCTTCCAGGATTCCGTATACCGTATTATTGGGCAAACCATTCTCCATACTAAGATGATCAAACGAGTCAGTTTCAGGATTGTAAATATTAACACCTCCATCAACCGTTCCAAACCAGATTTTCCCGTTGCTGTCTTCGTTTACTGCAATGATTTTATTTGTTGATAGGAATTCGTTTTGCCTGTAAAAACTGATGGATTCGCTTTCTTTGTTGAGACGGGCAATCCCACCATGCCGTATACAAAACCACATATTCCCGTTCCCACCTTCCAAAACACTGTAAATAAACAGATTGCCCAACTCATCTTTTTTAACCGGCAGTAGTTTCTCCGATTTATAATCGTATTTGTATACGCCCTTCCGTGTACCTACCCATATTTCATCTTTAGTGTCTTTATAAATACTATACACCGAGTTTTCTGATATACTATACCGTATATCAGGAAGAATCGAAATATTTTTAAATCGGTTGGTTTTAGGATTAAAAATGTCAATTCCGGTCATAAAATGTCCAAACCAAATATTCCCATTTTTGTCTTCGCAAATGGCATGAATATTATTTGAACTGAGTCCATCATTTCCCTTATGCTGATAATATTTGAGAATTTCTTTGGTTTTGGTATTAAAGGTACAAACACCTCCATCTTCGGTTGCAATCCATAAAATACCGCTCGAATCTTTATAGAGTTTATTAACAGCCTTACCTCTAAGCTCATTTTCACCATCGCCAGGATAGATATTGAAAAATCCTTTAAAATTGCTTAGGTTAGTATAGTTTATTCCTCCAAAGTAGGTCCCGATCCACATCATATCTTCCTTGCTTCGGAACACACAATAGGTAGCATTGTCGTTTAACGAATATTCCGAACTCTCCAAAGAATGCTGAATGTTCACAGTTTCAAATGTGGATGGATCGAGAATAAAAATTCCAATCTCACTACAAATCCAGATATTTCCTTCTGCATCCTCCTCAATATCCCGAACTACTGTAGTTTCATCCTGTTCGGATTCCGCAAGCCGAACTTTCGAAAACTTATTCTGCAATTTATCAAACAGGTACAAACCACGATTCTCCGTTCCTACCCAGTAATTACCTGCCTTATCGATATAAATCTTATTGATTATATTGGTTTGAAGTTCCGAAGTATTGCCAGTGTTAAAATACTCGAGTAAAACACCGTCGGTATTTAAAATATAAATTCCTGAGTTAGTTGATACATAAAGCGTCTTTGTATCACTTTCTGCAATTGATGTAATGCTCTCATTCTGTAATGAAATGAACCGTACAATGGAATTCTGTTTTGGGTGATAGGCATAGATTCCCTGATAAGTTCCTATTAAAACAACACCGTCAGAAGTTTCAAATAATGTAGTTATCCCCGGCAAATTATTTTCATCGAACAATATCGGCTCAAATTTGTCAAAACGACGGTTGTATTCAATCACCCCCCTGTCGGTTCCGGCAAACAGACGGTTGTTTTTTGTAATCAGAACTGAAGTAAAAAAGTTGGATGGAATACCTACATTATCTTCTTTGTAATAGCGCCGAATGTTATAACTGTCGTATTTATTGAGTCCTTGTTTCGTTGCAAACCAGATAATTCCTGACTCTTCCTGGGCAATATCATGGACAGTATTGTAAGTCAGCCCGTTTTCGTTGTTCAGTTTCTTGAAAACGTAACGCTTTTCGATTGCATTGACTGTAACACTCAACAACAATAAAACTAGAATATAAATGATTCCCCTTCCCATTCTACCTCAAAAATACGATTTACCTGAAACTTCCGTCTTTTTTGGCGAAAACAGAAAATAGAAAAAGATCAAGAGCTTCATTTTATTGGCTAATTATACGCGTGCAATAAAACGAAATATTATTTCATATTTCGGTAAATTGATTTAGAATTACTGGAAAATGATTCAGATTAATCGCATTAACCATTGGCACAAAATCCTGGTTTTTAATGACAACGATAAAATATCAATTTCCTTATAATCTTAGAACCAAATCCAAGAACGTGAGATGAAATTGTTGCGCGTATAATAAAGTAGAAAATAGGAAGCATTTAAAATCAAGTTTTGTTAGCGAACTAGCCATTCTTATGATAACGTGAACTTAATATTAATGCACTTTTATCTCTCAAAATTATTGGAATCAAGTCATCACTTCTCGATAAAATTTGATAAATTTAAATGATATTTGAATAATTAAACAACAAGTATTTATAGAGTTACCCAAAAGAGAGCATAAGAAAAAAGGAAAGTTATATCACTGACTTTCTGCACACTAAAAAACTAATCGTATCCTTGTCCTGGGCACCTTTCAATAGTCAAACAAATACTTTCCTAACTATAATTCATGCAAACCTTTTAACTCACTACACTATGTATCGATTCAAAATATTTATGATCAATTTAAAAGAAACTATATCGAGAACAAAAGAACGATGAATTCCAATTCACAAAATTGCCTTCAATTCTTTCATATCATCCGATATCTTCTTATCAACAATTCGAGCATATACTTGTGTTGTTTTTAAAGAATTATGCCCTAACATTTTTGATACCGTCTCTATCGGTATTCCATTTGAAAGAGTAACAGAGGTCGCAAAAGAATGCCTGGCAACGTGCATTGATAAGTTCTTTTTAATTCCACAGATAGTTGCCAACTCTTTAAGATAAGCATTCATTTTTTGGTTCGAACGAACTGGCAATAATAAGCCTTGTGATTCACTCCAGGCATAATCTTTATATTTTCTCAAAATTTTTAAAGCATTAGGAAGTAAAGGAATACGACATCGGTTCTTTGTTTTGTTCCGATCGATAATAATCCAATCTTCACCATCATCACCTTTATGAATGTGATGATAGCTCAACTTTGCAATGTCAGAGTACGACAAACCGGTGTAACACGCAAAAACAAAAACATCCCGCACAATGACAAGCCTATCAATCTGAATACGTTTTTTCTCTATTTTTTTAATTTCTTTTAGTGTAAGAAAGTCCCGATTTGCATCACCTCTTTTTACTTTGAAATTTTCATAAGGATTACGAACAATTAGCCCCATAGAAACCGCATCATTCAACACCTTTTTCACATGCCTATGATATCCCCACACTGTGTTTGTGCCAATATTGTGTTTAGATTTTAGGTAAATGTCAAAAGCACTCAGAAAAGTATAATCTACCTTTTTTATCTCAATATCTTTCCGAAAATAAAATTCCTTAACGAAATCTTTCAATCGCGTTAACGACGTTTTATAGTGCTTTAAAGTACCTTTAGAATAGCCCTTCCCCAACTTCTTCTCAATCGAATCGACAACTGACTCAAATAGCTCAATAAAATAATCTTTCGAACTTGTACCCGTAATTTTTTCTTTGATGGTGTAAATATCAAAATCATCCCTGCCCGCTTCCAACTGATTATAGATATCATAAATACCAGATACAAATTTCAATAAGCGATTATTTAGAATTCTAACTTCATGAGAACTTCCGGCAATTTCCTGCCTTGTTTTATCCCAATTATCTACATCCACTAAAATTGACGTTGACAGCTCAATTCTTCGTCCATCCATCACACAACGCGCATAAACAGGGCATTTCCCGCTGTTTTTACTCTTTGATTTCTTTAACAGAAGACTAATTCTGATTCTCATAACTCCTAAATTTTTAAGTTTTAGGGTCTCTTTAGGTCTCTTTTTGGGTAAAATTACCCTAAAAAGTGCCGTCTCACAACAGCAAAAGAGACCAATTCAGACCAAATTAAATTATGAATATCAGAGAGTTACAAAAAAGAGACCTATTTTTTAGCCAAAATTCGATGGGTCTCGATTTAGTCCCCTTTTTTTTGGTGTTTTTTGACTTATTATGAATTACCACAAAATAACAAAGCGCTGTAAATCAACGATTTAAGCGCTTTTGGTTCGGAATGATTTCCGACTTGGTGACTCAGCTGGGGCTCGAACCCAGGACCCCATCCTTAAAAGGGATGTGCTCTACCAACTGAGCTACTGAGTCATCCTTGTAGTACCTTTGTTTCTCAAAGGCGGGTGCAAAAGTAATTATTATTTTTTTTCATACAAATAAAGTAGCAGTAACTGCTGGATTTTCATATAAAAACTCCACCCTTCCTTCCTGCAAATAATCTGAAAACGAGGCAATTTAGGGTAGCTAAAATATTTGCTTAAAATATCAAATCCCCCAGGTTTTAGAACTGATCCATTTTAGAACTGATCCAAATTTTTGCAGCGTATTGGCAAAATGTAAATAAAAAAAAGCTCCGAATTTCTTCGAAGCTTTTTTGTTTGGTGACTCAGCTGGGGTTCGAACCCAGGACCCCATCCTTAAAAGGGATGTGCTCTACCAACTGAGCTACTGAGTCATCCTTGTAGTACCTTTGTTTCTCAAAGGCGGGTGCAAAAGTAATCATTATTTCTTTTCACACAAATCACAAAGCTATTTTTTTCAAAAAAAATGAAATTAGTAACTTATTGTCGCCACCATTTTCAAGAACCACACACCTCAGCGCTCTCGAATAATTCATCCACCATTCACATTTACAACAAATTACAATTCGTTTGGTTTTTGTTTCAATTTTATTTCAGACGATTTATTTGAGAGAAAAAATTTTAATATTAGTTTTGATTTTTCTTGAAAACTAAGTTTGAACAGAGCAACAACTTAATACCGCATCAATTTGATTAGTACCGAAGGATATATTGTACTCGCAATTGTATTGTTAACGATTATCGCCCTTGCAAAAGAGTTGATGCGTCCGGGACTCGTTTTTTTCTCCTCGGCAATCATTCTAATGGCAACAGGAGCAATAAGCGACAAAGAATTGCTGGCTGGTTTTTCAAACAAGGGAATGATTACCATTGGCATTCTGTTTATTGTTAGCGAAGGTGTGCGGCAATCGGGCATTCTAAACCGATTGGCACAAACCTACCTGCCAAGAAAGAGGAGAAAAATGGTTTCACTTATTCCGCAAATTATGTTTCCGGTTTCGGTGTTGTCCGCTTTTCTGAACAATACACCCGTGGTTATTATTTTTGCGCCTATCATAAAAAAATGGTCGGAGAACCTTAACCTGTCATCGAAGAAATTTCTGATACCACTTTCGTACGCTACCATTTTTGGAGGCATGTGTACCCTTATCGGCACTTCTACCAACCTGGTAGTTCACGGTTTAATTCTGGAGAACGGATACGAAGGTTTCAGCATGTTTGAACTGGCAAAGATTGGTGGCTTTATTGCCATTGCCGGTACTATTTACATGACTGTATTTAGCAACAGGCTGTTACCCGGCGAAAAGATATTCTTTAATTCAAAAAGCTCTACCGAATACAAGGATTACCACTACGACATTATTATTACCGAAAATAGTAATCTGATTGGCCTGGAAGTTAAAAATGGACGAATGAAAGAGCTAAAAGGCCTGATCATTCAAACCATTAATCGCAACGGTAATATAATTGAAACTAAAAAAGGTTCGTTTAAACTTCTGGCCGACGACATTCTGCTTGTGGCCGGAAAATCAGATCGCCTTAACTATATCCTGGCGAATTCGAATGTAAAGTTAAGTGGAATCGATTTGATAAAAAACGTACCAAAAGAAAACCTGAAACAATACGAAGCTGTTTTATCTCCGCGCTTTCCGGCAATTGGCAAAAATATTCACGAGTTTAACTTTTACGACCATTACCAGGCGGTGGTACTTGCCATACACCGCAACGGAGAGCGTATTACCAGCAATAAAGACAAGCTGCACCTGAAAACCGGCGACAACCTGGTTTTGCTTACCACCGAAAAGTTTATCGAAAACTGGGGCGACTCAAAAATCTTTCTGCTCACCTCCTACATTCGCGATTACCGCAGCACGGGTACTTTCTGGAAAAAGTGGCTGGCATTTATCATTTTGCTGGGTATGATTATTGGCACAACTGTTGGCAAATTCCTCTCGTCGCCCGATGGCATAACTTTAGATATGTTCTTTTTTGCCTCTCTGGCTGCCATGCTGTTGATCTGGCTCAAAATTATGCCACATCAGAAATACACCAAAGCTATCAGTTGGGATGTACTAATTACCATTGCCTGCGCTTTTGCCCTAAGCAAGGCCATGCAAAACTCCGGGGCAGCCGAAGCAATTGCGCGTACTACCATTAATTTCTCAAAAGGATTTGGACCGATCGGTGTAATGGCAGCACTTTATATTATCACAGCAATTTTTACCGAAATCATTACCAATAATGCAGCAGCGGCACTTGTATTTCCGATTGCACTAGCAGCTTCGCAACAGCTAAATGTCGATCCGAAACCATTTTTTGTAACCATAGCCATAGCTGCATCGGCCAGCTTTTCAACACCAATCGGTTATCAAACAAACCTTATTATTCAGGCTATCGGAAATTACAAATTCCGCGACTATGTAAAAATTGGCCTTCCGCTGAATTTAATCGCATTTATCTTGTCAATGCTTCTTATTCCCTACTTCTGGAGTTTCTAGCTTACACCCCATTTTGTCTCTTATTTAAATTCATTCTTAAGAAAGAAATCGATCACCTGACAAAAGCTTTCAATCCTTAAGCCAACCGGAATAAAATTCTATATTTGCATTCGTTTGAAGAGAAAAAATTAATATAGCTACAGCCTACTATTGGTAGATATCAGCAACATCCCCCAAAAAGTAATCATACCAGGCTGTTAAAAACTAAAATAGAAAAGAATGGATAATTATTCATTAACCAACCTTCGCGAACTGGAGGCAGAAGCCATCCACATCATCCGCGAGGTGGCAGCCGAGTTCGAAAATCCAGTAATGCTTTATTCCATCGGGAAAGACTCGTCGGTGATGGTTCGCCTGGCCGAAAAAGCATTTTATCCCGGTAAAGTTCCGTTCCCGTTGATGCATATCGATTCGAAATGGAAGTTTCAGGAAATGATCGATTTCCGCGACACATATGCGAAAGAAAAAGGCTGGGACCTGATCGTTCATCACAATAAAGAAGGTTTCGAAAGTGGCGTTGGTCCGTTTACCCACGGAAGTAAAGTTCACACCGATATTATGAAAACACAAGCCCTGCTTGGTGGTCTGAATAAATATAAATTTGATGCTGCTTTTGGTGGCGCCCGTCGCGATGAAGAAAAGTCGCGTGCGAAGGAACGTATCTTCTCGTTCCGCGATAAATTCCACCAGTGGGATCCGAAAAACCAGCGTCCTGAGCTGTGGAATATCTACAACAGCCGCGTGCAGAAAGGTGAATCTATTCGTGTGTTCCCTATCTCGAACTGGACCGAGCTGGATATCTGGCAGTACATCCGTTTGGAGAATATCCCTATCGTTCCGTTGTATTACGCAAAAGAACGTCCGGTAGTTAATATGGACGGCAGTTTAATTCTGGTTGACGACGAACGCATGCCAAAAGAACTGCGCGACAAAGCTGAAATGCGCAAAGTTCGTTTCCGTACGCTGGGTTGTTACCCGCTTACCGGCGCTATTGAATCGGAAGCCGATACTATTGAAAAAATTGTTGAAGAAATGATGACTGTTACCGTTTCGGAACGTACAACACGTGTAATCGACTTCGACCAGGAAGCAAGTATGGAACAGAAAAAACGCGAAGGGTATTTCTAGACTGGATACCGGATTCTGGATACTAGATTCTTGACAGATCGAGTATCCAGTATCAAGCATCTAGTATCAAACATCAAGTATCAAAAAGATGACTACAAAAAAATTAAACATACAAGAGTTCCTGGATCAGGACCAAAAAAAAGACCTTTTACGCTTACTGACAGCCGGATCGGTTGACGATGGCAAATCAACGCTTATCGGACGCTTGATGGCTGACAGTAAAATGCTTTACGAAGATCAGCTGGAAGCTTTACACCGCGACAGTAAACGTATTGGCCATGCCGGCGAGGAAATTGACTACGCCCTGTTGCTCGACGGTTTAAAAGCCGAGCGCGAGCAGGGAATTACCATTGATGTGGCTTACCGCTACTTCTCTACTGCCAAGCGTAAATTCATTATCGCTGATACTCCGGGACACGAGCAGTACACCCGTAACATGATTACCGGCGGATCGACGGCCAACCTCGCTATTATCCTGATTGATGCCCGTCATGGGGTAATTACTCAGACCAAACGCCATACTTATCTGGCCAACCTGCTTGGAATTAAACACATTGTGGTAGCCATTAACAAAATGGATTTGGCCGATTACAAACAGGAACGTTTTGAGGAAATTAAAGCCGACTACAAAGCTTTTGTTACCCAATTGGATATACCCGATGTAAACTTCATTCCTCTGTCGGCATTAAAAGGCGATAACGTTGTGGAAAAAGGCGACAATATGGATTGGTATCACGGTCCTTGTTTGCTTGAATTTTTGGAGAATGTACATGTAAGCTCCGACCGTAACTTCGACGACCTGCGTTTCCCGGTTCAATATGTGTTGCGCCCCGATATTAAATTCCGCGGATTCTCAACATCTGTGGCTTCAGGAATCATTAAAAAAGGCGATGAAGTAATGGTGCTGCCTTCGATGAAAAAGTCGAAAGTGGAGAAAATCGTAACTTACGAAGGAGAACTGGATTATGCTTTCCCGCCACAATCGGTAACAGTTACACTGGAAGACGAAATTGATATTTCGCGTGGCGATATGTTGGTTCACCCGGATAACCTGCCACGCGTGGAGCGCCAGTTCGAGGCCATGCTGGTTTGGATGGATGAGACCGACATGAACCTTTCTACGCAGTTCTATATCAAACAGGCCAACAACAACACAAAGGCCCGCATCGACGAAATTAAATACAAAGTAGATGTAAACACGCTTGAAAAATCGAACATCGAGAAATTCAAGCTGAACGAAATTGGCCGCGTGGTAATTACCACTACCAAGCCACTTTTCTTCGATCCGTATAAAAAGAACAAACAAACCGGTTCGTTTATTTTGATTGATCCGGTTACACATAATACCTGTGCTGTAGGTATGATCATCGACAAACTGGGTAGCAACAGCCTGCCATCGCGTATTACCGATGTTGACAAGGCAAAAATTGCTAAAGGTGAGCCGCTTGTGAAAGCTGAAGAATACATTCAGAAATACAATCAGAAAGGAGAAACCATCTGGATTACCGGCCTTCACGGCTCGGGTAAAAACGAGTTGGCTTTCAGTCTCGAGAAAAAACTGTTCGATAACGGTGCAACAGTTGTACTAATCGACGGTAGTTCGGTACGTTCAGGCCTTAGTCGCGAGCTGGACTTCTCGCCTGCCGACCGTGCGGAAAATCTACGTCGTGTAGCACACATTTGTAAAATGCTGAACGACCAGGGTATTATTACTATTGCTTCATATATCTCGCGTAACGAATCGTTGCGCGAACAGGTTGCGGAAATTATTGGTAAAGACCGTTTCCATATGTTCTACATGGATGCTGATCTGGACTATTGCAAAAACAATAAACCGGAATTATACAAGCTGGTAGAAGAAGGAAAAACGACCGGTTTGCCGGGCGCTGATCTGGAATACGAAGCACCAACCAACGCAAAACTGGTTTTCAAACCGGAGCAAAACGAAGAAAACCTGGATGCGATTTTGGATTATTTAGCTCAGAACAAAGTATTCCCCAACCACTAGGAATTTGAAATGAAGATATTAGTTACTGGAACAGCGGGATTTATAGGGTTTCACCTTACCAATAAATTATTGGAACAAGGAGTTGAAGTTGTTGGTATCGACAATATCAACGACTACTATTCTACCGAGCTGAAATATGCCCGTTTGGCCGAAGCAGGAATTTCACGTGATGCTGAGAACTGGCATAAAAAGGTGGTGAGCACCAAAAATCCGGCGTATTCCTTTGTTCGCATGAACCTGGAAGACCAGGAGCAGATCAATCAGCTTTTCGAAACCGAGAAGTTCGACAGGGTTTGCAACCTGGCAGCTCAGGCAGGCGTGCGTTACAGCCTCGAAAATCCACGTGCTTATATCGATAGTAACATTGTTGGTTTCATTAATATTCTGGAAGCTTGCCGCCACAACAATATTCAGCATTTGGTTTACGCCAGCTCGTCGAGCGTGTATGGCAACAGTGCCAAAATGCCTTTATCTGTTAACGACGTAGTGGATAACCCGGTGAGTTTATACGCCGCTACTAAAAAGAGCAACGAGTTGATGGCGCATACTTACAGTCATTTGTTTGGTATCCCAACTACAGGATTGCGCTTTTTTACGGTTTATGGCCCCTGGGGACGGCCGGATATGGCGTATTTCTCGTTCACGAAAAATATACTGAGCGGACAGCCCATAAAGATTTTCAACCATGGCGACTTGTACCGCGACTTTACCTATATCGACGATATTGTTGAAGGAATCATTAAGATTCTAAACGCTCCACCACAAAAAGCTACAAGCCACAAACCACAAGCTTCCAGAATCCAGAATCCAGAATCCAGTATCCCATACAAAGTGCACAACATTGGCAACTCCAGTCCGGTGAAACTGATGGAGTTTATCGAAACCATTGAAAAAGCACTGGGGCAGGAAGCTGTTAAAGAATACCACGATATGCAACCCGGCGATGTGTATAAAACCTACGCCGACGTAAGTGCGCTGGAAAAGGACTTTGGCTACTCGCCTGATACGCCGCTGGCGGAAGGAATTGGCGAGTTTGTTAAATGGTTTAGAAAGTTTTATCAATAGTGGATTGATTTTCAATCTTCACTTAAAAGATCCGATTCATGTTCCGAAAAAACAGAATCGGATTTTTTGTTTTTATACTCGTTAACAAGCAATAACAGTTCATTAACAGAATTGCGATTCAGGATATCTAACTTTATGAAATAACTCAAAATACAATTTTATGAAAACGTTTACCCTACTGCTGTTTAGTTGTGTAGTACTTCTTTTCAATGCGCCTTTGGCACAGGCTTCAACGCGTCAGAAAAAGAAGGTTCCTGAGGTTGAAAAACTCGATAATGCGCCCAACCTGTATAAAAGCAACAACATGTTTTTTAGCGGTCAGCCCAATCTCGAAACTTTTGAATGGTTAAAACAACAGGGTGTTGATTTGGTGATCAATCTTCGCACGGAGGGAGAAAACGAGGATTTTGCCGAGGAAGCATTTAACGAAGAAGTTTTGGTTGCCAAACTGAAAATGAAATACGTTTCGTTACCGATTGCTGGTTACGATGGCTACACGCCCGAAAACCTAAAGAAATTTGCGGAGGCATTAGATAATGCTAAATACAAAAAGGTGTTAATTCACTGCGGAAGTGCCGGCCGGGTAACCTATTTTATGATGGCTTACCTGGTTGAATACAAAGATTACAAACTGGCAGATGCCATAGCATTTGGCGAGCAGATCAAATTTTCGTTTCCGCTGGAATATTTGCTTAAAGAAGAGGTTGACTGGCAATTAAAATAATAGCGGGCAACCTGATTAAACAGATTACCCGCCTTTTACCCTCTGAAATATGCCTGAACAGGCACAATTGC
The DNA here is from genome assembly GCF_900111425.1 of Draconibacterium orientale. NCBI lineage: Bacteria > Pseudomonadati > Bacteroidota > Bacteroidia > Marinilabiliales > Prolixibacteraceae > Draconibacterium > Draconibacterium orientale. The sequence goes on along the minus strand of NZ_FOHT01000030.1, from coordinate 11,466 downwards.
TATATGGCAAACACTATTATTATCACGTTTAACTTTATTCCGATTTATCGAACCGTGCTTTGGCCACCTCCTCTTTCAACATTTTGCCCGGTGTAAAAATAATTTTCACGTTTTTTATCATATTCGATTTAAAGTTCTTTTCCTGCTCTGCGCCTTCACTACTTAAGGTTAGGCGAAAAGATCCAAGGTCGCCCAGACTAACCGTTTGTCCGTCGAGCAGGTACTTCGGTATCTGGTCAACCAGGTTATCCAACACATTACTGATATCGCCACGGCTAAGCGACGATTTGTCTTCAATATCGCGGCTAATGGTTTTACGGCCCGATGATACATGCGAGGCGTAAAACTTTTTAGGTGCAGTTAAATCCCGTGGATTCGCTTTTTCAATGAGCTTGTACTTTAGCATTTTAAATGAATTTGATGATTAAAAAATTAAACTTTACTGAAGCCGTTTGGGGCTTTCCTGAAGTTGTTGACATAAAATTACACCAGATTCCTTTTAAACAAAATGTTTTACAGCATAAGCTATTCATCATAAAGCAAAAAGGCAAACATTCCCCATGCTTATCTGTACGAATATTTTTGTCTTGATATTTGTATTTTTTTCACTTGACATCTTTCTCTCAATCACTTGACTTCTTTTAAAAGTTCACTTGTCATTTCTAGTTTAATCACTTGACATCTTTTTTGTTATCACTTGTGATAAATACTATATATAAAAGTCCTCATTTTGGCATCAAAAAATAATTTCTATTTACCTTAATTTATATACAATATAAATAACCTGTTATAATTGTTCTTTTGCTTTTTAACATATATTTTTGACATTAGTTCCTGGTGACACAATAAGTGAAAAGCCACCCCGAATTATGTAGAATAAGCTGACAATATCTAGACAATAACCTTTGAATTATGCCTGAAATGAATGGAAAAACACTTCGCCTTGTAAATTTCCTGATAGACTCTGCAATTTACTTCCTTATTATGTTTGGCATTTTGATACTCTTTAAGGATGTTATTCCTCAGCAAAATGTTAAATGGATTTCAATTATTGTCTATTTCCTGTACTATTTTATACTTGAAAGCACGACAGAACAAACGATTGGAAAAATAATTACCCGTTCGAAAGTGGTTTCATCAACAGAATCAAAAAATTACTTTTTCTTAAGAATTATCCTCCGAACGATGACAAGATTTATCCCTATCGATATTCTGACTTACCTCTTTTCTTTCAGGGGATTACATGATTGGATTTCGAAAACAACAGTGAATAAACTGTAGTTACCCTAATGTATAATTTAAAACGTATTAAAATGAAAAAGAAAATTTTCAACTTTTTGGCAATGGCCCTTGTTGCGATTATGATGTCGAGTTGCGCCACCGTATTTGGTGGTAAAGTTTCTGAATGCCAAAGGACGAAACCTGCACCGGGAGAACCTACAAGAGCCATTCGCGGAGGTGCACTTATCGCAGATGTATTGTTATTCTGGCCGGGTGCCATTGTTGACTTTGCAACAGGAGCTATTTATAAGCCTTGTGATAAAAATTAAGAAAGAATTACAGTCTGATTTTATTTTCAGACTGTAATTTTTACACCAACAACATGCAACAAAGCTAAACCAATAACATACTTATGAAAAGAAAACTAATCACAATGGGACTTTTAACAGGTCTCATTATCATGTTATCTGGCTGTGCCAGTATTGTAAGCAAAAGCAGCTATCCCTTCTCGATTAACAGTTACCCATCAGAAGCAAAAATTATTATTACCAATAACAATAGCTATGAAATATTTAGCGGCACAACACCTGCCACTATAAAACTAAGAGCCAGCGATGGTTATTTCACCAAGGCACAATATCAGGTTAAGTTTACAAAAGAGGGATACGAAACGAAAACAGTACCTGTTTACTTTAAGCTTGATGGCTGGTATTTTGGAAATATAATTTTTGGAGGATTAATTGGATTACTCATCGTTGATCCGGCAACCGGTGCAATGTATAAAATTGATACAGAATTCTTAAACGAAACATTAACACCTGTAACAAATCTTGCGTCAACCGAAGAATTAAGAATTTATACCTTAAAAGAAGTCCCCGAGGAGTGGAAACAACACCTCGTTTCACTATCAGAGTAATACTCATTTCCCTGCAACTACAATGCTAGTTTAAAACAATTCAGCGGGTGACTAAAAGTTAAAACAACTAGTCACCCGCTGAATAAAAAAAGGCAAGCCTGTAAGCCGGGTCCTGTCAATCCTGACATTTATCGTCAGGAAAGCTTTATCATTTATCTAGTCACGACATCACTGCCGTGATCCTGCAGCCTACCCCTCCAAAGTCTCTTGTGCGTTGAGAGCAAAACGGGCCGTTTCGCTGTACCGCAACAGCGGCAAACACTTTGGATATACATGGCTTTGCAACCCGTAAGACGTACGGCTAACGATGTTACCACCATCACCGGTGCGCTTTTACCGCACCTTTTCACCCGTTCTCCCGATAAATCGGGAGTGGTTATTTTCTGTTACGTTGCTATCCCCTTTCAAAGATCTTCCCGCTAGGAAGCACGGTGCCCTGTGTTGCCCGGACTTTCCTGACTGACAGTAATCGTCAGCCCGATAAAGCGGCTTGCCCGTGCAAAAGTACACTTTTAGTTTAGAGTTTAGTGTTTTCTGTTCAAAGTTTCTCTATTTCAAACCACTATTATCCGGTTAAAATAATCTTAGGCCAAGAGATTGCTTCACTTCGTTGCCAGTAACGGTGTTATCAGTCGATTAGAGAACCATTCTCTCCCTGACAAATCCTTGCATCATGTCTCTTTCGAACTGCACGAAGCAATCTTAAAGGTTATCAGCATTACTGATTTCAATGCTCAAATGCTTCAATTATAGAAAACTTGAAACTTTGTGAAACTTCGGGCTTCCTTTGTGCAACTTTGTGGTAAAATACAAACTACTTCCGCAAAATCACCATCGTTGCCCCATAGCCATACTCCTTAAACGAGGCATCCTGGAAATAATATTTTTTGAATTTGCGTTTCAGCAGGTTGGTCACCTCCTGTTTTAAAACGCCCTGCCCCACACCGTGAATAAATACAATTCGTTTTGCATGATTCTTAATGGCCAGGTTCATTTCCGATTCAACAGTCTCCATCTGAATATCCAGCATTTCGCGGTTGCTTAAGCCTTCCGGTTCGTCGAGCAGCTCGGTAATATGCAAATCAATCACCACCTCTTCGGTATTGCGTTTGCGTTCTTTACGTTTAGGGGCTTCAGCAGTTTCCTTTGCCTTTACCACCTTTTTGAAATCATCCTGGGTTAGTTTATCCAGTTCAGTCTGAAATGTATCAGACGTAATCTTCAGCACAAAAGCATTCTTTCTGAAATAGGAGTTCGCACGGAAAGTCGACTCTTTGTAAAACTTCACCGGGTTAACGCGGAACTTCTTCACCATGGGCAAATTCCATTCACTTTCTGTTTCGCGGAAATAAATGAGCTGAAAACCAAAGTCGGGCAGATCGGTAAAATCTTCCTGAACCAAAGCATCAATCTTCTCGCGTGAATTGGAACGTACCGTCCCTTGTTTAATGGCCTCAACGCCATCGGTTTTTATATACGAATAATTGAACAGAACCGTATAGTTACTGTCGTTTACCAAAAACAATTCGATCTCGCCCGAAAGCGGATTCTTGGGATCGGTAGGCACAAAACAAAAATAAAATTCAGCAGCGTTTTTACCGTTAATAATTTCGCCTTTGGGTTCAATATATTCTGGTTCGGGCTGCACTTCCGCAGGCGTTTCCTGTTGTACTGATGCAGTACTGCCTGCATTAAGTTCCGGAGCACTAATATTTACCAGTTCTTTTATCAGGCAAGGCACTTCAAAACCATCATCGCCTTCAACATTTACCGTGGTTTTATTTACAAAACCGGTTACTACCCCACCACCAACATCGTTTAAAAACTTAACCTTATCGCCTACTTTTATCATGACTTCTTACTTTTCCGACAAAAGTAACATTAATATTTTTCATTAAGGGCTAAAGCCCATTCAGGTTCGCATTTACTAACCCCGGGCTTAAGCCCGGGGTTAAGAAAAGCAGCTTTCAAACTGGGCTTCAGCCCTTAATTTCAACTTGGTTACAACAAAAAAGAAATTCTTACTTTTGCAGTCCTAAAAGACAATTGGTTTGAACAGATACAAAGACATAAAGATTAGCGATTACACGTATAATTTGCCCGATGAGCGAATTGCCAAATACCCGCTTAACGAGCGCGACAAATCGAAATTATTAATCAGGCAGAACGGGACTATCCAACAGGATATTTTTGAAAACTGCGCCAATTATCTTCCGGAAGATGCGCAGCTGGTTTTTAACAATACCCGCGTAATTCATGCCCGTTTGTTTTTTCACAAAGAAACCGGTGCCAAAATCGAAATCTTTTGTCTGGAGCCTGTTGAACCGGCCGACTACCAGGTAGCTTTTCAGGAAACCGAAGAAGTGACATGGAAATGTATGGTGGGCAATTCTAAAAAGTGGAAAGAAGGTTTCCTTACCCAAACTTTCGAAATTGATGGGAAAACAATAGAACTAACTGCTGCAAAAATCGGGCAGGAAGGCAATTCGTTTCACATTCGTTTTGTGTGGAACGGCGGCGTACATTTCTCCGAAATTATTGAGCACATCGGGCAATTACCCATCCCGCCGTACCTGAACCGCGACACCGAAGAAAGCGACGAGGAAACATATCAAACTGTTTATGCTAAAATCGATGGTTCGGTGGCAGCGCCAACAGCAGGTTTGCATTTTACCGATCCGGTGATTGCGCAACTGGCCGAAAAAAACATCACCACCAACGAAATTACGCTGCATGTGGGAGCCGGTACTTTTCAGCCCGTAAAATCGGAAACCATCGAAGGGCACACCATGCACCACGAGCAGGTAATCATCCCGATAGAAATTCTGCGTTCTTTTCTCGAAAATCCTAAAAATATCATTGCGGTGGGAACCACTTCGGTGCGCTCGCTGGAAAGTTTGTACTGGATTGGCCTGCAACTGGAAGAAAAACGTTTCGATCCGTTTCATCCCGAGGTAAAACAGTGGGAACCTTACACAAATGAGGCCACGATTTCGCTCGAAAAAGCCCTGCAGAACATCATTTATTTCCTGGCCGAAAACGATGAAAAAGCCATTCGCTTTTCAACACAAATTATCATTCTGCCGGGCTACGATTTCAAACTGATCAGTGGTATGTTTACCAATTTTCACCAGCCACAAAGTACGCTGTTGCTTTTAATCAGCGCTTTTCTGGGCAACGACTGGAAAAAGATTTACGACTACGCCCTCGCCAACGACTTCCGTTTTTTAAGCTATGGAGACAGTAACCTTTACCTAAAATAAACCACTATGCACTGAAAGTTTATAGGTTAAAGATTGAATGAAATTGAAAATGAACAAAGAATCGGATATGAGTAGAAAGTAATGAGTAGTGAGAGAAGAATAGAGACACGTATAAATTTCTCAATACTCAAATCTCGGTACTCAATTCGAAATCCAATAAAAAAAGTTTATAGAAACTAAAGTAGCTGCAATAATCCCGAAGTTTCGGGAGCAGGGTTTTAACCAATATCCATAAAAAAATCGACAATGAAACTCAGATTAAACCTAATCCTCCTTGCATTACTGATTTCAATTTCAGGCTTTGCACAAAACAAAGAAATAAAATGGTGGAGCCCCTCCGAAAACAGTTTCGACGTGATTAACGGGCAAGGCTGGACAAACGGACTGGAATCGCCTTACGACCGGCTTCCGGCAAAAGCAAAAGGCACCGTTCGCGATGCCGTGTGGAACCTTTCGAAACATACGGCCGGGTTAAAGATCCGCTTTCGCAGCAATGCCTCCGAAATTAAGGTCAAGTATCAGGTTGGCGGAAATTTAAACATGGCGCACATGCCCTCAACCGGTGTCAGTGGCTTGGATTTATATGCAAAAAATGCCGATGGCGAATGGTTGTGCTGCCGCGGGCATTATTCGTTTGGCGATACCGTAACCTATACATTCCGAAACATCACACCCAATGATAACTACCACAAGCTTGGCCGCGAATATCACCTCTACCTTCCGCTTTACAACTCGGTAAGATGGATGGAAATCGGGGTAGCCGACGAGGCTCTTTTCGAGCCTATTCCTTTGCGTAACGAAAAACCAATTGTGGTTTACGGAACTTCCATTGCACAGGGCGGTTGCGCCTCGCGTCCGGGTATGGCATGGACTTCCATCCTGGAACGGGAAATGGATAATCCACTCATTAACCTGGCCTTTTCAGGAAACGGGAGACTGGAAGACGAAGTTACCCAACTACTTAGCGAGATCGATGCCAAAGTGTACATTTTAGATTGCCTCCCCAACCTGACTTTAGGAGAAAAATATTCGGAAAACGATATTTATCAGAAGGTGATGAATACCGTAAAAGCCTTACGCGCAAAATCATCGGCGCCAATACTATTGGTAGAGCACCCCGCTTACGGTTTTGAAAGCAGCAACAAAGCGCAAAAGGAAGGTACCGACAGATTAAATGCAGCGCAGTCAAAAGCTTTTGCCGATTTGATGACAGAAAGCTACACCAACATAACGGTGCTAACTCAAAAAGAACTCAACCTGGATTTGAATAGTTTTGTTGATGGCGTGCATCCTACCGACCGTGGAATGGAACAATATGCGCTGGCCTACGAAAAGAAACTTCGTGAATTTCTGAATGAACCTAAGGGAAAAATCTCTACTACAATTCCAGTAACACAATCGCGCGAGCCGGCCAGCTATAACTGGGAAGCCCGCCACAACAAACTGCTGGAACTGAATAAAACCAATCCGCCAAAAGTTTGCTTCTTTGGCAATTCCATTACGCATTACTGGGGCGGCATTCCCGAAGATCCACGAAAAAACGGTGCTGATTCGTGGAACAAATACCTGGGCGACCTCTCGGTGCATAACTTTGGCTTTGGCTGGGACCGCGTTGAAAATGTACTTTGGCGCATTTATCATGAAGAGCTCGACGGATTTCAGGCCGGGCAAATTGTTTTCATGCTTGGAACCAACAACCTGCATCTAAACACCGACGAAGAAATTATAGCCGGACTAAAACTGGTTTACGAAGCTGTTAAAAACCGGCAATCCCATGCCCGTGTTTTAATTTTGGGTATTTATCCGCGCAGAGACAACGAAGAACGTGTGGCCGGGCTGAACTTAAAAATAACACAGTTAGCAGGCGAAATGCAACTTGATTATTCCAATCCGGGCACTGTTCTGCTTCAGGAAAATGGAAAAATTGATGAATCGCTCTTTTCCGACGGGCTTCATCCCAATGCTGACGGCTACAATAAACTGGCGCAAAAAATCAGGAAATTGTTAACTCAGCAATAGAAATTATGACAGCCGCAAGAGCTGACAATAACATTTTTTAATACCAAATATTTGCACAGAAGCGTGCTTTAACCATATTTGCAGCATTATGCAGAGAGATAAAATCGATAGCTTTTCCTCCTTCATTTCCGAGTCGGTAAAAAAATATGCCAACAACAAGGCACTTGGTTTTATTGATGGCGACTACCTTACTTATGCCCAAATGGGGAGAAAAATCTCCGCCGTTCAGGCCTATTTGGAAAAGCTGGGTATTGGTGCTGGCGATAAAGTGATCATTTACAGCCAAAACATGCCCACCTGGGGCGTTGTTTATTTTGCCTTGCAGTGCTCCGGAATTGTTGCCGTTCCTGTTCTTCCCGATTTTAGCCCGGTTGAACTGGAGAATGTGATCAAACATTCCGAGTCGAAAGCGATGTTTATCTCTTCAAGCCTTCAGTATAAATTGAAAGAAGCTGACGCATCAACGCTGGATGTTATTATAAAAATAGACGATCTGAGTCTTCTGAAAACAGAAGACACTTCGGTGGTTTTTGATGAAAGAGCAAGCAGCAACAAAACCCATCAACCCAAAGAAAATGAGCTGGCGGTATTGATTTACACCTCCGGAACTACCGGAAATTCGAAAGGGGTAATGCTGTCGCAGAAAAACATTTTGGAGAATATTATTCAATCGGCGGCAGTTCAGGAAATAAAGCCTCATTTTCATTTTCTATCGGTGCTGCCCTTATCGCACACCTACGAAAACACCATTGGATTTTTGCTGGCCATGTACAAAGGAGCCAGTGTAACTTATCTGCACAAACCGCCTACGGCAAGTGTACTTTTACCAGCGCTGAAAAAGATTCGCCCGGAGATTATGCTCACGGTACCAATGATTATTGAGAAAGTGTACAAAAGCAGCATTTTACCGGCGATTAATAAAAAAACGGTAACACGATTGCTACATCGTTTTAAGCCAACACGAAAACTGGTTCACCGTATGGCGGGCAAAAAATTATACGAAACGTTTGGTGGCCGACTTGTATTTTTTGGTATTGGCGGTGCAAAACTCGATGGCAAAGTGGAACGTTTTCTGCGCGATGCAAAATTCCCATATGCCATTGGTTACGGCTTAACCGAAACCTCTCCTCTTGTGGCGGGATCAAACCCAACAACAACACGTTTCAGAGCCATTGGCCCAAAAGTAATTAACAGCGAATTAATAATTCACGATCCGAACCCGGTAACCGGCGAAGGTGAAATCTGGACAAAAGGGCCGAATGTAATGTTGGGTTACTACAAAAACCCCGAAGAAACAAAACGTGTATTAACCGACGATGGCTGGTTTAAAACCGGCGACCTTGGTGTTTTTGATAAAGACGGCTGGCTAAGCCACAAAGGTCGCCTGAAAAATATGATTGTTGGTGCCAACGGCGAAAATATCTACCCCGAGGAAATTGAATCGATCATCAATAATTTCAGGCACGTGGTGGAATCGATTGTGGTTCAGAAAAAAGGGAAACTGGTGGCACTGGTTCATTTTAACAGAGATGAACTGGAGCAAAAAGTGAAAGAAATGCGTTCTGAACTGGGAGATAAAATGGATGAAATCTCGCATCAGGTAGATGAAAAAATTGAAGAGTTAAGCGCTGAACTAAAAGAATATATCAATTCGCGGGTGAATAAGTTTTCCAAAATTCAGGATTTTATATCGCACCCTACCCCTTTTATAAAAACGGCTACGCAAAAAATAAAACGCTACCTGTATCATTAAACAGGCTTTTACCGATAATCGCAAGGTGTTCAACCCTTTCGGGGCTGAGATTGTATTCTTCAACTACCACCGGCTTTACCGGCGATTATTCACATTAAGTCCTTGCAGGACCACCCGCAATACTATTGATTCCCCAGGCCTGCTAACCGGAAAACACCATAAAATTTACAGCTAATCTTTAAGGATAATTTTCTTCCATGCAAACAACAATGTCCAGAAAGAACTAAATACGAATAACCGTGTGTAAAACGCACGGAAAAACAAAACTCAATCGCGTCTCTGCCCTGAAGGGGTTGAATAATTTCCTGAAAAGCCAGGAACAATACAATCTGTTATTAATTCGCGAAAAATTTATTTTAGCTCCTTATTTAGAATCAACCCTAAGAGATAAAGTTTTAAATTCGTAGGGTTAATTTAAAATTCAAAAAACTTATGTCTGATTATTTCAAACAATACCCAAATAAAGAGGGATTTTACAAGGAATATGGTGGCTCGTTTATTCCACCCGATTTGCAAAAAGAAATGGATAAAATTACCAAAGCCTATTTCAGCATCAGCAAATCGCATAATTTTATTTCGGAACTTCGCAGCATTCGCAAACACTTTCAGGGCCGGCCAACTCCGGTTTACTACTGCCAAAATTTGTCGGCAAAATACGGTGGCCGCATTTACCTGAAACGCGAAGACCTGAACCACTCGGGCGCCCACAAATTAAACCACTGTATGGGCGAGGCTTTATTGGCCAAGCACCTGGGCAAAAAGAAACTGATTGCCGAAACCGGCGCCGGACAACACGGTGTGGCACTGGCAACTGCAGCAGCTTATTTTGGTTTGGAGTGCGAAATTCACATGGGCGAAGTTGACATTGCCAAAGAACACCCGAATGTGGTGCGGATGAAAATTCTGGGAGCCGAAGTAATTCCGGTTTCGCACGGATTAAAAACGCTGAAAGAAGCGGTTGACTCGGCTTTTGAAGCCTATTTAAAAGATCCCGAAAATACCATCTACTGTATTGGTTCGGTTGTTGGCCCGCACCCTTTTCCGATGATGGTTCGCGATTTCCAGCGCGTTGTAGGAATTGAAGCACAAGAGCAGTTTTATGAAATGACCGGCGAAAATCCCGATCACGTAGTGGCTTGTGTGGGCGGCGGAAGTAATGCCATGGGAATGTTCTCGGGTTTCCTCGATATTGAAGATACACAGCTACACGGTGTGGAGCCGGGCGGAGTTGGCACAAAACTGGGCGACCACGCCAGCACCATTACCTACGGAAAACCGGGCATGCTTCACGGTTTTAAGTGCTATACCTTGCAGGATGAAAAAGGCGAACCTGCACCGGTTTATTCGGTGGCCAGCGGTTTGGACTACCCGGGTGTTGGACCGGAACACAGCATGCTGAAAGATATGGGCAAAGTAAATTACGGCATTGCCAACGATGCCGAAACCATCGATGCTTTTTTTGAACTAAGCCGTCTGGAAGGAATTATTCCGGCACTGGAAAGCGCACACGCAGTGGCTTACGGTTTAAAACTGGCCCAGGAAAACCAACAGGAATCAATTTTGATTAACCTCAGTGGCCGTGGCGACAAAGACATCGACTTTGTGATTGAAAAATATGGGTTGCCTGAATAAGAAGACTTCTGATTACGATATTGAAAAGTCCGGTTTTGCCGGACTTTTTTTCTGAAAGTCACTTTGGTAAAAACAAAAAAGTTCACGCAGAGTAGATCACTAAGTTTTCGCAAAGCACGCAAAACAGATTCTATACCTTTGCGAATTTTGCGCTTCTTCTTTTCTTTGCGTGAAACAATATTAATATCCTTTCATCCCTCTTGGTGATTTCGGGAATCATGAATGTTTTATTGTAAGAAATCAGTAAATAATGGCTTATTGGCAGAGTGTACTCTTTTTCGTAGGCAAATGCGCTTAGTGGTTTCAAATCGCTTGTAATAAAGGGATCCGATCCTTATCAGTTTAAAAGAATAAGGACCGGATCCTTAAGTCCCCATCATTCTTATCTGTATTGTCTTTTAAAATAATACACTATACGAAGTGTTATTAAAAAATAAGATTTGATGGCAGAATAACGGGCAATTGCGAGTTGTACACTCATTGTATCCCTTAGCCTTGAAATCTGCGAGCGGCGAAACATTCCCCGCTGGTGCGGATTTGTAATTAGGAGTGTTCGGAAGAATCCCCAAGGCACACGATTTTCAAAAAGCCTAATTCAGCGAAAAACTAAACTCGGATCTCCACCACAGTGCTTTACTATCATTTTTATAATTAACTCATTA
>NZ_FOHT01000059.1:0-11507 GCF_900111425.1 Draconibacterium orientale | reverse complement strand
CGCGTAGCTTTTCCGAGGGAAGCGGGCGCAGCCTTGGGTTTTCTGTCTACTCTTTGGGCTAAACCAAAGAGTAGAATCCGGCTGATAAGCCAAAATAATGTTGCTTATGCCTGGTCGCTTTTATTCAATATTGAAACTTCTGAGTGAGATATTTTTTACTTCTCCACCTACTTTTCAATGTGATCCGCCACCTGCCCCGATCTTCGGGGGAGCCAGGGACACAATGGAAAGTAAAGTGTATAAAAAAACAAAAGGGAGAAACAATGTTCCTCCCTTTTGTGGTGCCACCTGGAATCGAACCAGGGACACACGGATTTTCAGTCCGTTGCTCTACCAACTGAGCTATGGCACCTTTCTAAAGTTGGGCTTTAAGTAGCACCCCCTTTATTTTGGTGTTGCAAAAGTATACATTTTTTTAAAATCACAAAGTTCAACACCAAAAAAAGTGAAAAAAAATTGATTTTTTCAGCTCTCCGAATTCGGCGTGAGTTTATGTGGTTGATCTTTTTTTTGCGTTTTTATTTGAAACTGAATTACTTGCCCTCCAAATCCTCCGACAACGATGTACACACAACTATTTTAGGGGTTCTGGTTTATAATCGATTTTTAATATGCGGCGCATGGTAGGGTTGTAGTTTAAAAATCGGAAGAAGTTGCGCCTTTGTCATTTTTCTCTTCTATCCCCGGGGCTGCGCTCCCTGCGGGTGCTTCCCCCTGGCTATTGATTACGCACCCTTGGTGCTTAAAGCCCCGAAGCGGGCTACAGGCAATAGCCCGGTGCGAGTGGTTGAGTTTACGAAGACACAAAGCTCCGGGTAAAAGATCGATAAAAAATCGTTCGGCCTCTAAAGTTGATTGGAATTGGTCAGCTTGTTCCGAACGAAAAATCGTTATAGAATCATTTGAAAATTTCACCTGTCATCAATGTTTTCGATTTTACATAGAATCCTTTCATGCGTTTTGTAAGCCGTATGAGTCTGCAATCCAATACTTTTTATACTTTTGCACGATTAGTTTAAAAGACAATGGTTGATACTGATTATCTGATACATACATTACATAACGGCATTCGAATAATTCATCAGCAAACCGATTCGCCGGTGGGGCATCTGGGGGTTTTAATAAATACCGGATCGCGCGACGAAAACGAGGATGAACATGGCCTGGCGCACTTTATCGAACACTCGGTTTTTAAGGGCACAAAAAAGCGCAAGTCGTTTCATGTGCTTAGCCGTATCGAGGGCGTTGGTGGCGAGCTGAATGCCTACACCACAAAGGAAGAAACCGTGCTGTATGCTACTTTTTTAAGCGAGCATTACGATCGCACGGCCGAATTGCTGAGCGATATTCTTTTTAACAGCACCTACCCTGAAAAAGAGCTCAAACTCGAAAAAGAGGTGGTGGTAGAGGAAATAAATTCGTATTACGATACACCGTCGGAATTGATCTTCGATGAGTTTGAGGAACAGGTTTTCGATGGTCATCCCATTGCCCGTAATATTTTGGGAACAAAAGAAAAGCTGCGTTCTTTTAACCGCGATATGATTTTCAATTTTATTGCCAATAACTACCATACCGATCAAATGGTGATCAGTTCGGTGGGGAATATTGATTTTGCGGCTTTGCTAAAAATGCTGGAGAAGTATTTCGGAGAGGTGGAGCAAAGTTTGCGGCAGTTGAAAAGAGAGCAGTTTGTAAATTATCAGCCGCAATCAAAAACGGTAATAAAAGACACCTTTCAGGCGCACTGTGTAATGGGTAATGTGGCTTTCGATTTTAAAAACCCGAAGCGTATTGCCATGGTTTTGCTGAACAATGTACTTGGCGGCCAGGCGCTGAACTCGCGTTTAAATCTGGCCATGCGCGAACGTCGCGGAATGGCGTACAACGTGGAGTCGGCCTACACGGCGTATTCTGATACCGGTTTGTTTAACGTGTATTTCGGTACCGACAAAGAGAACCTGAATAAAGCGGTAGCACTGGTGCACAAAGAGTTTGACTTGCTGCGCGACAAAAAAATGGGCGCCGTTCAGTTAAGTCGTGCAAAAAAGCAGTTGATAGGGCAGATTGCCATTTCAACCGAAAGTCGCGAAGATATGATGCTCACCATCGGGAAAAGTTTTATGCTGTTTGATAAAGTGGATCCGCTGCGTGTAATCTTCAAAAAAATCGAGGCCATTAGTGCCGACGATATACAGGAAGTGGCCAATATTATTTTGGATAAAAACCAGATGAGTACGTTGATATATAAATAACAGGAATGGACAGGCAAAAGGCATTGCATCAATATATTTTGGATCACATTGATGAGGAAGATCCGGTGTTAACGGAACTCGACCGCGAAACGAACCTGAAAGTGTTGGGTGCCCGCATGATTTCGGGGCATTTGCAGGGGCAGGTGCTTACGATGCTGGCAAAAATGATCCGCCCGAAAACCATTCTCGAGCTGGGAACATTTACCGGTTATTCGGCCATTTGCCTGGCAAAAGGATTGCCCGAAGATGGAAAGCTAATTACCATTGAAGTTGACGATGAGTTGGAGGCGCTGGCCAAAAAATACTTCGAAAAAGCCGGAGTGGCACATTTAATCGAACAAAAAATCGGGGCGGCAACGGAACTGATCCCGTCGCTTGACCAATCGTTCGACCTGGTTTTTATCGACGCCGACAAACGGGAGTATGTGGAATACTACCAATTGCTGATTGACAAAATGCAGCCGGGAGCGTACATTATTGCCGACAACACACTTTGGAGTGGTAAAGTACTGGATAAACCCCGCCACGATGACGGGCAAACCATCGGCATCCTCGAATTCAACAAGCTGGTTAAAAACGACGACCGCGTTGAAAAGGTCATCCTTCCGCTGCGCGATGGCATGACTGTTATCCGTAAAAAGTAGTTTGTCGTTGTCTTTCCAGACGGGAAATACTTTTTCTCCCGAAATTTCAAGGACTGAAAACGTTTTTCAAAAAAGCCACCGCTGACGATGAAAATAGCAATTATGCGCTAAGCGGTTAGAATCGCTAAGCGCCTCTCGGTGTTGATCTTAATCGCTACTAACGCTGTTAGAGTCACCTCCGAATTAATGTTGCTTATTTAAGGTAATCAGGACTTTGGCTAATTCGTATTATTCGACGTTTGTGGTCCCTTTTTAGCTTGAAACCCCGGTTTCCGTTTTCTGTTCGGATTGTTATTTCTCCGCTTGTTTGGCTTTTTGTTTTTTTCGCCAGCTTCTGAAGCGTTTTGTTTGTTTTGCGGATTGTTACTCTTGTTTTCGAAATTCCGGCCTCCCTTTTTGTTGCCTCCCCTGTTGTTGCGTCGTTTTTTGTTGCGCGAAGGTTTTTTATCGTCGAAACGATCCAGGCTTTCGTCGAGCGTAACTTCCATTTTGTTTTGCTCTTTTGGTTGAGCGCTTAAGGAATGCACTTCGGGTTTTATGCCTCGTTTGTTTTTCTGAATAATATCGCGCACTTGCTTTAACGACAGGTTGAAAGTGGTTCCCATGCTGCCTTCCAATCCATACCAGATTTCCTTTTTCAGGTAGTCGGTTTTAAATGGTTTGGCCAATCCCGATGCCAGCTCAAGGTCGAGAAGTTCACGCGGGAATTCGTTTCCGGCCTCAATGTAGGCGTCCAGCTCGTAAAGCAAACAGCATTTTAGTTTTCCGCAGGCACCGGCCATTTTTTGTGCCGATGGCGACAAGCCTTGTTTCAATGCCGCGTCCGACGAGATGCTTGAAAAATCGGTTCGCCAGCTCGAGCAGCATAATTCACGTCCGCATGATCCAATTCCTCCAATTAAACCGGCTTCCTGGCGGGCGCCAATTTGTTTCATTTCCACTTTAATGCGGAACTCGCGGGCATATATTTTTATCAGTTCCCTGAAATCAACACGTCCTTCGGCCAGGTAGTAAAAAATTGCTTTTTTGTTGTCGCCTCTGAATTCAACATCGCCAATTTTCATATCAAGCCCCAGCTCGGTTGCAGCCTGGCGCGCTCTTATCATTGTGATTTTTTCGCGGCTGCGTGCCTCATTCAGTTTCTGAATATCAGCGTCCGAAGCTTTGCGATAAACCACATTGAGGTTGTAACGCGACGGGTTTTTAATCCGCAGCTTAAATTGTTTTTCGGCCAGGTAACCGGTAAGGGTTACTTCGCCAACATCGTGCCCCGGCGAGGTAGCAACAACTACGTGGTCTCCACGTTTTAGCGGGAGATTTTCAACATTTTTATAGTATTCTTTGCGGGTTGACTTAAACTTAACTTCAACAATATCTGATTTATCGGTGGTGTCTGGCAAATCACTCAGCCAGTCGTATCCTTGTGCTATTGTACTTGTTGAATTATTGAACGAACATCCATTACAACTCATATAATCCTCTCTGCTTTCTGTCTGATGCGTGACCTTTTTGTGCATTTATCGCACTAAACTTCACATGCATCTTGTAAATAATCCCAATTGTTTTTCAGTGTGAGCCTTAGGCAAAACGCTGAAATTAAAATGGTTGATGCCGATTGAAAGAAATTGTTGCCTTATAAAGACTCAATTTGATTTCACATCGGTATAATTCCATACAAAGATTAGAAAAAGAATTGAATTTTCTAATCTGGAACAAGTCTAAATTAAAATATTGTATTTTATTTACGCGGGAAATGAGCTTTTTTGTTCCTTTATTGAAAATTAAATAAGGCAGAAAACATTCATGAATCTCTTAAAGCGGCTTTTAATTGTAGTATTTGTGGCCCTTGCTTTTAATGGGCTGGCTTTTCAATTGACGGACAAGGCAACGGTTAGCATCATTACCTGTAGCCCGGGTAACGAAATGTATTCGGTTTATGGTCATTCGGCTATTCGGGTAAATGATCCGGCTTTTAATTACGATGTGGTTTTTAACTACGGAATATTCGATTTTAGCAGCCCCAATTTTTTGTATCGTTTTTGTGCCGGCCAAACCGATTACCTGCTTGGTGCTTATCGTTTTCAGACTTTTTTGAATGAATACCGACACGATAAACGCAGTGTTTTTGAGCAGGAACTTAACCTGACGGCGCAGGAAAAACAAAAAATACTGGATTTTCTTTTATGGAATGCACAACCCGAAAACCGGGTTTACCGCTATAATTTTTTCTTTGATAACTGTGCCACGCGGGTGCGCGATGTGGTTGCCGATAACGTAAATGGTGGCATAACCTACACTGATAGTGCCAGCCATAAAACGCTGCGGACGTTGATAAAAGATTATCACCACAAAATAAGATGGCTGAATTTTGGTATCGATTTTCTGGTGGCAGCCGAATCCGACCGGGAGGCAACGCTTGAAGAAGAAATGTTTTTGCCTGATTATGTGATGCAGCATTTTGCATCGGCAAAAAGAAATGATAACGGCCAGCATATTGCTCAACCGGTTCAGGTACTTTACCAGGCACCTGAGCAAACTCAGCTACTGACATGGCTTTGGGGGCCGCTGATTGTATTTTCGTTGTTATTGCTGGTGGTTGCTTTTTTCACCTGGAAGCAGTATATAAACGGAGAAATGAAGCCCGCGCTTGATGTTGTTTTGTACGGAATAAACGGATTGGGCGGATTGTTGCTTACCTGGTTTACCATTTATTCCGAGCATCCGGCAATGAGCCCAAATTACAACCTCATGTGGCTGGTGCCGCTGAGTCTGCTATTTGCAATTGTTTACTTACGAAAAAAATGGCGTCAGGCGGTGCGTTATTATCACTTTGTTTTTGCCGTGTGGATGATCGTGTTTTTTGTTTCGGCACCCTTTATGCCTCAAAAATTTCATCCGGTGTTTTTCATCATGGCAGCCACATTCTTTATCCGGGCATTGGCGCATTCGCTGCTAATTCTGAGGTCTTTAAAAGTGACTCGCAAATAATCTGGGCTGACTCTCAGAAATCGATTTTATGAAAAACTATCCTTTGCACCGTCTTTTAAGGCGGTGATATTGGGTTGGTTAGTCCAACCCGGTTTTTCAGGATTTTTGTAAATTTTATTCTACAAAAATCCTGAAAAATCATAATCACTATATCCTATTCGTTACACCGCTCTAAAGAACGGTGCAAAAAATAGTTTTCGGAACTTGAATCAAAGTCATCAGCGATATTTATTTGTAATCTAATTTCTTTTATCGCAGTTACTTTTGCTTTTTTCCTTTCAACTTTTTCCTTGATGTCCCCCGATATTGTTGAAAAGTTTGGATGAACAATTAAGTGGTAGATTTCTTCCATGCTTTGAAACAATTATCTTTGCTCAACGATGGCAAAAAATGAAAAGAAATATGTAGAAACTCCGCTGATGAAGCAATATTATTCCATCAAGGATAAACATCCTGATGCGGTGTTGCTTTTTCGTGTGGGCGATTTTTATGAAACATTTGGAGAGGATGCCATAAAGGCGGCAGAAATTCTGGGAATTACCTTAACGCGCCGGGCAAACGGAGCAGCCAGTTATGTGGAGTTGGCAGGATTTCCGCATCATGCGCTCGATACCTATTTGCCCAAGTTGGTGCGGGCCGGGCAACGGGTGGCAATTTGCGAGCAGCTGGAAGATCCGAAAATGACCAAAAAGATCGTGAAGCGCGGGATTACCGAACTGGTAACTCCGGGAGTTTCCATCAACGATAATATTCTTGAGAACCGCGAAAATAACTTCCTTGCATCGGTTCATTTCGATAAAAAGCGGGCAGGTATTGCCTTTCTCGATATCTCAACCGGCGAGTTTCTGGCTGCCGAAGGAAGTTTTGAATACATCGATAAGTTATTGAACTCGTTTCAACCCAAAGAAGTGTTGTTTCAGCGCGGAAGAGGGAAGGAGTTCAACGATCTTTTCGGGACTAAATTTTATACCTTTAATCTGGAAGACTGGGTATATACCGAAGATGCGGCAAACGACCGCCTGACGCGGCATTTCGAAACCAGTTCGTTAAAAGGTTTTGGTGTGCATAACATGCAGTTGGGCATTATAGCCGCCGGTGCTGTTTTGCATTACCTCGATATTACACAGCACCAGAAGCTAAGTCATATTTCGGGATTAAGCCGGATTGAGGAGGAGCACTATGTTTGGCTCGACCGGTTTACCATTCGTAACCTCGAGTTGTTTGCACCGCTTCACGAAAGTGGAAAGGCGCTCATTAACGTGATTGATAAAACCATTACGCCAATGGGATCGCGTTTGCTGAAACGCTGGATGGCGCTGCCCTTAAAAGATATCGATCCGATAAACGAGCGGCTGGAAGTTGTCGAACTTTTTCTGAAAGATCCGGAAACCAAAGAAAATCTGGAAGAACATCTACGCCAAATGGGCGATTTGGAACGACTGATCTCAAAAGTTGCAGTTGGTCGTATCAACCCGCGCGAAGTGATGCAGGTAAAAAATGCTTTGGCCGCAATTGTTCCGATAAAAGCTGCTTGCGCCGGTGTTGAGAATCCGGCCTTAAACCGTTTTGCCGAGCAATTAAATCCTTGCGATTTGATTCGGGCGCGTATTGAAAAGCAGATTGTTGCCGATCCGCCAACCGCAATTAACAAAGGAAGAGTGATTGCCGAAGGTGTTTCGGAAGAACTGGATGACCTGCGAAAAATCGCTTATTCAGGAAAAGATTACCTGGCACAAATTCAAAAGCGCGAAAGCGAAAAACATGGAATTCCATCGCTGAAGATCAGTTTTAACAATGTTTTTGGGTACTACATCGAGGTGCGGAATACACATAAAGATAAAGTTCCGGCCGAATGGATTCGTAAACAAACGCTGGTAAGTGCCGAACGATATATTACCGAGGAACTGAAAGAATACGAACAGAAAATTCTGGGAGCCGAGGAGAAAATCCAGGTGCTGGAAGGAAAACTTTTTGGCGAGCTGATTTTTGCACTTTCTGAATATATTTCGGCGATACAGCTGAACTCGCATATTCTGGCGCAAATCGATTGTTTATTGTCGTACGCCACGTGTGCAACATCTTATAAATATTTCCGCCCGGAGGTTACTGATGCCACCTCAATTGAAATAAAAGAAGGACGACATCCGGTTATCGAGCACCAACTGCCAATTGGCGAGTCGTACATTGCCAACGATGTAAAACTCGATCAGGAAGATCAGCAGATCATTATTATCACCGGGCCCAATATGGCGGGTAAATCGGCACTGTTGCGCCAAACAGCATTAATTGTGTTGATGGCACAAATGGGATCATTCGTTCCGGCTGAAGTAGCAAAAATCGGTTTTGTGGATAAAATTTTCACCCGTGTTGGAGCTTCGGATAATATATCGCTGGGCGAATCAACGTTTATGGTGGAGATGAACGAAGCAGCCAGCATCCTGAATAATGTTTCCGATCGCAGCCTGATTCTTTTCGACGAGCTGGGGCGCGGAACATCAACCTACGACGGTATTTCCATCGCCTGGTCGATTGTGGAACATCTGCACGAACATGCTTTTACCAAAGCAAAAACGCTATTTGCCACCCACTACCACGAGCTCAACGAAATGGAGGGAGCTTTCCCAAGAGTGAAAAACTTTAACGTTTCCATAAAAGAGGTGGGAAACAAAGTTATCTTCTTACGAAAGCTGGTTCGTGGAGGCAGTAATCATAGTTTTGGTATCCATGTGGCGGGTATGGCCGGGATGCCAAAATCGGTAATTAAACGTGCAGAACAGATATTATCGAAGCTGGAAGGCGGAAAAGAGAAGGAAAGTTTAAGTAAACCTTTAGAAGAGATTGGTGAAAAACGCGAAGGTGTACAATTAAGCTTTTTTCAGTTGGATGATCCTGTGCTAAAGCAAATTAGAGATGAGATAGCCGGGCTGAATGTGAATAATCTGACTCCAATAGAGGCTCTGAATAAGCTGAATGAAATAAAGAAATTGACAGGAATTTCTTAATGGACTTCAATAATTTTTGTCAGATAAAAAAATAGCAATATATTTGCATCGCTTTTGAAAAAGCAAGTTCATTAAAATATGCACGAATCGCCAGTCCCGACAAACCGGAAATCTTCGATTTCATCGTTTGCCGAGGATGCTCGAAAAACTTACAAATTATAAATTTGAATTTTTTCGGCATTGGTAGAGCATAGTTTATTTAATGGATTGAATTGTATAAGTTCTTTAAAATACGCGAGAATAGCTCAGTTGGTAGAGCACGACCTTGCCAAGGTCGGGGTCGCGGGTTCGAGTCCCGTTTCTCGCTCATTCACGATAATCCAAAGGATGCCCGGGTGGTGGAATTGGTAGACACGTTGGACTTAAAATCCAATGATCATTATGATCGTGCGGGTTCAAGTCCCGCCTCGGGTACCATTTTTTGCGAGAATAAATCAGTCCCGACAAACCAGAAATCTTTGATTTCATAGTTTGCCGAGGATGCTCGAAAACTTACAAATTATAAATTTGAGTTTTTCGGCATTGGTAGAGCACCAGAAGTGCCAGGGAAGTAGAGTTTGTTCTTAAAAAATGCGAGAATAGCTCAGTTGGTAGAGCACGACCTTGCCAAGGTCGGGGTCGCGGGTTCGAGTCCCGTTTCTCGCTCGAAAACTAAGACTGCATATTAATTTATGCGGTCTTTTTTTATGCCTTAAAATTGCGAGGATTGCTCAACTAGTAGCCCCTGATTTATCTTTTGACGGATCGGGGTCGCGGGCCCTGACGATTCCAAAGGAATGTCAGGATGCTGACCAAGGCGTCAGCATCCGAGTCCCGTTTCTCGCTCGAAAAAGGCTTCACTTTTTGTGAGGCCTTTTTTTATGACTCAAATTTCGCGAGAATTGCTCGATTAGTCTCCCCAAAGGGGAGCCAGTTTTCGAACGGTGCTGCATTACAAAGTATCATCCCGTTGGTGCGCGGTTGTATCGCGTTCCGTCAGTATGGATGTCATCTTTTTGTAAAGATGACATCCCTGGGTTGGCCTTTTTTTTGTTCAGAAAACAAGTATTTACATAATAATTGTTTACATTTATTGCACTAAATAACTCATTGCCCGATACATTGAAAACATTATTCGTATTTAGCAAATAACAAAATAATCAATTTATGTTTGGTAAGATGGCATGTGTGAGTCGTTCGCGAAGGTTGATTGCAGTACACAATGTTGCTGTATAATGTGCAAATGACTTATGAGTTATGCAGAGCACTTTGAATTACAAACAATCGAACGCAAGAAAAATATAGCCATGGAAAAGAGAAATGTATTTGTATTAATCATTATTGTTTTATTCTCAATTAGTTGTGAAAAAGAAAACATAGTAGAAGTTTTTAAAACACATAAGTGGAATAATCATCCTGCTTTTCAATATGATAATTCAATTCTACTAAATAGCTTTAGTGTTGATAGTAGTTATATGGTTATTTCAGGAACCGATTTTTTTAGTAAGGTAGGAGATGTCGCTAACCTTGGTGGATACGACAGCATATTTGAAGATGATTTTATAAAACAAAAGAATATTGCTATCAAACCGGTAAGTCGTAAAATTCCTATTACATCGCAAATTACTGTTACTTATAAAGAAACAGGATCTTCGGCTGCACAGGTTAATTTTATATCGACGGCTAATTATGGTTCAGCCGCCTCGTATTCAACAACCTTGAAAATGGAAGAGGTTGATCCTACATTTTCGGGTTTTAATTTTGAAAGAGCTGCCTGGAACGATTGTATTGCAATTAACGAAAACGGACAGGTATTAATTCCCTATTATTCAAGGTCAAATGAAGTAGTACAACTACGACTATTATTAGTAAATACCCAACAGACCGGAAGTAGTATGTTGCCAACAGAAATATTGGATACTAAAATAATAAAAATAGAAGATGAGTATGAGTATCATGTTAACTATTTACAAAGTTCAAATGAGCTGTTTTTCGTAACTACTGATTCTAAAACTTACAGGATTGACACGGAAGGGAATTTAACCGATAAATTCGATGATTTTCATTTATATGACATGGTTCAACGAAATGATACCCTCTATGCATTTGGATATGATTTTACACTTGGGCAGAATGAATTTTTGCATTCGACCAACAATGGAAAGATTTGGAATAAAACAAGTACTTCGGAATTTGAAATTGCACACCTGAATTTAACAACGATTGAAGATAAGACTATTGGATATTGGAGGTCGCAAATTTGGCAAGTAATGTTTAGTGATAGCGGATACAGCGTTGTTGAATTAGATAACGATGGCCTTGCCGGTGAAATCATAACATCCATAACAGCGTATAAGAATAAAGTTTATGTTACAACACGGTCGGGTTTATTTTACCGGAATCTATCCAATCTGTTTGAAATTAAAGAAGCAGGAAGTAATTAAAACACCCCACCTTGTTTTATCAGACTTTAGTGCTTGTGTTTAAAATTGTATCGGTTTCACAACATCCCTGTCCAATTTAGCTCTTAGCTCTGAATAAAAACCGTTTTTCCTTTTTGAGGGAACCTGCCGGCAGGAATGTCGACAGTTGAGCTTGCCAAATCCCGTACTTTACGTCGGGGACAAAAGGGTAGGAGC